>JBBRVO010000091.1:0-9033 GCA_038246775.1 Peptostreptococcales bacterium | reverse complement strand
TAGCTGCTCTTAAGAAAAAAGTAGACAATTTCGTTGAGGGCTACCTTAATAATTAAGTTTTTAGGATATTTATGGGAGTCATACAAATCCATATTTATTATAAATTGGGCTTAATAAATAAGCCCAATGATACTTTTTAACGTATCCTGTCACAATCGCCGGGTAAGTTCTTGTCATTGACCATGCATTAATCAGAGTCGATCGCGACAGCAAGCGGAATTTTTTAAAAAATATTCAAAATACCTATTGACACGGTTTTTCTTAAAACTGATGTTTTTTCATATCAATCGTAAACCATGCAATATGCTATGCGACAAGATCCTCAAGATCACGATGTAGCTCTCACCGTTCGCTCAAATTAAATGAGGTTCAAGAGAAGGCCACACACCATGATAATCAACCTTTAAATTGAACAATTAGTCTAAAAAAGTATTTTCCCAATAAAAAGATTTCATAATTTTTCAATTTAGTATGATAATGCGGCACAATTTTCAAAGACTGTAAAAGAACTGACAAAATATGACAACAGGACTTGTAGCCGCAATTGAACGAATCGATGATATCCCTCTACTTTTAGCTCAGATGGAAAAAATCCAATTGGCCAAGATATTGGATGAGCAATTTCCTATGCATGGAAACTGGGGTGGTCTTGGCTTGGGTCATATTGTACAAGTTTGGCTAGCTTATATACTAAGTGAAGGGGATCATCGCCTCAATCATGTTGAGGGCTGGTCAAGTGGCCTATTGATGACATTAGAACAATGTCTTGGCAGGACAGTTCGCGCTCTGGACTTTAGTGATGACCGCCTTGCATCGATTCTCGATTGTCTTGGTCAGGATGATGAGTTTGATCGTGTTGAAAGCAAATTAAACCATGCCGTTATTCGTGTTTATGATTTAAAAATAAAACGAGTACGTGTAGATAGTACTAGCGTCAAGAGCTATGTGTCAGTGACAGAAGAGGGGCTATTTCAGTTTGGGCATAGCAAAGACCATCGTCCAGATTTGCCACAGCTTAAAATTAATCAATCAGCATTAGACCCATTGGGGATTCCATTAACGACCACTGTAGTAAGTGGTGAAAAAGCAGATGATCCGCTGTACATCCCAGAAATACGCAAAGTGCAACAACGTGTCCAAACCCGCGGTGTTCTTTATGTTGGTGACTGCAAAATGGCCTCATTGGCAACACGTGCCTTTGTTGCCAATAGCGGTGACTTCTATTTATGTCCGTTATCATCTGTTCAAATGCCTGGTGCTGAATTAATTAATTTATTGAAGCCTATATGGGATAATGAGCAAATATTAACTCCAGTCTATCACCCACTATTGGTGGAGCATGAAACACCGAAACAGATAGCAGAAGGCTTTATTTACACGATTGCATTACAATCAGATACTGAAATTAATGGCGAAATGTTCTCGTGGGATGAGCAACGCTTGGTCGTGCATTCCTTCAAGTACGCAGCAAAGCAAGAAAAAATACTTAAGGCGCGAGTAGAAAAGGCTCAAAAAGCCATAGCCAAGCTTAATCAACGCGGCCAAGGCATAAAACATCTTGATGAGAAAGAATTGCACTGTGCCGTAAACACCATTTTAAAAAGCCATGGCATCAATGAATTGCTTCAAATAGAGTATCGCAAAGAAACGAAAAAGACTTACCGTAAAGCTTATCGAGGACGTGAAGCTTACATACTTATTGAAACAGAACTATCGGTTCATACAACGCTTAACACGGATATCTGGGAAAGCACCGTGCGTGGGCTGGGTTGGCGAGTTTATGTTTGTAATGATCAAGAATTGAGTCTAAGCGAAGCAGTGCTTGCATATCGTCAAGAATATTTGATTGAACATGGTTTTGCCCGTTACAAAGGAAAAATGCTAGGTTTAACCCCGTTACATCTTGGCTCAACGACCCGCATCAAGGGGCTTATCCGTTTGCTCAGTATAGGTTTAAGGGTACTGTGTTTGCTGGAATTTACTGTGCGCAATGCTTTGCAAAATAATGATGAAAAATTATCTGGCATTTACAAAGGAAATTCAAAGAGGGCAACAGCCAGACCCACTTCGGAGATGATGCTTAAAGTGTTCCGAGGTATCTCCTTGGTTATTATCAATATCAATGGAACAAAACACACTGAGATCACCTTGTTGACGCCAGTCCAAGAGAAAATTCTTGTGCTTCTTGGGTATCCCACAAGATGTTATTATGGGCTTTCAGGCGTATCTCACAAATCGCTTGAAGCTCTGAGTGAACCATGACACAAATGAAACGATGGGATTTTGCACAGATGTCGGCTATAGGCCATGCACTATTTGTCAAAATTCACAAACAAAAACGCTTTGCCAACCCAAATCACGACATTCATTTTATGGCGCGTGAGCAAAATCAGTGGCTGGTTCAAGGTGTCCACGCCATGATGGACGGCAGTTATACACCGCGTTTCCTGAAGCGCTATTATTTTAAAGACGAGATGATCGATCAACTGCACGTATCGGATCGGATTTTTCAGCATATTTTACTCAAACAACTGAAACCCACCTTTCCTTATGTGATGCATCGGCACTGTTATCATCTTCAAGGTCCAAGTGGTGTAAGGGTGGCTACACAACATATCAGGCAAGTGCTTAAAGAGAGTAAACCACAGTACGTTATACGAGCAGATATCAAATCTTTTTACAAATCCATCCCGCACCATCAATTAATTTTGGATATCAATACCCTTTACGATGATCCAAAAGTGCAAGCGATGCTCAGGGAGATCATCACCAATCCTATTGAGACACCTCGAGGGTATAAAAATGCAGATCATGGAATTGCTCTTCGTGGACCACTGTCGCAGTTTTTCAGCGGTATTTATTTAAAGCCCCTGGATGAAGCTTTTGATGGAATGAACGTGACTTATTTGCGCTATCAAGACGACATTTTGATTTTGTGCCAAACCCTGCGTCAACTTGAGCGCTGCAAGCAGCGTATGAATGACATACTACAAGAACGACAATTAAGCCTGTCTGGGAAAAAAACCCGTATAGGACATATAGATAAAGGGTTTCATTTTTTAGGAATTCACTATCCGGGGACGCAAACCCCAGATAACATCACCGTGACACAGGCTAATAATAAACCAGTTAATTCATGCGGTTCTGCGCATTATTTGCCCTCATTGGGGAGGGGGGAGACAACTGAACAATTATTGCCTGAGCCAAGTTGCATTGTTCCGCATCCAAGGACATTGCGCAAAGCACGCGAACAAGTGAAACAAATGGTCATTGATGGGGTTTCTCCCCGCCGTATCAGCAGTTATTTGTATCGTTGGAGCACGTGGTGGGTAAGAACATCAGAACACTGGGATTATCAGGAGTTACTGGGGTGGTTTATTAATGCCTGTTGGGAGCCAAACCCTGCTGCGGATTTCGCGGCAGGGTTGCTACACCAGGCTAAGAAATCACGAATAGGTGCTCGCGATCTTCTTCGGGGCTTTGAACCGGACTTTGCAACCGCTTTATAAGTAACGGCAGATCGGTTTTTGTTCTTACTTCACATAGGGCGGTTAACGCCCGCAAATCGCGCCCGCACCGACCCACCCCCCCCATCGCCCGCCGCCCAGCGCCCCCCCCCGCGATTCCAAAATTCGAACCCAAGCCACCTAAAGAATCATCCCACAATTGCTTTTTATGCTCAACATAGTTATAAAACTCGAGGGAGCGTATTAGTTTCGCCTTCGTAAAGCTTGGGGTATTCCAAAACGATTCTTCTGGGTCGCAATAATGATGACGAAAATGAGCCGTCAAGAGCGGCTGGAGAAGTCCTACGTCCTTGCACCAATGGAGCTCACGCTCCTCCCATGTCCAGCCTTCATAATTTGTAACATACTGACTTAGTCCGCCCAGAAGCGATTGCAAGCTAAACTGTTTTTCAACATGCCGCTTACCCTCTAAATCATAAACAACCCCATAGTCCATTAGCTCTTTGTATTGGCGCAGCAATTCGACTCTTATCTTTTCACCGTCTTCGTTTTTTGGAAGACAATCCAGCATCATGTTGCACATATAGCGTACATCACCTGCCCATACTGCATGTTGAAATACAGTGATGCCCTTGCAGCCTTCTTTATTAATAATGGGGTAAATATTAGAAATGTCTTTTAATGGAGCGTAGGTATAGAAAAATTCAGGGTATATTTTTAATATAATCTCCATGTTGTCTTGTTCGGCAAATCCAGCCAATTTAGAGAGTGCTTTTTCTACGAAAGGCCGAATATCCAAACGTAAATCAGGACGTATAGCCAGTAGCATGACTAATTTCTCAAACTTACCTTTCGCCATGTAGTGTAATAATTTAGTTTTTATGCGGTCTTGTTGAAATACGCTATGACCAAACATCTTATTGGTGAGAGCAAGACTGCTTTGCGACTTCTCGTCTAAATAGCCGAACACTTCAGATATTTTTTCTTCAGGTAAATGAGTTGGATGGTCGATCTTCTCTTGTGTCATGGCTTAATCTCAATATTATAAGAATTAAAATTATACATGTATCTCAATATTTATTCAATATTTGCAGCTGGGATCTGGGAACCTGTGATGATAACTTGTGTGAAATTGATGACAATGCAGACCTGGATTAATATTTTTTTTCAATAACACTGATGAGTTAGTGCATGAGCAAAGACACAGAAGGGTTAACTTATGAAATAAGTGTAGAGTAAGACGCAACTGACAAGTGATCGGGATGATAAAAACCCATCGTCCTGATTTTGTGTCGTTGCGTAGGCTCACAATATGATTTTAATAAGTGATTATCATACAATATATTTTGCGATCAATATGTGCTTTATTGCAACATTCAATTGGCCCCATTTTACGGTCCGTGCCTTTTGGGGCCACTTGCAACAAAATCAGTATTTAAGTTTTTCTCGTTAATTCTGTAACCCAGACAACTATATCAAGCATTTCACTGTTGTATTCTATCATTTTCATCCATAAATTCAATCATTAAAAGTTCCAGTTTAAAATCTATGACACGAAGTAATGGCAAATTTTGATCAAATATATATTGATTCCTGTTAATTAGCAGCGTAATATCGCCACATTTTACCGACATCAGGTATTCTAGGAACTTGTATTTATGATATCAGAAACAAGGATCACGTTGGACACAGAAGAGATCAAATTGGTTCATGCAAATAATACGGATAAGAATCGACTGATATTTGCTGTGATGCTAAAATTCTTTCAAGCGAACGGTCGATACCCAACGAAGAAAGATACCATTGAACCAATATTGCTTTATTCGTTGGCCAAGCAATTGAATACCAGTTATACGTTGTTTGAATTCACTTACCTTGAAACACGTACCGCCAAACGATTTCGTAGTAAAATACGTGAGTTTCTTGGATTTAGAACAGCCCTGTTCTCTGATGCCGAAATATTGATTACCTGGCTGCTAGAACAAGCTGAAAAGGAGCCACATACATTGCCGCAGTACCGCGAAAAAGCCAATCAATTTTTCATAACAAACAAATTAGAACCCTTTGCGCCAAAAAAAACTGACCGTTATATTCGTGCGGCAATACATCGATTTGAAAAACAGTTTTTTGCAAATATTGTCAAACAGCTCTCACAAGCATCAGCCAAAATAGTTAATGATCTTTTGCATGACGATACTAAAATAAATGGTTCAGTGAAAGACAATCCCCCAGAGGATGAAATCACCTTCCGCCGTTTAAAAGCAGATGTTTCCGGGGTCAAATTAAAGCACGTTGCTTTTGAAATCAAGAAATTAAACTTTATTCGCAGCATACATATTCCGTCATCATTATTTGATAACACGCCAAGAAAATTAGTCAAAAAATATTACCAACGAATCATGGCAGCCTCACCCAGCAACGTTCTTGAGTTCGTTCCTAATGCACGCGCAGCTTCCATGGCTTGCTTTGTTTACATCCGGTCACAGTTATTAACTGACGATGTAGCCGATTTATTTATTAAATTGATCAACAACATGAAATCGTCAGCCGAGGTTCATGTTAATAAAAAAATCATCACTGATGTCAAAAAAGTTAATGGTAAGTTTGATATTTTATATTTAATCGCAGAGGCGGCTCTTGCGAACCCTAAAGGGGTCATTGAGGATGAAATCTATCCTGTAGTTAACCAGGAGATTTTAAAAAAGCTGGTAATAGAGCTGAAAAACACGGGCAACCGGTGGTATCAGAAGCAAGTTAACCTTAAAGTGCATTCACTGTATTCACATGCCCACCGAAAGGTCCTTCTACAACTATTAAATGCATTCGCTTTCAAAACCAATAACCCAGAGGGATGTGATTTATTGGATGCGATTGCATTTATTAAAAAAAATCAGGAGTGGACTGGAACCTATTACCCTGATGCAACGCTTGTTCCTACAGCTAATGTCATTCCTGCATCATGGAAGTCAATGGTTTTTGAAACCGATGATTTCCCGGTTACTGTGGCCCCGATAGCTAATGTCATGAAAGATGATGACACCGCAAGTGATACCGAAAAACAGACGAGCCCCCTAAAAATTAACCGATTTCATTATGAAGTTGCTGTCCTTGAAAGCTTACGGGAAAAACTGCGTTGTAAATTAATTTGGATTGAGGGTGCCTATCGCTATCGTAATCCAGATGACGATTTACCTGCTGATTGGGAAACGTCTCGCGAAGCTCGATACCTACAGCTTGGATTACCATTAAGGGCTGCTGATTTTGTTAAAAAACTAAAGAACGAGCTACACCTTAATTTACAAAACCTCAACGACAGCATCTTGCATAATAAAAAAGTTAAAATCGAGGATAAAAATGGCGGGCACATCAAAGTAACGCCATTAAAAGCACAGGCTGCACCTCCGTTCCTTGATGATTTGCAGCGAGAAATTAATCGTCGTTGGTCAACCATCAATTTAATCGATATTTTAAAAGAAGCTGATTTTCGTGTTGATTTTACCAAGCAATTCCACTCGATAGGAAATCGAGACATTTTAGATGGCGAACTCTTGCAAAAAAGACTGCTTCTTTGTCTATATGGGTTAGGCAGTAACACCGGGTTAAAACGAATCAGCGCTGCCAATGAGGACGCAAGTCATTCCGATTTAAATTACGTGAAGCGTCGTTATATCAATGAGGAAAGTGTTAAAGCCGCTATTGTTGATGTTGTTAATGAGATAATAGCCATTAGAGATCCTGCTATTTGGGGTGAATCAACCACGGGTTGTGCCTGTGACTCCACATTGGTAAGTAGTTGGGATCAGAATCTCATGAGTGAATGGCATCCTCGTTATAAAGAACGCGGGATCATGATTTACTGGCATGTCGATACCAAGTCTATGGTCGTTCATTCTCAGATTAAAACATGTTTGTCATCAGAGGTCGGCGCCATGATTACAGGCGTTTTAAGACACGATACAAAAATGAACATGAATAAAGCCTATACAGATACACATGGACAAAGTACCGTTGGATTTGGATTTAGTTATGGTCTCGCATTTGATTTATTACCGCGCATCAAAGGGATCCATCGCCAAAAATTATATTACCCGAGCACTTCACACAAAAAGAATTACCCTAATTTAGATCTCATCTTAAAATCTGCCATTGACTGGCAGCTCATCGAGGAAAATTACGATGAATACGTTAAGCACGTATCGGCACTCAAGACCGATACTGTTGCTCCCGATGTGCTTATTAAAAAATTCAGCAAAGAAAACTACAATCACCCCGTTTATAAGACACTAATTGAGATTGGGAATGCAGTAAAGACGATATTTTTGTGTCGATATTTATCTGAAGAAGACTTACGTGTAGAAATTAATGAATCACAAAATGTGGTTGAACGATTGAACGGCATTATGGGCTTTATTTTTTATGGTAAATTGGGTGAAATCTCAACCAATCGAAGAAAGGAACAAGCCCTAGCCGTGTCTTGCTTGCATCTATTACAAGTCTGCATGGTGTACATCAATACCCTAATCATCCAAGAATTATTATCAGATCCCGCCTGGGCCAATAAATTAACACCTGAAGACAAACGCGCTTTAACCCCATTAATTCACGCACACATCAACCCATATGGTTTATTCCCGCTCGATCTTTACAAGCGGTTAATCATTGCGATTGAAAAGGAAATCAAAAATGAGCGAACAAAAACGAACACCCGTCAGACAGAAAGCGAAACAGTTAGCTAAACTTTTGCGAGAAGAGAATCCTGATTATGATTATCTTCGTGAGTTATTTAGGCATTTACGAGTAGAATTAAGTGTTGATGTCACGCATAAAGATAAAAAATTACCTTATGTCCCAACAGAAGAAGAAATTTGTAAATATTATCGAGCAGTCTGGAAATCACGTAACATGAAGCATGTTTTAATGATTAAAACATTGCTTTATACAGGGGTAAGGGTTAGTGAATTGGTTCGTATCAAACTTAGTGAAATAGATTTCGACAGTTGCCAAATACGAATTACCGAGGGCAAGGGGGGAAAAGATAGGATAGTTCCGTTTCCGGATAGCTTCAAGGAAATATTGGCTATTCATGTGCATAATATGTACGACAAGGGAGGACAACACCTGTTTGAATCGTCATGGAAAAAACCTTATACTGATCGAGGAATACGTAAAATTCTTGAGCAATATTCACTTGCAGCAGGAATGGAACATTCAATCTCCCCACACAAATTAAGACATTTTTTATTTACTTGGCTTAAGAAACAAGGGATTGATGATGCGTTAATACAGCCTTACTCTGGTCATGAGAGCCGAAAATCGCTTGAGCTTTACTCAAAATTGTCAATTTCTGACGCACAAACTGGATATGAAGATATTATTGGCAAGTTTCCAGTGTGAATTTATCTAAAGTGGCCCCAAAAGGCACGGACCGTAAAATGGGGCCTAAATCTGTATTTTGCTTACCTAAACCCCAGACTTACCCACTGGATTTGGGGATAACTTTTTTAAATTAGGCTGTACTCTTAGATGCTATTAATTATTGGGAACAGTGAAGGTGTTATATATAGAG
>JBBRVO010000090.1:0-9112 GCA_038246775.1 Peptostreptococcales bacterium | reverse complement strand
GAAAATAAGGGCTGTAACACTCAATACCCTGTACCCCAATTGATACAAGCGCATCAAGCATTTCATTAGGCAGACGTAACCCACCATAATAGGCTGGTGGATGCGCCAAGATAAGCAAATAACCAAGTGCCTGAAGCTTTGGGATCACGATATCATAAGGTTCAAATGTGAGCGGCCTACCAAATGCATCAATCAATCTAAAAAACTCAGACATTGAGCCTACTAACCCTCTATCCATAAGATAGTTTAGCGCTTTCCAACCACCGCGTGTTGGCTCATGTGTATATTGGTCAAAATCGAATGTACAGCCATGTCTTTCACAAGCAAAGGTCACAAGAGCTAAGTTGTGCGCCTCTCGAATCGCTTGATTGCGACGCAGAATTTCAGCGAGCGCATCATCTTCCGTTCTGACGCCATAAGTGAGGATATGAAGTTCCTTCCCTTCGAAAGACACTGATACTTCAACACCTGGAATAAAATCGACGCGATTGTCTTTAGCGCGTTTCGCCATCTCATCAATATTCTCGATACTATCGTGATCCGTAACGGAGAACAACGTGAGGCGTTTGAGCAAAATTTCTGACATGAGCGCCTCAGGCGTTAAAGTACCATCCGATGCTGTCGTATGAATGTGAAGATCGACGTATCTTTCACGATCAAAAGGACCAACTCTGTTGATGATTGCCGCTTTAATTGCGTTATATTCTGATACGAGCTGACCGCTCGTCCTTAAGGCGTCTCTAAATCTAATGTGCCTCATCAGCTCAAGACTATCACGAGGGCATACATATAGATGATGCGGTATCGCATCAAGTAATTCCGCGTCTCGGTCAAGTGTCGTTTGAAGCGTTTGCGTCGTTTGTAGTGTTTTTGTCTTATGCATTGTATGCTGAGCTAACGGCTTTCTCTTAAATGCCTCACGTTCAAAAATACCCTGATTGCCAACATGCACGTAACCTAAGTCTTCAAGCTTCTGTTTGATCGATTCAAATGATTCATAGCTTTCCATCACGAGATCCACATCGATGATGGGTTTCGCTATCATGCCTTGGATGGCTGTACTACCGACGTGTTCTATAGCTAGGATCACATCGCCAAGGGCTTTATTAAAGACGTCCTCCAATGCTTCAAACCACGTCGTCCAGTGGGGGTTATAGGCACATAATGTCTCAGTTTTTCTATTTTTCAACACTCGCTCTATAGCCCATGCTTGATGTGTCAATCTAAGTTTAATTCTCGCATCTTGCAGAGGTAGCCATTCAAGGACATGGTCTATTTCAATCGGCATGGTTCGCCCGCCTGTATCTGCGACAAAATAATTGTGTCCCACCATCTCTAGACAGTCACTTTTTCCAGGTGCATAGCCGATTAAGCTATCTGAACTTAAAAAAGCTGTCACTTCGACGTCATAGCCAATCTCTTCCCTAAATTCCCGAAAGAGGCACGCTTCATGGCTCTCATCGCCTTCAATGCCACCACCAGGCAAAAAATAGCCCCTTGGCGTATGAATGACTGCGATTTCATCTTTTGTGTTAAAGAGGATGCCATAAGCCGCTTCTCTCTTTGGAGCCCTTTTGTTCAATTGAGCATTGCCAAACTTTATCATTCTATCACTCCAATTGTTAGTCTACAAATGATCTATAGCCACTTGCCAAATCATGTGATCTAAGCCTTCGCAGCATGCATGATCAATATTTTTTCGAATCTTTCATGCCAGTCCACAGGAAAATCATGATCAAGCCCTTTAATTTTCTCAAATGTATGTGGAATCTGCTTTTCCTCTAAATAAGCTACCAGTTTAAGCGTCCCTTCAAGGGCATCCTCATCTTCTTCGCCACAATATATATAAATTTTGATCGCTTGTTCAATTAGCCCATCTAGCAAAGATGACCATGCGTCTATCTCTGGTAACCATGGTCCAACGAGTATGAGTGCCTTCGCTTTAACTACACCATTTAATAGAGCGTTAAGTGCCGTTCTCGCGCCCGCTGAAAAGCCACCCAAAATGAGATTGCCGTTAGCCTTAGGGTACTTTAAAAAGAGCGATTCGCAGTTTTTTTGCAAAGCGTCTGTGCTTTTAGCTAGATCATCCCAGCAATAAGCATCCGAAAACTCGATTTGATCTGACTGAGGCAGTGCCAATGAATAACCATGCTTTAAACAAACTGACCAATAAGCTTCTGCAATTCGGGCATTTTCTTGATTGCCATGAAGGGCTAAGAGCCATTTTGATTCTGACACACATTGAATTTGTAGTTCGGATTTGGCCTCAGATCGTGCCATCAGTTCTCTTTCCCGGCAAATTTCTACCAGTGATTCAAACAAAGCATCCCCTCTGAGCAGTTCCAAATCGTCATCTTCAAGCAGGTAACTGTAGGCATACCAATAGCCTTTTTCTATGACAGCTTCTTTCATAATTTCCAAGGCAAGCGCTGAGTCTCCAAGCATGCAAGCCAGGGCGTATCTAAAGTTGTAGATCTGTGCAGGTATGCCACTGACCTTAGGACCATTTTCGGTGATTAGGTCATAAGCACTCACAAAGTTTCCTTGTGAATAAAGTGACAATGTTTGATTTATAAGCTGTGTATACGTCATCTCTTGCATATTGGCTCCTCATTCTTTTATGTCAACAAAATCTCAATGCGCTCTTTACCGCCTCCGATATTGTTGCGTTTTAACCTTATCGTTCCAATTTCTCCTGTGCGTTTGATATGTGTGCCACCACAAGGTACTTTGGCAAACCCTTCAATCTCCCAAAACCTAAGCTCTTGTTCTTGATCTGAAAAGTCACTTGTGATTGGTAAATCACGGGCAATCAAGTCTTGAATGTTAAGTATGAGTTCCGGAAAAATCGATGCGATGTTTCCCGCCCAGTGGAAATCTACTCTGGCTTTATCCTCGGTGATGTTCGCGCCAACTTTCTCAGGGTGACCATAGTTTTGATAAACGCATTCAAGAATAAGTTCTGCAGCGAAATGGAGCTTCATCAATTTGTAGCGCTTTTCCCAGTCGATACACAGCATCACTTTGTCGCCCACATGCAACCCATGTCCATTTGGAAGTGTATATAAAATCTCACGGTTTTCCTTTTTCGCCTCTAAAACAGGGAGGCCTTCAACTGTTCCAGAATCGGATTGTTGCCCCCCTGAAAAAGCGTAAAAAATCGTTTGATCAAGTGTGATTACATCGCCGTTTACACGGGTCACGATGGCCTCGATAGCCTTCAAATAAGGATCTTGCCAAAATACTTTTACGCACCCCATCTAAAACCTCCTATCCTCTAAATCGACTCTCGAATCAAAGTCGTAAAGGCGTCGCCATATTTTTCTAGTTTTGACTGTCCAACACCTGAAACATCCAAAAAGGCATCGAGGGTCGTCGGTTGTTTGATGCACATGTCCTTAAGCGATGCATCGGAAAAGATGATGTATGCCGGAACGCGTTGTTTTGAGGCAAGCGCCGTTCTCAAATCTCTGAGTTTATCATATAGTGATGCATCCAAACCGTCCACGGACACGCTTCTGCTTCCTTTTTTAGTCTTTTTGCTTTTCTTACCTTTTTTGCCACTCTTACCACGACTGCTGTCATCGTCGTAGTCATAATCTCTAGTAGGCTTTTTAACAACTTCTTTAGGAAGTTTCATAAATACAGGGTTGAGCTGCTTAATAACCTCTTTTGATCTGCTCGTTAGTTCAATCACTGGAAAAGCATCTATCGTGGTGGTTAAGTAGTCATGGTCCACTAAGTAATCGATGATTTTGTGTAGCCTTCTTGAAGGCACCTCAGCCATGATATTGTAAGTAGATAAAGTATCCAGACCAAGTCGCTTGATTTTTTCATTGGCACTGCCCCTGAGGACCTCTACAATCATGAGTTTTCCATAGCTTCTGTTCATTTTTGACATTCGATAGACGCATGATAAGATCTTTTGTGCCTCGAGTGTGATGTCTACCGTTTCAAACGTCGTTAAGCAATTCGAGCAGTTGCCGCAGTAACTGTGGGTGCGCTCACCAAAATATCTCAGTATAAATTCGCGTAAACATTCTGTAGAAGTACTATAATACGTCATCATCTTAAGACGCTCTAGATCCTTCTCTTTAATTTGTGCACGCACACGCGCGCTGATTTCTGGATTTGATTCAGACTGTTCAATCATAAAACGATTGATTCTCACATCCTGTCCGCTGTAGAGCAAAATACACTCTGCTGGCTCTCCGTCCCTGCCCGCTCTACCCGCTTCTTGATAATAAGCTTCCATGCTCTTTGGCATATTATAATGCACCACGAAGGCTACATTGGATTTATCGATGCCCATGCCAAATGCATTGGTAGCCACCATGACTTTTTTTCGGTCAAAGATAAAATCATCCTGGTTGTCATGCCTTTCATTTTCCGTTAAACCGGCATGATACCGCGTGGTGGCATAACCATCCTTTGCTAGCTTCGCGCAAACATCTTCCACAGACTTTCGTGTGGTACAGTAGATGATGCCGTTTTTTTCCTCAAAATCTTGCATAACTGTGAGGAGGGTTTTATATTTATTTTCAGGTTTGATAACGCTGAAAGTCAAATTGGGTCTATCAAAACCCGTTATGGTCACATAAGGATCATTTAGTTTTAATAAGCGGGAGATATCTTCACTGACATGCGCTGTGGCTGTTGCCGTAAAGGCCGCCACCACAGGTCGCTTCGGAAGACTCTCAATAAAGTCACCTATTTTCACATAACTCGGCCTAAAATCCTGCCCCCATTGAGACACACAGTGCGCCTCGTCAATGGCAATAAAATCGATATCAATCTGCTTCATAAGCGTTAAAAAATCGTCCGTCATCAAGCGCTCTGGCGCAACATAGATTAATTTGTAGTCACCCTTTTGTGCATTTTTATAAACCTGTGCATAATCGCGCGCAGAGAGTGTGCTGTTGATAAAAGCCGTCTTAACGCCCGCTTGCAAAAGTGCACCAACCTGGTCTTTCATCAGGGATATCAAAGGCGATACAACCAGTGTAACGCCCTCAAATGTTAGAGCGGGTACCTGATAACAAATCGATTTTCCCGCGCCAGTGGGCATGATGCCTAGTGCATCTCTACCAGAGAGTATTTGCCCTATAAGGTCGCCTTGCCCTTCTCTAAATGTATCATGTCCAAATACCTGTTTAAGAATTTTAGTCGGGTGTTCTAGCGCTGTATGCATCATTTAATCTGTCCATCCATTCTATATTAATGAATTAAGGCGCCTTTTATCCGGCGCGCCCATGCAAAGTTTCTATGTACTAGTTTATTTTAAATTCACGTCTATAGCAATAGATGGCGCGTGAATATATCCGATTGTTTGCCATCTCATGTTATAATAATCATAACGCATTCACTAAAAATAAAAGGTGGCCTATGAACTATATTAGATGTAGCACGCGCGCCAATCAAAAAAAATATATAGCGTTCATTAAGGCGCACTATAAAGACGACCCTTATTATGTCGATTATACAACCCCTATTATAAAAGAAATCTTCCTAAACAAATCACCCTTTGCCAAAAACCTTTGGTGGGAATCATTTTTAATAGAACATGGCGGTCAGCTCGTCGGCGTTGTAACCTACCTCATCCATAAAAACTACAGCAATGTACTTCAAATCGCTTTTTTTGAATACGAACATTCTATAGACTACGCGGCGGATATTGTCGCTAAGGCAAGACTGCTTTGCAAAGAGAAAGCCACTTCAGAAATCGTCGTTGGCTTAAATGGCCATGTGAATTATGGGCTCGGTTTATCCTTTGAGCAAAGTCATCGGCCGACCTTTGGCTCTGCCTACACGAAAGTCTACTACGCTGAGCATTTTAAAGAGCTGGGCTTTGATGAAACGCGGCTCATCTCATTTGAATACCCATGGCAAGAGAAAGCCTTTCCCCTTGTGGATAAATGGCGTAAACGGTTTCATGACCGCTACCATTTTCGCGTCATGACAAAAGACACTTATGCGCAAGATTTGATGCATTATACCGATTTAAACAACCGCTGTTTCGGCACACATCCCTTTTATTTTTCAAGAACGGCAGAAGAAGACCAAAGTCTATTTAAAGACCTCAAATTCTTTCTCGAAAAGGGCAGCTTGATTTTTGTCGAATCGGAAGGCAAACCAATCGGCTTTTTACTTTGGTACCCTGATTGGGGCGAACTCATGTCTCGGGGTGAAACCCTTTCTGCTAAAACATTTATCAAAAAACTGCTATTCCGCAAAAAAGTAAAGTGCTTCAAACTCGTAGAATGGGCAGTTCTTCCAGAGTTCAGACAACTGGGAATCCCCGTCGGTCTACTGGCACATTGCTTTTCACAAGTGGTGGATAAAAATTACACGCAGTGTAAAACAAGCTGGATCATAGAAGATAATGCCAATTCAAGTGGTTTTGGCTTCAAATGGGCAAACCCATACGAAACTTTTGGCGTCTATTCATTAAAAATAAGTTGAGGTCCCTATGAATCTTTTTTTAAAGCCCGAACTCTGGCCATTTATAGAGCATGCACATGGCGAAGAAAGCCAGCGCATGGTATTCGAAAACAGCCTACTCACCAGTTACACAGCTAAGCTAAATATACTGACCTTTCTATCCGGTCAACTCAAAGTACCCGTGCGCATCATAGGCGTACCGCCTTCACTTTCAGTCTCGGGCTATCACGCCGATAACCCACAGGGAATATTGGAATTAGCCAATTGGATTAAGGCTCAAAAGGGTCATACCTTAATCATTAATGCCGCGGATGATTTTGACGGCATCTTTCAAAAGGCGCCCACACTCTCGACGGTGGTGTTTGAAAATGATTTTGAAAGTTTTGATGATTATGTCAGTGCCATGCGCGCCCATTACCGCTACAGGCTTATCAAGGCGAATGCGCGATTTTCAGGCGTTGAAATTGTCGAAGAGCCCCCGTTTGATGCGCCTCTCTATGCCTTATATGAAGCAGTTTACAAACGTTCAGAATACCCACTCGTAAAAAATACGCAAGCGTTTTTCCAAACATTTCCCGGTCATATCACCGCTTTTTATGGTGCGGGAAAACCCATTGGATTTTGTCAATATCACATTGAGGACGAGGTCCTTTATTTTATGTTTTGTGGCCTCTGTTATGAGTCACTAAAGACTTATGACACTTACCTCAATCTGCTCATGCATATGGTAAAGCGCGGCATTGAGGCAGGGGTAAAAACAATCAATTTTGGTCAGACTACAGAAGCCATCAAGATGAAACTTGGCGGTGAACTAAGACCCCTTCATTTATATTATTATCATAAAAACCCGTTCGTTCGCTCCCTTATGAAAAATATCGTGCCACTACTGGGTTACAAAACACCCGATTTACAGTTTCATGTCTTTAAAAATTTAGGAGATTAAAATGTCAAAATGGGATAGTTATGCAGAAAATTACGAACGCCTCTGGGTCCAAAAATTTTCACTTAAGCCAACGCGCACCAAGCTCTTAAAACATTTGAGCAAACTACAACTGCCCAGTTTAGACCTTATGGACATGAGCTGCGGTACCGGGCAACTGCTCGACGACATTCAGGTAAGCCTGCCTCAAATAAAAGCTTTGGGCGTCGAACCCTCCATGCTCGGTGACGTGGCACGTAAAAAAGGGCACTCAGTCATCAATGCGACGATAGGTACCCTAGACCTAGATCAGAAATTCGGATGCATCTGCTGTACGCATGCCTTTCCCTATTACGAGGCACCTGAGCAAGCACTGGCAAATTTTTCAGAGCTTTTGCTAGAGGATGGCTATCTTTTAATCGCACATGCAGAGACCAAATCGCTCTATGATCGATTGATGCTATGTGTCGTCAAACTCACAACCTCTAAAGCCAACTACCCAAAACCCGATCGTATGAAACTGTATTTATCCGAGCATTTTAATATCTGTGAAACCGTTCAAATTAATGCCTGGTATATTCCCAGCATTACACTTTATGTCGCAAGAAAAAAGGAGTCTCCCCTATTATGAAGATTCTCTTACTCAGACCCAAACCGGATCCAGAGACCATTGGACTCCAGCATGTGATGATTTGTGAGCCCCTTGAGCTCGAATATGTAGGGGCGGTCCTCGAAGACAAGCACGAGGTGGTGCTCATCGATATGATTCTTGAAAAAAGGTCTTTTGAATCAATTATTAAGTTAGAAGCGCCCGACATGGTCTGTATGACTGGCTATATTTCGCATGTTCATATACTGAAGTCGCAGGCAAAACTTATAAAATCATTTGATCCTAACATCAAGGTTGTGGTCGGCGGCATACACGCGGAGGTTGTCCCTCAGGATTTTATGGATGGCGCTTTTGACCATATTCTTGCGGCCAATGCATTAAAACATATTGTCTCCATTGCAAATGGCAATGCGATGCCGCGTCTCATTACCGAAGTGAAAGACCGTACTTTTGTTTACCCACATCCCGCAAGGCATTTATCTGATAGGTACCGAAGTGCTTACTACTACATGTTTCACAACCCTTGCAGCCTCATTAAAACCTCCTTTGGATGCCCATATAGCTGCGCGTTTTGCTTTTGCAAGGAAATCACTGACGGCGCCTATTTTACAAGGTCCATTGATGATATCCTCAGCGAGCTAAAAACCATTAAAGAAACCGAAATCTATATTGTCGACGACGATTTTCTATTTGACGCCAAGCGCCTAGAGATGCTTTGCGACCGATTAACCGAAGAGAAAATCGAAAAGAAATACCTCGTTTACGGGCGCGCTGATTTCATCGCACAACATCCAGAAACCATGCGCCGGTTAAAAGAAGTGGGCCTTCGCGCCGTGATCGTCGGACTAGAATCCTTCTCTGATACAGAACTCGATGCCTATAATAAAGGGAGCGATACCTCACTTAGCCTAAAATGTCTCGATGTGCTGCGTTCACTAGATATCGAATGCTACGGCACGTTCATCATAGGCCTTGACTGGAAACGCGAGGATTTTAAAGCCCTCTATAAATTTGTCGTTCTCTCTGGCATACAATTTGTGAACCTTCAGCCCTTGACGCCGATGCCGAGCACTGCCATTTATGAAGACTTTAAACCAAGTTTTATCGTGCCGCCTGATGATTTCGCAAAGTGGGATATG
>JBBRVO010000089.1:0-9132 GCA_038246775.1 Peptostreptococcales bacterium | reverse complement strand
TACTCCATGATGATCAAAGAGCAACTTTCTAAAAAATCGCCAATTGTTTTAGAGGTGCTGACAAGATCCTGCCATTCCGTTTTTAACTGTCTAAACCCTTTGGCAACACTCATACCAAAGTCGCCATCGCCAGCAAATGCGTCGAGATCGCAGAAAGGCACTTCATTTTTAATGATGCACGCACTCATAACATCGATCATGTACTCAATATTTCCAAG
Organism: Peptostreptococcales bacterium; assembly: GCA_038246775.1. Classification (GTDB taxonomy): domain Bacteria; phylum Bacillota; class Clostridia; order Peptostreptococcales; family Acidaminobacteraceae; genus Fusibacter_C. The sequence goes on along the minus strand of JBBRVO010000089.1, from coordinate 8,914 downwards.
CGTGAACAGATTGTTTTCAAGGACTGATTCGGATGCATTTGTTTCGATTTCAAAAGAGACATTTCTTGAAGAGGCTTCTTTATTTAAAATGGATAGTGGCGTATAGGAAGGCTCTTGAGCAGGACCCTCAATGTGAAAGCCAGGTGCCATACTAGGAGCGTTGAGCAGTGATTTGAGTTCTTCATCGAGTTTCATGATAGAAATGGAAGCGCCAAGCATATCAATGCTCGTCATGAAATTACCAACAAAGATGCGATGTACCTTAATGCCTCTTTCGTGAAGCAATTTATAAACAGAATGATTTAAAAGGTAGAGTTCTTGAAGGGGTGTACCACCAAAGCCGTTGATCATCAGAGCAATCTCGCCCTTCTCCATATCAAGAGAAGCTAAGAGAGCAGGCACCATTCGCTCAGCGAGTGCCTCTGCAGAGATGATTTTTTCTCTTTTAATGCCTGGTTCACCGTGAATCCCAACGCCGTATTCCATCTCGTTTTCTGCGATTTCAAAAGTAGGTGACCCTTTAGCAGGCACGGTACAAGAACTAAAAGCAAAACCTAAGCTTTTCACATTTTTAGCAGCCTTTTCAGCGACAGCTTTGACCTCATGTAGTTCTTTTCCCATCTCAGCCATAGCGCCCGCTATTTTATGAACCAAAACCGTTCCTGCAACGCCTCTATGGCCAACGGTATATAGGGAATCTTGTACGGCGATATCGTCATCTACTTTAATATAATCGACATTTAAGCCATCTTCAGTGGCAAGGTAAGCGGCGTTTTTAAAGTTCATCATGTCACCACTGTAGTTTTTGATGATCAATAAAGTGCCTTTCTTACTAGCGGTCTCTTTAATTGCTTGATAAACCTGAATTTGAGAAGGTGATGCAAAGACATCCCCACAGACGGCAGCATCTAGCATTCCTTTTCCAACAAAACCGGCATGTGCGGGTTCGTGACCACTTCCGCCACCGCTGATTAAAGTAACTTTTTGCGCATTGATCGTACGTTTCTTAATAATTTTAAATTTTTCTATAAACTCAAGCTCTGGATGTGCCAGTTCAATGCCTTTACACATTTCATAGACTAAGTTCTCTGGTTGATTCATGATTTTTTTCATAAATGATTCCTTCCAAACCCTTTATTTTGAAGCTTTAAATGCACGACCGATACTATCAGCTGTTTTGATAGCAGCGGCTACCGCTTTTACGGTGATAGGAAATGGCATTGAATGAATAGACTCTTCAGGGATACACGCTTTTTCAGCGACTGAAAATAATGCTTCGTCTGAGAGATGATCTACGCCGATATCCGCTAGACATACTGGAAGTCCCACACTGTGGCAGAACTCAAGCACTTCGTTGATTTCTTCCTTTTTAGAATTTTCAAGTACCAATTGTACCAATGTACCAAAAGCCACTTTTTCACCGTGGAAGTATTTATGTGTGCCTTCAAGGAGCGTCAAGCCATCATGAACAGCATGAGCACCGCCGAGGCCGCCACTTTCAAAGCCAAGTCCTGATAAAAGAGAATTTGCTTCGATTATATTTTCAAATGCAGGCGTGACTTGGTTGGCATCACAAGCGTGTTTTGCTTTTAAGCCATCCTCAAGAAGTGTTTCATAGCAAAGTTTTGCCAGTGCAAATGCAGTATTTGTCCCTTTTGCTGGGCCACAGAAACCTTCTCTAAAGCCACATGGAAGACCTGCATTGACGTTAGCGAAAGCATTTCTTGTCGCTCTCGCCTCGAAGTAAGTTGAGAGCGCATCGCCCATACCAGATACTAAGAAACGCGTTGGTGCGTTAGCAATGACCGTGGTATCCACTAAAACAACGCTTGGGTTTTGGTTGAAATAAGCGTAATCATCAAAAGCACCCTCTGGTGTATAAAGGACAGCAGAGTGGCTCGTTGGTGCATCTGTTGCGGCAATAGTAGGACAAATAATGAGCGCATGTCCTTTAGCGACACATTTAGCCGTATCGATTGCTTTTCCGCCGCCGAGTCCGATGGTACAATCGCAGTTATTAGCTTGAGCAACTGCTGTAAGTCTTTCAATCTCTTGTCTTGAACACTCGCCGCCAAAGTTGCTTTCTACGAATTTAATCCCATACTTTTTCTCTGTCTCATCTAATTTTGCTTTAACGCGTTTGACGTCTTCTGAATGTGCGATTAGCAAAGCCGATTGACCAAATGTTTTTACAAAATACCCTAAATTCAATAATTCATCTTCACCTTGTACGTACTTAGATGGCGCTATGAATGCTTTTCTCATAAATTTATGCCTCCTCATTTTTATTTCTTACAATTAAGTATAGGTAAGTTTTAAAATCAGTACATTGGACACAAACGGACATTGATACAACAAAATTATAAAAAAATACAGGACACCATTAGCAATATTGTTGCATGGTGACAAAATAGTTATATATCATATGACCTAATCCACGTTTAATAGTGGCTATCTGTTTATCGAACGTTGACTATTTTCACTTATTGGCAATAATTATCAATTGTGATATTCTAAGAGTAGTAAGAAAGGCAGTTTCGTAGAAAGGGAGAAATCAGATGCATTATAAACAGGCGATACAAAGTTTCAAGCCATCAAATGACCAAGAGGCCAATGACAAACACATCATTCTCGCTTATATAGAGGCTTTTCCAGGGAACGCTTTGACGCGGGATAATCAAATCGCCCACCTTACGAGCTCAGGTTTAATACTGAATCCGGCAATGGATAAAGTGCTCATGATTCATCATAATATCTACAAAACTTGGGCGTGGACGGGTGGACATGCCGATGGGGATACGGATATGTTAGAAGTCGCAATCAAGGAAGCCAAAGAAGAAACGGGCGCATTGAAAATCGTCCCTTTAACTACCGAGATGCTCTCAATTGATATCGTTCCAGTTTATGGCCATATGAAAAATGGAAAATACGTGTCGTCACACCTGCACCTGAATACTTCATATGTCCTAATAGCCGATGAAAATGAAAACCTGACCATCAACACAGAAGAGACCTCCGATGTCAGCTGGGTGGCCGTTGAAAAGCTCAGTGCGTATTCAAATGAACCTTATTTTATTGAAATTTATTTGAAATTAATTCAAAAAGCAAAGCGTCATTTGTATAAATAAAAGTTTAGAATAAGTATTCCTGGGTAAAATATAGTCAAGAGGACATTTTCCTCTTCGCAGATTGGATAGCGTTGATTAAAAGAGCATTTTAAAAGTAAGTTTTACAGGTAAGTTTTAAAAGTAAAGTTAAGCATTTGGTTTAAGTTTCCATTTACGATTTTTAATTTCCGTTTAGTTAAAAGTTAGTTTTAAGAAGTTGGTTTTAAGTACGTTCGGTTTAGATTTGATTGAAACTTTTGAGTATTAGTTAAAGCTTCAAATTAGTAGTTAAGTTTTAAATTTAAGGTTTTAGTTTTTAGTTTTTAGTTTTTGGTTTTAAGTATTAGGTTTAAATGTTTTAACGTAATAAAAGCGTTACCAATCTGACGCATAAAAGGGGAATTCGATGTAACTGTCGAATTCCCCTTTGTTGTGTTATTTAGTAGGTTCAATTGTTATTTTTTTGGTATATATATTTATAAGTTAAATAGCTACAGATATTAAGTTTCAGCTATAGAAGTGGAGCCCATATGAAGAACACTAAACACGTCTTAACGCATAAAAAAGCAATTATAACCGCGGTCATAACTGGCATACTATTTAGTGCCCTCCTCTATGCATTTGTGTGGTATGAGATGACGCGTCAAGAACAGGCTAGGGCCATGAAAGCAACCGAGCTGTTTGCTATATATGACAACGAACTCAATACACTGATCTACTCTAATACTTATCTCATAAGGGGATTTATCGCCTATACTCAGACAAGCGACTTCCTTGATGACGCAAACATTTATAGTTTTATGGACAATCTACTGAAAGATCAAGTGGGCGACATTAACAATGTTGCCATTTTAAAAGATACAACCATCGTTTGGAACTATCCTTACGAAGTAAATAAGGGGACAATTGGCGTCGATCTCGCTAAAATTGAGGGACAAAAGGCGTATATCAACATTGTGAAAAGCACATTGAGGGCGATTTTTCAAGGGCCAGTCAATTTGATTCAAGGAGGTACTGGCTATATTTTAAGATATCCTATCCTCGATTCTGACAACCGCTACTGGGGACAGGCGAGTATCGTTCTAAAAGAAGAGGCATTTATACGTTCAGTTAAGTCAATAGAAAATAAATTGGGTATCAAAAGCATCATAAAATCTGAGAATCGAGTGATTTATGGTGCAGAAATACAAGAAGGAAAAGACAAATACTGGTTTGACTTCAATGACAATTTATTCACTTGGCGCATTGGCATAAAATTGGATGACAGTTACGGCAGAGATTATTTCAAAGTCATCGCTCTTTTTATCGTATCTTTTGTCGTTCTACTGACCATTTCAATGGGCTCATTTTTTGTGGTTCGCGCCAATGAAATCATTAAACACGAAGCAATGCACGATCACTTGACGGGACTTAGAAATCGAAACAGTTTAGATGAGACGATGCAACAAGTGCTTGCAGCAGCCAGTAGAAACAATCACAAAGTCGCAATACTTCTCATCGATCTCAATAAATTCAAGGAAATAAATGATACCCATGGACATGCGGCAGGCGATGAAGTCCTTAGAGTGACCGCGCAGAGGCTCAAACTCTCGGCACGTATAGATGAACTAATCTTTAGAGTGGGCGGGGATGAATTTTTGGTCGTTGTGCCCGTGATCGATAAGGAAGGTGTGCTTCCAAAAGTGATGGAACGTATAAGGGAGCAACTCACTTTCAAAATGGAAGTGGGCGGATACTTTATATCGGTGACTGCGAGTATTGGCAGCGCCATCTATACCGACGATGGCTTGGATTTTGACGCATTGTTCCAAATCGCCGACAACCGCATGTACGAAGAAAAGAACCGAACCATATAAAACCGATGTGACTAGGTTGTCACATCGGTTTAGTTGTGTTAGTGTGAGACTATAGAGTACGTATTTAACAGGTTATCTGAAAGGGGTTAGGTATGAAAATTATCGAAATCAATCAACTCACGAAATACTATGGCAAACACAAGGGCATCGAGAATGTTTCGTTTCATGTGGAAGAGGGCGAGATTTTTGGTTTTATTGGACCTAATGGCGCTGGAAAGTCAACGACGATTCGAACATTGCTTTCTCTGATTTATCCAACGAGTGGTTCTGCAACGATATTTGGCAAAGACTGTATCAAATACGGCGATGAGATTAGAAAGCAAATCGGTTATCTGCCATCAGAAGTCTTCTACTATGAAAATATGAAAGTCATCGACGTTTTAAAGTACTCGGCGAGTTTTTATGAAAATGTGGATATGTCGCGTATTGAAAAATTGTCTACAGCGATGGACCTTGATTTAAACAAACGCATCGAAGATCTATCTTACGGCAACAAGAAAAAAGTTGGCATCGTACAGGGCTTGCTTCATGAACCGAAGCTCATCATCTTAGACGAACCAACCAGTGGCCTCGATCCATTGATGCAACAAAAGTTTTTCGATTTGATTCTCGAAGAGAATAAAAAAGGCGCTACTGTTTTGTTTTCATCACACATTTTGTCGGAAGTTCAAAAGTTATGTAAACGCGTTGCCATCATTAAAGAAGGCAGCATCGTGAAGATTGAGACTATCAATGATATGAGAAACAGCACCTATAAGAAAATTACCGTTGAATCGGAATTAGAAAATTTTGAAGACCTTTTCAAAATGGACGGGATTACAAGCTTAACGCATAACGGTCACGGCGTACATTTCCTCTACAAGGGCGATATCAATCTACTTGTGGGCATACTAGGTACGCTAAAACTGACGAATATTTTAATTGAAGAACCTAGTCTAGAAGAAATTTTTATGCACTATTATCTCAAGGAGGCATAATATGAACATTTTAATGCAGGAGCTTAAAATGGGCAGAAAGGCTTTAATTGTGTGGTGTGTTTCTCTCATCGGAACTTTAGCCGTTTTTATGATGCTCTTTCCAATGATTGCTGATCAAGCGGCTGAATTTCAAAAGGTCTTTGACAGCTTCCCAGAAGCGTTTAGAAAAGCACTTGGACTTACAACGACTAGCTTGGGAGATGTCCTTGGGTACTATAGTTTTGCTTTTTTATACATCGTACTCGCGGGTGCTGTTCAAGCGATGACGATGGGTGTTACAGTGCTTTCTGCTGAGGTGAGAGATAAGACGGGAGATTTTTTATTCGTGAAACCAGTTAAGCGATCGCGCATTATCACGATGAAAATCTTAGCGGTCTTAGTGCAAATAGGCATTGTCAATGCCCTCATGTGCATCGCGAGTTGGCTTATACTCAGCTTTGTTACTGACAAACCGTTTGATAGGGTGCTCTTCTTACTGCTCACTGGAAGCTTGTTGTTTATACAGCTTTTCTTTGCAAGCTTTGGTTTAGCCGTTTCAGTTTTCCTAAAGAGGATAAGAACCGTGCTGCCAATCAGCATGGGTGTCGTCTTTTTGTTTTATATCATTTTTCTACTCAACCAGACACTGGAAGATGAAAAATTGGCATGGCTTTCTCCGTTTGGGTATTTTGATTTAGCATATATTTCTCAACATGTGCAATACCAAGAAAAATTTCTGTTAGCTTGGGTTGTTCTAATTGTGACATGCATCTTTTTTACGTATAAAGTGTTTACGAAAAAAGATTTGCCATCGATATAGGGGGGCCTTATGACTATTTTAAAAAGAGAACTTAAAGCAAACTTGAAGCCACTACTTATTTGGTGTGTGGCACAAGTCTTTATCATCTTAGCTGGCATGATGAAATATGTCGGTTTTGCAAATTCTGGAACAGATATCAATGCGCTTTTAGCCAGTATGCCCAAAGCGCTCATGAATGCATTTGGAATAAACAACGTCGACATTGCTTCAATCGATGGTTTTTACACCGTATTTTTTTTGTATTTCTTGTTGCTTGCGTCAATTCATGCGGTCATGTTCGGTGCGGTGATTGTATCTAAAGAAGAGCGTGATCACAGCGCAGATTTCCTCTTTTCGAAACCTGTTAAAAGGCATACCGTCATCACTTACAAGTTCATAGCGGGGCTTATTAATATCGCAATATTAAATAGCGTCACGCTTATAACCTCGGTCGTCATGATCGCACAAAATAATAACGGTGATGGGCTCTTTGCTGGAGTTTCCCTGCTCATGATTGCACTTTTATGCGTCCAAATTTTCTTTTTGGCACTTGGATTTTTGTTAGGCGCTATTCTTAAAAACACAAAAATTGCAACTTCGGCGGCTACTGGCTTTGTTTTGGGGACGTTCTTCCTGTCTATCTTGGCCGATTTAAGTACAAAAGTTGAATTTCTAAAATACGTCACACCTTTTAAGGCTTATGAAAGTGCTACGGTGATGTTCGATCGTCAAATTGCAGTGCTGCCAACAGCGGTACTCCTTGTTTTTTCCGCCTTATTTATGGTCTTAACCTACAAAGGGTTTTACGACCGAGACTTGACCACCTAAGGGTGCTATAAGACCTTTTTAAGTTGCAACAATACCGTAATATTAAGCTTGGGTCTTTTGGGGTACAATAGTCATATCAGAATAATAAAAAGGATGTGATCTTTGTGAGCAAAATAAAAGAGACAATCAAGTTCATCATAGGACAATTAAAACGATCTGTACAAAGATTTCCAGTTACCCTAGGCATCACAGCAATCTTTATCATTGTAGCCATTATGTTAACGCATGCAGGCTATGCAGGTTCAAATACGAAGCAACTGGAAAAAATGCTCTTTGCTTTAGCTATTGGTATTCCAATGACTGCAGCCGCAAAACTAGCAATAGAGAGGTTTAAACTAACAGGCAGTAAGATGACTTTGGTGTATGTCAGTGCGATTCTTATGACCGGCATTTACTATTTGACACTACCTACTGAAACCAATGTTTACTTCGGTATGCGTTTCATGGCACTATGGAGCATACTCTTTCTTGCATTTCTTTTAGCGCCCTATTTTTATAAACGCGAAGGCCTTTCAAGGTATGTGCTTTATTTAGTGGGAAGATTTTTTCTAACCGTTTTATTTGCAGGTGCTATCTTCGGCGGCGTGGCCATAATGATTTTCACCATAAAAGAGCTGTTCGGCGTCAACTGGCCAAATGAGATTTATACGGATCTATTTATCGTCGTTTCTGGTGCTTTTGCAGTGCCTCATTTCTTAGGAAGTGTTCCTGAGATGGAAAAAGAACTTGACCTTAAGGACTATTCAAAGATCTTTAAAAGCTTGTTTTTATTTATCGTTCTACCAATTGTCAGTGTCTACACAGTCATTCTTTACGCGTACTTTGTAAAGATCCTGTTTAACTTCAAACTGCCAGAAGGCATCATAGGTAACTTGGTACTCTGGTATGCCCTTGTCAGTGTGACGACGCTTTTCTTCATCAGAGATTTAAGGCATGAAGTGTCCTGGCTTTCTCGATTCATGGTAATTTATATGCCTCTTATAACGATTCCACTTGCAATGCTCTTTGTGGCCATTGGCATCCGCATAAACGCCTATGGATTGACAATGCCCCGTTACTTCGTCGTAGCACTCGCGATATTCTCATTGATTAGCCTGCTCATCATGTGGCTCAAGAAAAGAGATACGGCAGTTGTCACGGTCATTTTATTGATGGCGTTTATAACCCTTACGTTTTTTGGTCCACTATCTGGGTATAGCTTGACGCTTGCCGATCAAACCAACCGATTTGAAACCCTACTTGATCAAAATGGCATGATGGGTACAGATGGAAAAGTCATTGCAAATGCATCATTGGATGAGACGCAGAAGAAGGCAATATCCGAGAAAATTGATTTTCTACTGAATGCCTATTCTCTTGAAGAGGTAG
>JBBRVO010000088.1:0-9336 GCA_038246775.1 Peptostreptococcales bacterium | reverse complement strand
TGTATTTGCAATTAATCCCTTCCACTTTGAAATTCTACCATTTTTTATCAAGTTATCCAAAGACTCTGAAATGAAGAATAACGTTATGCCATCGATAAAGATCGTCACTGCTTTCACCAATGCATCACTTGAAAGACCGCTTTTCTTAAATTCGTGTATTTTTCGAACAACCAAAGTCTGTCCTGCAGCGGCGCCTAACGAATCAAAAACATGTATGATTTTTTTTCCTGGATTTTCAGCATCGTAAATATTTTTAGCTAGGACCGCACTGTTATATGTCCCACTGAGCTTAGAAGAAATAGTCACAATATAAATTTCATCTTCTTCCCCTTCAAAACGCTCTAAAAAATCATTTGGAGAAGGGCACGCAGTTTTGGGTGTCTCCACTGCACGTTTCATTGCTTCTACAAAATCATCGACATCGAGAAGTGTATCGTCGATGAATTCTTTTCCGTCGAGGTAAAGTTTAAACGGGACAATTTCCGTCGGATATTGTGCCATGAAAGAGTCATTGACCTCTGTACTGCTATCTCCAACTATTTTATACATAGTATCATCTCCAGTATTTTAATAAGACTATTATACTTTACTTCAAATTGTTTTACAAATCAAAATGTTTTGCAACGCGAAATGTTGTGTTACATGAAATAAAAAAAAACTGCTTTTCAGCAGTTTAAGTGTTGTCATATTACAATTCTGTCATTTTCAAAATCTCAGTCTCGCGTTGATTCGCTATTTTTTCAAGTGCCTTGACGCGTATTTTCATCGCATCGACATAAGCTGCATCCTTGATGGATCCAAGGTTGATTTTGACGTTATAAAGCGCAGATAGAATCGCCGTTCTTGCCATCATGGCAGCCACAAGAGCATCTGTCTGTGCGTTTGCATTACCAGACTTCACTAAAATTGCGATGTCATCAAATAAAACAGCTGTTTTTTCAGCCACTTCAAGTGGCACTGATGCTGCATATTTCATGCCGTCCTGAATCATTTGGCTACGGTTTGCTTTTTCTTCATCCGTCTCTTTAGGTAGCTTATAGGCTTTCATAACACTATCAAATGAACTCGCATCTTTATCTATCAAGTCGACAAAAATTTGCTTGTGACCCGCCATTTTAGCGGCAATAGCCGTCATTTGATCAGAAACGTCCTCATAGTTCTTTTTGCCAATCGTTAAATTTGCAACCATCCCCGATAGTGCTGACGCGAGTGCTGATGATAGCGCCGCAACGCTTCCGCCGCCTGGAACTGGCTCACTTGACTCTAACTGATTGATAAATGCTTGTAACCCTAAATCTTTTAACATACAGACCTCCATATGGTATTTTGAGTCTCTCGTCTACAAAGGTAAATGGTTCTCTTTATCCAAGATCAACACGCCATTCTTAATAACTTTCTCGACAGTGCTCACCGCAAGATGGTACGGCAAAAATTTATATGATGGAAACTCATGAATGACTAAATCTGCTTTTTTTCCAATATCAATGCTACCGATTTGATCGGCTCTATCGAGTGCAGCAGCGCCGTTGATCGTGAGTGCTGTGATGGTTTCTTCAATGGTCATACCCATTTGGTTCGTTGCCAAAGCAATCAATAATGGAATGGATTCTGTGAAGCAACTTCCCGGATTGAAATCAGTAGAAAGCGCGACAATCAAGCCATTGTCTATCATATAACGTGCACGCGCATAATGTTCTTTAAGTGAAAAAGCTGTACATGGCAATAGCGTCGCAACAACACCGGCCTCTTTCATCGCTGCAATTCCCGCATCCGAAGCTTGAAGTAAATGATCAGCTGATATCGCGCCAAGTTCAGCTGCGAGCTCCGCACCACCAAGCTGTACAATTTCGTCTGCATGTATTTTGATTTTAAATCCTAATTTTCTTGCCGCACTTAAAAATTTTCTTGATAGTTCAATCGAAAAAATGTTGTCTTCACAAAATATATCGGCGAACTCAGCTAAACCTCTCTCATCTACAATCGGCAGTACTTTTTCAATCATGAAATCGATAAAGGCATCTGGATCTTGCTTATAGGCAGCAGGACGTGCATGTGGCCCCAGAAAAGTCGTGATAATATCCAGTGAATGCAGTTTGTTGAGTTCTTTCATAACTTCAAGTTGCTTGATTTCAGTATCGAGGTCTAGGCCGTAACCGCTTTTCCCCTCAACCGTTGTCACACCAAAACCCGTCATTGAATTCAAGCGTTTGATACCCACTTTGATCAACTCTTCTTTTGATGCAGACATGGTTCCTTTAACAGAATTGATGATGCCTCCGCCTTTGGCCATGATGTCCATATAGGAAGTGCCGTTGAGGCGCCAGTTATACTCTTCTTCACGATAGCCACCAAAGACGAAATGCGTATGAGAATCGACAAAGCCAGGTAAAACACACTTGTTCGTTGCGTCGATGATCATAAATCCTTTCGAGGCGTACTCTTGAAGATTTAAAGCGTCAGAGGTGATTTTTGTGATAATGCCATCTTCGACAATAACAGAAGCATTTTGCACGACTTTTAAATCCTGCATTTGTGCCCCTGCTTTTCCTTTAAAACCACTACAAGTTACGACTTCAGATGCGTTATAGATGACTAAGCTTCTTTTTTTCATGAGTTACTCCATTATTCTTTTTTCTAATACCTGCTCATATGAGAAGTTTTCTATGCCCAAATAGTATTCAGCGGTACCAATAAGTGCATCCATTGGTACAAGTCCTACGATTTCACTTCCTACGATGGATACGCCATATCTTTGCGCTTCAATTCTAACGAGTTCAAAAGCCCTGTATAATGGTGTTTTGGTAAAGTCGGTCATATTCATAGAAATTTGAACGATGCCTCTTTCTTCAAGAGAAATACCTAACGCTTTGCAATATCTCAAACCACCGCTCAAATGTCTCACGTTTTTTGCGATTTTATTTGCGAGTTCAAGATCATTAGTATTTAAATTCACGTTGAAAGCGACAAGTGGCATTCTAGCACCAATAGCTGTTATTCCAGCTGTTGGGTGAATTTCTGTGCCAAAATCAGGTTGCCATTCTGGGCTTTTGACTTTTTCAGTCATGCCTTCGAATTGGCCTTTGCGAATATTAGCTAGATTTTCACGAACTGGTGACGATGCTGATTTTTCATAGAGAAAACTTGGCACGCCGTGTATTGTATAAACCGCTTCAGCCACTTCTTTTGAAAGTGCGATACACTCTTCCATCGTTGCATTTTTAATTGGAATAAAAGGAATAACGTCAGTAGCACCCATTCTTGGATGTTGGCCTTCATGTGTTGTCATATCAATTAATTTTGCCGCAATACCTACCGCTTCTACAACTGCAGTCTTTAAAGCTTCTCTTTCTCCAACGACAGTTACAACCACGCGATTGTGATCTTCATCGTTGCTATAATCCAATAATTTGACGCCATCTTTGCCTCTGAATGGTGCAATAATTTGTTCGATTTTTGCTAAGTCTCTGCCCTCGCTAAAATTTGGGACACATTGAATAATTTGATGCATGGCAACCTCCATTTTATAAAAATTCAGTTACAGTATAAAGTCGAATCGTCTATTTTTCGACCATATGAGAAATTGTTATAACTCGAGCTTGATGCGTAGTTGTGTAAGCATATCTTCAGTCATTTTTGCAAGATCATATTTTGGATTCCAATCCCACTCTTTACGTGCACAAGTGTCATCTAAAGAATTTGGCCATGAATTTGCGATGTCTTGTTTGATGGCGTCCACATTGTAATCCATTTCAAATTCTGGCATATGCTTTTGAATTTCCATTTTGATGTCTTCAGGACAGAAGCTCATGGCTGTAATATTGAATGCATTTCTATGAATGAGTTTTGCAGGATCTGCTTCACACATTTGAATCATCGCATCAATTGCGTCAGGCATATACATCATGTCCATATAAGTGTCTGCTGCGAGGTTGCATGTAAATTTTTTATTTTTGAGCGCTTCATAATAGATGTGCACCGCATAGTCAGTCGTACCGCCGCCTGGAAGAGCCTTGTACGAAATAAGACCAGGAAAACGCACGCCTCTAGTATCAACGCCATATTTTTTGAAATAGTAATCGCATAGCAATTCACCGGCTACTTTTGATACGCCGTAAATCGTCGTCGGTCTTTGAATCGTATCTTGTGGCGTAAAGTCCGCTGGTGTCGTCGGTCCAAATGCCGCGATAGAGCTCGGCGTAAAGACCATTGCGCCCGTGAGTCTTGCAACTTCGAGGCAGTTATATAAACCGTTCATATTGACGTCCCAAAGAAGTTGAGGATTTGCTTCGCCTACGGCTGATAGCAACGCTGCTAAATTCATGATCGTATCAATTTCATATTTTACTACGAGTTCCATCAATCTGTCGTAATCTTTTACATCGAGGAGTTCAAATATGCCTATATCTTCAACGGCTCCATTCTTACAATGGCGGATATTTGTCGCTACGACGTTATCTACACCATAAATTCTTCTCAAGGTCTCGGTGAGTTCTGTACCAATTTGTCCACAAGCCCCAGTTATTAGTATTTTTTTCATTTAGCGCTCCCCTTATAAAATTATTTGAATCCTTAAAAACGTTTAGTCATATCTATTTTACATGATAGAGGATAAGAGTAAACAAATGTTTTCACAAAAGATTTTAACAATTATTAATCTTTTTGAAATTTTGACACAATTCAATACTAACAATTAATCTATAAAAAACTTAGAGCCATATAATTTTTTCGGTCCATATAAAATAGAAAATAACCGCTGTATAGACACAAATACCAAGTGGCGCTATCACTCGAAACTTTAACTTGGAAAGTTTGTGTCTAAAGAGAATCATTCCCATCATCAGACCTATGCCACCGCCAAATAACGAAAAACTCAACAAAAATGCTTCGGATAATCGCCATTTGTTTTTGACAGCATACGATTTATCTAGCATCATAGCGATACATGCTGCAAAGTTGATCAAAACTAAACCAATCGCTAAAATCTTTAAATCCATAGTACCTCCTCGTGCAATTGATTACTTTTTCATATATATTTTCTAGAAAAACGGGTATAATTTATAGTATAGCATTTGATGCCTCAACACAATACGTAGGCAAGGCATTCAATTAAAAAGGGAGAACGTATGGAACTTCAACTAGAGAGCATTATAAAAATTCTGATAGCAGTCCTTGTAGGCGGTTTCATCGGACTGGAAAGAGAATCCGCAAATAGACCTGCTGGTCTTAGAACACATATTTTAGTCTGCGTCGCAAGTGCATTGGTCATGGATATGAATCTTATTATGGCTCAAACTTTTGTCAATGCTGATCCTATGCGATTAGGCGCCCAAGTCATTAGTGGCATGGGTTTTCTTGGCGCAGGTACGATCATCAAGGAAGGTGCAACTGTAAAAGGATTAACCACTGCTGCTGGTCTATGGTCTGTGGCTTGTCTAGGATTGGTCGTTGGTGCTGGGCAGTATCTCATGGCAATATTTGCAACTTTAGTCATGTTGATCACTTTAAAGACTTTTAATCAACTTGAAATCAAGTATTCAAAAAACAAAAAAAATAGTGACTTAAAAAAATAGTTTCTTAAAAAGAATAAAGCATCCATGCCATTCGCATAGATGCTTTAATTTATTAGAATTCAGCGTTCTTAACCGTTCTTGGAAATGGAACAACGTCTCTGATATTGCCCATACCCGTTAGATACATAATCATACGCTCAAAACCTAATCCATATCCAGCATGACGTGTCGTGCCAAATTTTCTTAGTTCAAGATACCACCAATAATCTTCTTCTTTCAAGCCCATTTCTTTGATTCTACCAAGAAGCAGATCGTGTCTTTCTTCTCTTTGCGAACCGCCAATGAGTTCACCTACACCTGGAACGAGTAAATCCATAGCTGCTACAGTCTTCTGGTCTTCATTCATTCTCATATAGAAGGATTTAATTTCTTTAGGGTAGTTGATTACGAATACCGGTTTTTTATAGATAACCTCAGTCAAGTAACGTTCGTGCTCCGTTTGTAAATCAGCGCCCCAGAATACTGGATATTCAAAATTTTCTCCTGAAGCTAACAAAGCCTCTACCGCCTCCGTGTAAGTAACTTTTCCAAAATCGGCATTGAGGACGTGTGCAAGTCGATCGAGCAAACCTGGATCGATGCGTTCGTGGAAAAACCGCATTTCTTCAGGACAAGTCTCCATTACATAGGCGATAATGTATTTCACCATATCTTCAGCTAGTGCCATATTATCATTTAAATCGGCAAAAGCGATTTCAGGTTCAATCATCCAAAATTCTGCAGCATGTCTTTTGGTATTGGAATTCTCTGCTCTGAAAGTTGGTCCAAATGTATAGACCTCTCTGAAAGCCAGAGCAAATGTCTCCGCTTCAAGTTGTCCGCTTACAGTTAAGTTGGTCTCTTTACCGAAGAAATCTTGCTCTGTATCCAATAACCCTTCTTCGTTTTTAGGTAAATCGTTCATATCAAGTGTTGTCACTCTAAACATTTCACCGGCCCCTTCGGCGTCACTTCCAGTGATGATTGGTGTGTGCACATAGACAAAACCCCTGTCCTGGAAGAATTTATGGATAGCGAAAGCCGCAGCTGATCTCACTCTGAAGACTGCAGAAAACGTGTTGCTTCTAGGTCTTAAATGGGCAATCGTTCGAAGGTATTCCATACTGTGGCGCTTCTTTTGTAACGGAAAATCTGCTGATGAATAGCCTTCAACGACGATTTCGCTCGCTTTGAGCTCAAAAGGCTGCTTGGCATCAGGTGTAGCTACCAACGTTCCTTTTATGATAAGTGATGATGCAATCGCACATTTTTCAATATCTGAAAAATTGCTAAGCGTATCATAAAATACAATCTGCAAATTGTTGAAATAAGTACCATCATTGAGTTCAATAAAACCAAATGCCTTAGAACTTCTCGAAGTTCTGATCCAACCAGAAACCTGAATTTCGGTATTAATAAACGTTTCAGGTTTTAAAAACAATTCTCTAATCACTATATTTTTCATGAATGGCCTCCCATTTATTTTATATCATCATAATTACATATAAATTCTATTAAATTATAATACAAGCTGTGCATTTAGTCAAAATATTACATTGCCAATTAAATCGGTTTCTTATACTATATAAGTAATATCGCAAATTATACATTCGGAGGTAAAATGGAAAAACTGGACTTGATCTCTATTAGCGCCGCTCTGTTTCTAGTTAGTTTTTTATATCATTTTTACATTTCAAAACCTAGCATGTCTGTTGATTTGACTGATTTAATTCCCTTTGTTATCATTGTGGGGACTTCAAAACTCGATGTCTTATACACCGATTACTCGATTTTTAAAATAGCATTGATTGCCTGTTTGATTTACAAAACAGTTCTATATCTTATTGATAACCGTGTTCAACATAATACAGTATTGTTTTTTAATTTAGTAATTTCTATAGGCATCATTGTCTTGTTATTATCTAAAATCATCTTGCCATTAGTGGTCATCAATGCAGGACTTATTATAATGTCCACAGTCATTATCATCATCAAACTCAAAGTCTTGAATAGTGTCAATAACAAACAGAATAAGGAAGTCGTTGAAGTTGGTTTTTTAGGCTATATTGGTGCCGTTGCTCTGAGTCTAGGGAATACACACTTCAATATATTTATGGGGCTTGCGATTATCGTGCTCTATCAAATCTCGGAATTAGCACTTGCATTTAAGTACTTTCAAAGTGCTTCATACAACACAAATACAAGGTTAAATAGCCTTGAGCAGAAATTTGAAAGAACTGTTGAATTTGAGGCAAAAAAAAGAACCGCCCAAATGACGGATAAAGTTGAGCATATCAGAGAAAAATCTCAGAAAGATCCACTCTCAAAAGCGCTTAACAGACACGGTATCGTGACAGAAATCAATGCCGCCATAACTGATTCAAACATAAAAATCTTTTCAATCGCCATCCTTGATATCGATTTTTTCAAAGCAATCAACGATTCAAAGGGACACATCGTAGGTGATGAATGCCTTAAATTTTTATCTTATACGTTTATGAGCCACAATCGAAAAACAGATTTTTTCGGACGTTATGGCGGTGATGAGTTCATCCTATTAATGCCTCATGTAAATGCACCTGCTGCACTTGAAATTTGTGAGCGCATAAAGAATGAAATTGCAATCAAATCGTCTCCAAAATTCTCAATTTCCATGGGCATTGCCTCTTATCCGTATGATGGTCGAACATTTACAGAGCTTGTTGAGTTGGCGGATAAGGGCCTCTATCATTCCAAAGAACAAGGCCGAAACCGCGTTTCTTACGCAGGCGTTGTACCTATACTAAAAAAGTAATTTATTTGATGGTTTCAAAATCATAGATCTTAGCAACGCCTTTTTCAATAACTATTTGATAGCCCACTTTGTTTTCATTAGGTTCTTCATCTGACGTTTTAAAAATTTCAACAACTTTAATAGATAACACCGAACCAATTTCAGTCAATTCATAAGGATAAAATCTTACAAATTCTATGGCAGTGTTCGCATCTCGCGTCACTGCCTTAATTTTTTCATAAGCTGGTGACCCTTCAGATACAAATTTTAACAAGTCCTCATTGTCCGCTTTGACAAAACCGGGCCAAGCTTGTTCGAATCCTAGAATTAGATTGTAATAGGCAATGGGTATCTTTAGGGTGTCCCCGGGCAATTCAGCCGTCTCCGTATAGGAAACAGATGATTTTTCAGTGTGATATCCAGTAAATGTGCTTTCATTTTTATAAATAAGCCGTCTTAAAAAGTCAGTAACACCTCTGCCCTTTTGCAGTATGCGCGCTTCATAGTACCCGTCTTTTGTGCTATGTTTAACGGCAACCTCATCTCGAGTCTCATCTACAGCAGTAATCTCACCAGTGACTTTCAACTTGTTTCCATAAAGGTCTTTAGTCGTGAAGGTCCAAGTATTGCCCACTTCAATTGGGTTCTTTAAAAGAATGAGCGTTTCGAAATTGGATTCATTTAGCCGAGAGCCGCTATACGTCTGCACTATTTTTTCTGAATCAACGGTTAAACTGATTTCAAAATTAAAATCGTCTTTTGTGATTGCCGTTGCGTTGTCTTTTACTTCGCCTTTTAATATGGCAATTTCACCATCTAAGCGCGTTTCGCGTTCGATACTTTCAACAACATGAAAATAGCCACTATCTCCCGTATAAGTCTCTTTAACGGTTGGTAAAAATTCGACGAGCCCTTCATCAGGTGATAACATTTCATTTTGGTTGTTAGAACATCCCCCTAAAATGAGTAGGGTCAATATGATCAGTATCATTGAAAAAATCCATTTGCTCATTA
>JBBRVO010000087.1:0-9708 GCA_038246775.1 Peptostreptococcales bacterium | reverse complement strand
TTCTTGCACCTGAACGACGATGCGGTTTGCCGCATCGAGTTGAATGGATTTGATAAACATACTCATCATATGATTGGTCTCCTTTACGATTTCCCTATCATATTTTATCACTAATTTTGAAATGCAGATAGTTATTTAGTTTTTTTACTTCTAAAATATCCGATGACTTCTGCCAAAAGTGCTAAAAAAGCACCAACAGGAAGTAAATAAATATAAACGACGATACTTGTCAAATCAGCCCAACCAGTTGCTCCGTCCATTAAGACGAGTTTAAACATATAGAGGAGACCAATGAAATTGGCGCTCGTATAAATCTTGAAAAACAACGTTTTGCCATAATACCCTGCAAGTACGGGCAAGCATACAGAACCGAAAGCTATCAATGCAAATACGACGATTAAGCGACCGTTTAGAGCGCTACCTAAGATCAGTCGAGTCGCGATAAAACTAAAAAACACGATAGCCGCGTATATTAGAAACACATTAAACCATTTTTTTGATTTTTTTATGGGCAACATAGGCCTTCTCCTTCATATGGATAAAAATTCTGGGTTCATGCCTTTTAGACGTTATAAAGGCTGGTTTAGTTCCAGTTATGATGTGATTTCATAATATCATACCCCAGCAATTTAGACAAAAAAATAACCCTTTTATAAGCGGCTATTTTCTTATTATGAAGGAGTGGGGTTTTATACTCTGATGGATCTGCCGATGTAGATTGGAAAATCGTCTTCACCTGCTACAAACGTTTTATCAGTGTTGATTAATTCACTTGCAATGCTAATCGTTAAAACCGTTAATAACATTAAGATAATCACAAACTTATTTTTCATAATAATTGCCTCCTTGGTTTTTTATCTATCTTAGGATACAATGAAAATAAACTAAAAAACTACTAATATATTAGGTGAAACAATGGATTATATTGAATTTGGGAAAAAAGCATTAAAAATAAGAAAAGACAGTGGCTATACACGAGAAAATGTGAAAGAAATTACGGGTATTTCTATTGAAACGTTACGTAGACTTGAAGCAGGCCTTCCAGAGCCAAGAATCAACACGTTGGAAAAATTGTCGGTCCTATATCGATATGATTTGATAGAATTGCTCGCGAAGTCACGGTCACAGCTTAGTTTTTTTTCTGAAGATCTGTTCAAGAAAACTACAGAGAAAATAAATAGTTTGGACTTTGAAGGGTTGAGAGACGTTATAGATAGTGCATTAAAAGATGTTATGGTTCCGAAAGATTCCGAAGAATCCGAAGAATCCGAAGAATCCGAAGAATCCGAAGAATCCGAAGAATCCGAAGAAACAAATATTAAGTACTACTCAGATTTTTTTAATGCATTGAGAGCCTTAAAATTGAACGAAACTAAAGATTTGAGATTGAATGTAATAATGCTTGAAAGTATTCTTTTAGTGGTTTCAAGAAATCAGAAAAATCTACTTACTGAACCTTATTTATATCCATTTGAAGTTGTCGTTGCCATTTACTTAATTGCTCTTTATCGTAGAACGGGTCAATATGCCATTGCCATATCAACATGCCAAGAAATGATGCGAAAATTGGAAAAATACCCATATCTCAACGATCGAAGTGTTGATCAGTTAGGTGCTTTATATCAGGCATTGGCATATGTTTATCACGCGATGGATGACCACGAAAAAGTAATTGAGGTTGTCGACGCAGCATTCAGTAATACACAACTAGCTTTTACGAATACTTTGTATGTAGATTTGTTGTTAAGAAAAGCTACCGCTTTACACAAGCTAGGCAACAAAGACAGTTATGACCTATTTACAGTCGCCATTCAAAATTCTTATGGTGAGCGAAAGAGGAACATCATCAGAGTCATCAAGGACTTTTATGGAGTGGACCATCATCTGGGAAGTGAAGAGTAAATGATATAAAATGCTAATAAATTAGCATTTTTTTATTTTTTGTTGAGATATTATAAAAATATGCATGAGGTTTGCAGGATTGAAAGCATTGGAGGTACAAAATGTTATATAGTGTCAAGAAAAAGGATATTGAAAAACTAATTGAAATGGCAAAACGAAGAGAAGCATTACCCACTAAGTCTATAGTGAGTGGAAGTCCAGGGTTTACAGAGTGGGTGCGCAAAGACGATCCTCAACTTTCCGAGGACAAGCTCATAGGCGGATTCCTTAGAACGTTTAGTTATGAACAGATTCAGACTCTAGAAATAATCATGTTCTTAGGACGTGACAATGACATTGAGGTTTCTGATAAGTCACCAGAAGCTATTTTTAATGAAAAAAAGAGACATCTCACATGGACAAATGACATCGAAATTGAGATAGGCACGATTGTTTCCAAGCGACCACTTGCCACCTATTTGAAAGAGGGTATGCGTCAACTAGATTTATAAATACGCACAAAATAGAAAGTTTATTCTAATAGAAATAATAATGTTGTTAAATAAACAGTTAAACAATAAAAACGTCAAATATGAATTTTTAGAGATTCATGGTATTTGACGTTTTTTTATTTTGCTTAGTCTTATTGAAGTTTTTTAAAAATCAAGGGTATAGATAGGTAACAAGCAACTAAATATTAGGAGGCAACTATGAAAATAGCAAAAGTGATTGCAGTTTTAGGGCTTATAGCCATGAGCATCGTACTTGTGTTTGGGTTTATAAGTGGGGATTTTTTTGCCGATGGCGCTGAACTTCTCGCCAACCCTTGGGGTATTGTTTCCATGGTCGACCTCTATGTGGGGTTTACATTGTTTTCAATGTGGATTGTTTATCGTGAAAAAAATGTACTCAGTGCCGCCATATGGGTGGTTCTAATGATGGTACTCGGATTCTTTGCAGGGAGTTTATATGTTTTACTTGCCTTGATGACATGCAAAGGGGATGTCAATCGATTTTTTGGAATTAAAGAGTGAGATGTAGAATGGGGGTAGTACTTTAGCCCTTATAAAGCATGCGATCATACGTATGCACAAACCCCATTTTTTCATAGAGTTTTTTCGCGCTACTATTTGGAATGTCCACATGAAGTGAGAGATTGCCACCCGTTTTGTCTATAACTTGATTTAGTAGTTCAGTTGCGACCCCGCGGCCCTTATTGCCTTTTAAAACCCCGATGTATGCTAAATGATATGAGGGAATGAAGTCTTCAAATCCCATGTGGACGATAATGCAGATGCCATGAACTTCATCCCCTCTGGTCGCTTTAAAAATGTAGCCGACGTTTATTGCCTTTTTTATGGCATCAATGGTTTCTTCAATGCTATCATGATACGGCTCCAACAGTTTTCGGGTGATGACTATGAGCTCATTTATATCCAGATTCGGATCTTTTGAAATCTCTTTGATATCGATCTCATTTTTACCATCATTTAATATGATGATGTGGGTGCCTTTGTGTTTATCTTCAGAATAGATGAAAGCGGCAATTGAATAGGCTTCCTCAGCGCTTATGGTAATATGCTCTAATTTTTTTAGAAGCTTTATCGTTTCTTTAATCATAGATGACTCGATAATGTTTAATTTTGCCTTAGTCGTAGTAACAATCTCTTGAAGTTTTTCGTTTTTTTCTATGCGGTCCATGATTTTTTGATTGACGCCACAGTGTATTTTAGGAAGTTTCATTATAGTGCCGTTGACCCAACATCTCATGGATTCATGATAGATGCTTTTTAAAGTGTAACCGCCGTTAATTTGTGTCCATAGATCCGTCGGTTCTGGTAATTTATCATAGATTTCCTCAGTGATTCTTTGTATGGCAAGACTTCTGATGAACGGTCTTTGTTCCCATTCGGACATAAAATACATGTCATGGTCGCGTGCATACTTCTCGTAAACATCGATCGGCTCTTCTATAGGCATAACTTTGAGCGTCAACCAATTGAGACGATTATGGCTACGTTGTTGGATGATGTTTTCTTTTGTTTTAGGTGCGTAGATTTCCAATTCCTTGCCTTCTGCAAAGTATAAAATTGAGCGCATATATCGCTCGCCGCCGTGTATAAATATCTGTTTGTAGCCATGATCCGATGCAAATTGAACAAGAGACTCTGCGATTCTATCATTTTTATGCCCTGTAGGATTGCTACCCTCGAGCTTTAAGTAGATAGCATCTATGCCTAAATGCTTCTCGAGATTTTTCGCTCTGAGTAGTGGCGTTTGACCGCTTAAATGCATATTTGATCCTCCTTTTGAATCTGTAATCTATAATAAGTATATACTGATATCAGAATGCATGCAAATTGACATTGTCTCTATATTGGCATAATATTAATTAAAGGTATTATTTGGAGGCTCTAAAAACATACTTATTAAATTGAAAAGTCAAGGAGGTACAAAATGTTTCAATATAAAAAATGTATATATGCAGAAGTTGAAGATGCGGTCACGTCCTACTACGAATCGGAAAAAATAACAGTGGATTCCTTTTGGGAAGATCACGTCGTAAAAAGCAATTTTTATCAAATTTTGGTAGATAATCATTTTGCAGGTTTCTTTGCGATTCACGATCAATCTATGGTGACGCTGTTTCACATGACAGATCAGTATGCACGCTTTGGGCAGAGGGTCTTTTATGAGGTAAAGCGTTTTGAACAAGTGACTAACGCATTTGTACCAACTGGAGATGAGTTTTTTCTCAGCCATGCAATAGACAATTTTGTAAGGCTTGAAAAACAAGCCTACTTTTCAATTTATACAGATAAGGAAGTGGCAAAAGATAAACGCAAAGTACTTGATATGAAGCGGCTATTGACTAAAGAGGACGTTGAGCTACTCGATCTAACGACCGATTTCTTTGAGCCAGATAGTAAAGACCGTATTCTCAGTGGGGTCGAACACTTTCAGGTATACAAAATCGAAGATGGTGGAACTTTAGTCGGATTTGGCGTTGTTGAATACGGTAGAATAGTAAAGCACAGTGCGAGCATAGGCATGTACGTCATGGAAGATAAGCGGCAGATGGGGTATGCGGCCAGCATATTGAAAATTCTACAAAAACTCGTAGAAAGTAAAGGTTTCCAGGCGCGATCGGGTTGCTGGTATTACAACCACAATTCGAAAAAAAGCATGGAGAGTGCAGGGGCATTTTCCAAAACACGGCTTTTGAGGTTTTATTTTTAGGTGAGCAAAGGAGGCTAAATTTGAAACTCAAAGTTTTAATTGATAACAATACCCTAATCGACCGATATTATATAGGAGAACCGGGTGTCAGTTACTATATCGAGGCAGAAGGACTTAAAGTGCTTTTCGATCTAGGGTACAGCGATGCTTTTTTATCAAATGGCGCTAAGATGGGGATCGACTTTTTGAACCTCGATGCAGTTGTTATTAGCCATAGTCACCTTGATCATACTTGGGGTATGGAGCCGCTTCTCAAGCGCTTTAATGAAGTGCTTATGGAAGGAAAAACGTATAAAAGACCGCGTCTCATTGCACATCCAGATATTTTTGTGCCCAGATCGTTCAATGGTATGGATGAATTTGGCATGAACATCAGCTCCGATAAAGTGTTCAAATATATGGATGGAAATCTTTCAAAAGAACCCGTTTGGATTACAGACAATCTAGTTTTTCTAGGTGAGATTCCGCGTTTAAACGGCTTTGAGTCAAAGGACAGCATAGGAAAAATCGTCATCGATGGCGTTCGCAAAGAGGACTTCAGTTTAGATGACAGTGCCCTTTGCTACAAGTCTGAAGCCGGACTAACGATTATCACGGGTTGCTCTCATTCGGGAATTTGTAACATTATGGACTACGCAAAAAAAGTCTGTGAGGATGATCGCATTATAGATGTAATCGGTGGTTTACACTTACAAAATCCAACCGAGACTCAACTAAATGGTACTATAGATTATTTTTTAAAATTGAGTATTAAATCAATTCATGCCTGCCATTGCACAGATTTAAAATCTAAAATTGCACTTTCAAAAGTAATTGAGGTGCAAGAAGTCGGCGTCGGTCTTGAACTGAAGTTTTAACGACTATAAGGAATATTATGACCAAGTTGAACCTACCGAAAGTGGTAGGTTTTTTCATTTTGACCGATGCTATGACAAAAGAAATGGTTAAAGATTATAAACGGATTAGGTTCTTTATAAAATATAGGAAAAGTTTATTGATAAATAATCAAAATACGCTATTATTAAGTTTATACGGCACAAAACAAATTTAATAGTTCAGTGTAATGTCGATTAAATAGGATGGGTACATGTTAAAAAAAATGATGTTTGACTCTAAATCAAATCGGTTCTCAAAAATAGGTATAATCATTAGTCTCTGCCTTCTCGCAAATTGGGCATTCGGTATAACCGATGATTCACTTGCAATGACCATCGATCCAGAATTTGAGTCTCAGCTTTTACCTGAAGAAGTACTATGGCTAAAATCGCATCAAGGGGAGTCCTTTGCTATCGGTCTTGATCCAATAGCTGGTATGGAGTATTTTGAAGTCGATGGTTCAGAACAAGGGTATCTTGTCAACGTCGCCTTACTGCTATCAGATAAGCTTGGGATCAATTTAAAAATCATGCCTGAATTGTCGTGGAATGAATCCGTAGAAGGACTTGTATCAGGAGATATCCAAGTTTTATTTGGAGCAAACCCCACCGAAGAGCGGTTAAAAACTATGGACTTTACCAATCCTATATATAGTGTCCCTTATACGGTTCTAAGTCGGATTGCTGGGTCTGTCCAAAATATCGGCGACATGAACGGCAAGCAGATTGGCTATCTAAAAGGCGATGCGGTCGTTGAACTTTTTAAAGAGGCTTATCCCAATCTAAAAAGCACGCCTCGATATTTTGAGAGTCAAGGGGAGGCACTGGCAGCTCTGGATCTCGGTGCAATCGATGCCTTTATCACTTCGGGTGGCGATGTCGTATACGACTATCTTTTCAGTTACCCAAAGTTGAAAGTCGTTGCGAATTTAGAAGAGATTCGTTCTTTGTTGACCTTTTCGTCCCTAAAAGCCAACGCATCACTGATTACGATTCTATCAAAAGCCATTGTCACGTATAACCTTGATCTAACGGAGATGATAGACGAGGCACGCATTCAGTACATACGTAAAATACTCGATTTATCAGCTGAAGAAAAAGAGTGGCTTAAGATGCATCCGTCGATAAAAGTAGGCGTTCCAACGGACTATATGCCTATTGACTATTATTTTAAGGATAAATATAATGGCATTGCCGGTCATTTTTTAAACACATTTACAAATTTAATAGGCATTGAAATCAAAGCAGTCCCTGGTAGTTTTGACTCAGTTTACGAGATGATTAGAAAAGGCGAAATCGATGTGCTCAATATGGCAAAGACAGAAGATCGCCTAGATGCCTTTGTTTTTACAGATGCTTTCAGCAATGAGAGAGATCAGATCTATGGTCATCGTGATAGTGCTTATGTGCATGACATTTACGGTCTTGAAGGAAAGCGAGTTGCCGTCATAGATGGGTTTTGGCACATTGATCATTTGAAAATGAATCTAAGAAATCCTGTACTTGTGCGCGTTTCGGATATCAAGGAGGCAATAGATGCCGTTGAATCTGGAAGAGCGAATTATTTTATTGAGACACCTGCCGTTGCAGAGTACTATATTGCTGGTTTGGGGTACACAGATGTCATTAAAAAAGGTGAAACGTCTTCCGACTCATTCCTCTATTTTGGAATGCTCAAAGAACATATGCCTCTCGTTAGTCTTTTCAATCGAACAAAAATATTGATCGATTATGATACTTCAAAATACCTCGGCGTACTCAATCTGCCTGAGGTGACTAATGTGACAAATAAAAGGCTCGGCTTGATGCTGTTTGGCGTCAGCTGCGTCATCGTCGTCCTAATGATTTTGTTTTTAAGATTACAGCGCGACCTCTTTCTAACGAAAGCACGCGAGAAGCTGATCTATATGGATCCTTTAACGGGCATCTACAACAGAAACTACTTCAACTTAATCGAAAAGGAAGTGGATCAAAAGCCATTTCCACAAAACATCTTTATAATGGATATCAACAACTTAAAACAAATCAACGACCAATTTGGACACATCAATGGCGATCGGCTCATTGACGCGGTGTCATCAATCATTATGCGTACGGCCGAGACTTACGCAGGTACTGCGATTCGCATGGGCGGGGACGAATTCACTTTGTGTTTCTTTGGTACAAGAACGGAAAAGCTAGATGAGATTTCCGTGTATTTAAAGGATGCCTTTAAAGCAACAGGGCTTTATGAAAACGACAACTTGCTCCTTGAAAGTTTACAGGTCGCCATTGGATACGGCGGTAGAGTAGATGGAATAAAATCCTATGAGCTATGTTTCAAAGAAGCCGATGCGGCCATGTATCTCAATAAAGCGGCAATGAAAGAAAGTCATGTTAAAAAATAGATTAAACATTTAAAATTGGGGTACATAACGCTTATTCAATGCTTATACGGTTTTTTACTAGTAACTATATAAAGATTTTATAAAAATAGTTATTTTAATGTTCTTTTGGGGGAGTCTCATGTCTTATATTGTTCTTGGCGGTTTAGGGTTTGTTTTATTTTGTTTTTACGACCTTAACAGCATAATTTGGAAAAGTAAATTTGTACATTTTTTTTTCTTATTGGGATTAATGAGTATTGGCTTATCTACTATAAGTGCAATCTGGTCATTTAGAGACATTATCCTTGCGAACCTCGGACAAAAGTACGGTTGGTTGGCATTGGCAATTGCTTTTATGGCACTCGTGATTCATGCTCTTTTTTTTGCTTTACCCTTCGAAAATACCTATTTAAAAGACACACCCAATAGAGTCTATACAGAAGGCGTCTATGCTCTATGCAGACATCCTGGCGTACTCTGGTTTTTTGGTTTGTATATGTCGTTGTATCTGCTCATTGAACGGCCACTCATGCTCATGATCGCCATTGCTTTCTCGGTATTTAATTTTCTATATATCGTCCTCCAAGATCTTTGGACATTTCCAAAAACATTTGTCGATTACGATGTATATAAACAAAAAGTTCCGTTTTTGATACCTAATCCATCAAGCATAAGAAGATGTCTATCGACTTTTAAGCACAAAACGGGGGGTACATATGAATTTAAAAAGTAGACTAAAAAATCAACCACATGATGTCATATGGAATGCTTATTGTGGATTTTTGGATTTGAGCATCGATCAATATATGGCGATTCAAAACCGTCTGATGATGGAACAAATCGGACTTTGGAGCGCCTGTGAACTTGGAAAATCAATACTAAAAGGCAAGAGACCCACAACAATTGAAGAATTTCGGGCAATGGTTCCATTGACGACTTACGACGATTATGCCGATATTTTGCTTCAAAAAAGAGCTGAATCTCTGCCTGAAAATCCGATTATCTGGATTCAAACCACATGGGAAGGTGGAAAACACCCAATTAAAGTGGCACCTTATACGCGAAGTATGCTAGATGTGTTCAGAACCAATGTAACGGCATGCTTGATTTTAGCGACGAGTACGACTAAGGGCAAGATTTCTGTCGAGGAAACCGACAAGCTTTTGTATGGACTTGCGCCATTGCCATATGCAACTGGACTATTACCTCTGGCTCTTAATGAAGAGATTGATATTCAATTTCTGCCACCTGTGAAAGACGCAATTGATATGACATTTTCAGAGCGCAATAAAGCTGGTTTTAAAATGGCCATGCGCAAAGACGTGGAACTGTTCTTTGGCATGGGC
>JBBRVO010000086.1:0-9789 GCA_038246775.1 Peptostreptococcales bacterium | reverse complement strand
GCTAAGCTTCTCATATAGAATGAATAGTAGCGGTGCAAGGAACATAGATATGGCCACGGAAGAAATGAGTAATTCCGTTAACGCCGTTGGTAATACAGCATTACTCCCAGCAAACTGAAACAGTACAAAGGCAAATTCGCCACCTTGTGCCAATGCAATGGCAAAGAATGGTGTATCTTTTTTACCCATCTTGAATACACTCCCAACAAGAAAGAGTATGATCCACTTAAGTCCAATCAAGCCTGCAGTAATTGCTGTGATAATCAGTATCTTGTCAGCAATTAATATGAAATTAAGACTTGCACCAATAGAAATGAAAAATATACCTAACAACAAGCCCTTGAAAGGTTCTAGATCACTCTCTAGCTCATGACGGTATTCGCTGTCCGCTAACACAACCCCCGCAAGAAATGTTCCAAGTGCCGGAGATAGGCCAACAATGGTCATTAATAATGAAATGCCCACAACCAATGCCAAAGCTGCGGCAACGAATATTTCTCTCATCTTTGTTGCCGCAATGACCCTGAAAATGGGTCTACTTGCGAACTTACCGATAAAATATATTGCAAATATCGCTAAAACGGTTACCGCAAATTGCAGGTAGTTTGGGAGCGCACTAATATCTAGTAAAGCCACTTCTGTGTACCCATTGCCACTGATAGCTAAAGTTGCTAGCAGTGGCATAAAAGCCAACATGGGGATTACAGCTAAATCCTGAAAAAGTAGCACTGAGAAAACGGATTGCCCTAGCGTTGTGTTCATCAAACCTTTTTCCCTTAAAGTCTGTAAAACGATAGCTGTAGATGACAGGGAGAGAATCAGTCCGACCGCTAATGCCTGTCGCCAGGGCAATAAGGTCATACCGATGCCGGCAATTAAAATACTCGATAAAATAACTTGTGTCCCACCCATACCTAAAATAGGTATTTTCAGTTTCCATAACAAGGATGGTTTCAGTTCAAGACCCACCATAAAAAGCATCATAACAACGCCAAACTCAGTAAAATGCATCACGGCTTCAACATCCGCAATAAGAGAAAGACCAAAAGGACCAATAGCGATCCCTGCTATAAGATAACCAAGGACTGATCCTAAACCCAATTTCTTTGCAATAGGTACGGCAATAGCTGCTGCTGCCAAAAATATAAATAGCTGTAATAAAAATAAGTCCATTGTCTTCGCTCCTATTTTATGTTCTTGCTACAACAACCAGGGAATTCTTCCTCTGTTGACAGTGCATTTTCGCTGGTCCCATCCCTAAGTGAAATCACCCATCGACGGTAGCTCTCGGCATGGGCATTTACGTCGCCTTCAGGTAAGCCTTTGTGAATACCATGAATCATAAAGGGCGACTGCCAGATCATACCACAAAGGTTGGCGGTGGCTCGATAAGGGGACATTAATTCACCAATACTAAAATAGTTAACACCCTCTCTATGATAGGTGCTCTCATCACCACCTGTTGTAATAGCTTGAACAAACACCTTCCCTTTTAGGGCATTACCAGTTGAGCC
This sequence comes from Peptostreptococcales bacterium, assembly GCA_038246775.1. Lineage (GTDB taxonomy): Bacteria > Bacillota > Clostridia > Peptostreptococcales > Acidaminobacteraceae > Fusibacter_C. Next base: position 8,275 of record JBBRVO010000086.1, on the reverse strand, counting down.
ATAAGCCCATCCTTGTTGTAGTACAAGGTCTAGCCACTCCTTCATAATAGCTGGTGTCTGATACCAATATAGAGGGTGCTGAAAGATAATAATGTCATGGCTCTCACACAATGCTTGTTCCTTTTTTACATCGATCATTAGATCCGGGTAATTGGCGTATAAATCATTAACCGTTACACCTTCAAGTTGATCAACCATTGCTATGAGGGCTTTATTAATCCTTGACCGGGACTTAGCAGGGTGTGCAAAATTAATCAATATTCTCATCAGTTTACTCCTTCTTAGGTTAATAATGACTGTTGTCTTGCTATACCGAGTTCAGGTTCCATATCAGCTGACCCTGAATTAAATTTCCCTTAATAAACGTCCATGTAATCATTGTAGTCACAATAATCGCATTTTGCAACTTAGTTATGATGATCCCTGATTTACCTCTTGTGCTGGACCTAAGTGTTATTGTACACTAATAGTACGGTACACGAAATAATAGTGTGGAGGGTTTAAATGGATATTGGATTATTTAAAGCGGCATTGTTAAGTGAAGGGTTTTGTGATTTGAGATATCAAGACTTTGAACTGACGACGATTAAAGGCACAAAGAGAGAAATAGATACAGTGGCAGTTATCAAAAAGTCTGGTGGCAACGTGCGCGTTTTATCAGGTGGCGGTTATGGCACATTTTGTTTCACAGACACGAAGGATTTACAGTTTGCTTTTAAAGAAGCAAAATTTGCGAGCGATTTGGTTACGGGTGAAAAAAACTTTGAGCATGTGGAAATCAATGTCGATTCTGTGCGCATCAAACTAACACTTGACCCTAGAACAGTTTCAATCGCTGATAAAAAAGCATTAATGAATCATTACATTGATTTGTTCATGAATCATGAGGGCATCGTCAATTTAGAAAGCGAATATTATGAGCAGTTTACCGACACTTTGGTTCTAAACAATAAAGGCACTGAAGTGAGACAAGAAGAAATCATCGTCGGCATCAACTTTAGAGTGACCTCAAAAAAGGACGAACTCACACAAATCACGCGCCTTTCATTAGGTGGCGGCGAGGATTATGCTGATTTGCTCGGCAAAGAGGAAGAAGTCATCGCGAAAGCGCAACAAACATTGGATTTGCTTGAAGCTGAACCTGTTGTTGGTGGCAATTATGATGTCGTCCTCGATAGTGATGTGAGTGGCCTATTTATTCACGAAGCTTTTGGCCATCTGAGTGAAGCGGATAATTTGGTGGGTAACGCATCTCTGGCTGAAACGATGAAGCTCGGTTCAGAGTTTGCTGTGCCGGCGTTTAACGTCATCGACGATCCGACCCTTTACGGTTATCCAGGAAGTTATATGTATGATCATGAAGGCACTCTTGCAAAACCAACCTACCTGATTAAAGAAGGCAAACTCAGCGGGCGTTTACATTCTCTCGAGAGTGCTTATTATATGAATGAAATACCGACGGGCCATTCCAGAGCGAAACACTTTGGATTTACACCGATTGTTCGAATGGGCAATATTTATATCGACAAAGGGTCACATACCCTTGATGAAATGATTGCTTCCATTGATAATGGACTATACCTTTTTGGTTCGGCAGGCGGGCAAACGAGCGGCGATACATTTACGTTTGCTGTGCAAGGCGCTTATAAAATTGAAGGCGGCAAAATCAAAGGCATGGTAAGAGATTTAGCACTCACAGGGCATTTATTTACAACACTTAAGAACATTGAAATGATTGGAAATGAAGTCTCGTTTTCACGCGCAGGTGGCTGTGGTAAAGGCGGTCAAATCTTGATCAAATCAGGTAAAGGCTCCGCACCGATAAAAATAAAAAATATGGGCATAGGAGGCAAGTGATATGAAGACACTAATAGATAAATCCCTAAAAATCTGCGATCAAGCCGAAGTCAATTACAGAGACATCTATAGTACGACCGTTAGTATATTGCTGGGTGATATGCAAGATATAGAATCTGAAAAGAAAACTGAAGTTGCGCTTAGAATCGTTAAAGATGGCAAGATGGGAACGGCGATTTCTACGTCATTAGAAGATGAAACCATCATCGAGCGCGCGGTGATTTCACTTGAAAACCAAACTTCAGAGGCAAGTACTTTTCCCAATGTTCCCTATGCTAAAGTCGAATCGTGTTCAAATGATGTTAAGTCGTTTACGACTCAAGATCTCGTCAATATGGCGTTTGACATATCGAACCGATTCAAAGCGATGGCAGAGGATGTCGGTTTTGGCGTTCAGATCGTAAAAACACTAAAGACCGTAAAACTCAGCAATAGCAATGGATTTAACGGTGAATACGACTATACAAATGTGTCTGTTTTTACCTATACGCTTAACAAGCAAGGGTTTCACAGTACTAGTAAAGAGTTTACGAACGGATTTATCCCAGAGATTACAGATGAAGATTTGTCTAAGCAGCTTATGTTTCACCGCTTAGGCGAGGTGCCGATAGAAATTGGCAACGAAAAACTTCCAGTCATCTTCTCAGGAACGACGATGGGATCTTTAATGTTAAGAGTCGTCGGTGGCGTTAGTGGCGGCAACATAACCAAAAACGTTTCGCCACTTGTTGACAAGCTTGGTCAAAAGCTCTTCTCAGATAAAATCACAATCCGAGATGATGCAACGCTGCCATATGGCGTTAATACCTTTGCTTTTGACGATGAAGGCACACCGGCACAAAACACGATGGTGTACGATAAAGGGGTCTTAACGGGCTATTTAACGAACCTCTCTCAAGCAGAAAAACTTGGCACAGCACCGACGGGCAATGCCATAAAAAGGACGCTATTCTCCAAAGAAATCGAAGATGCGCCGACGGTATTTGATACGAACCTTATCGTAGAAGGGAATTTTCTTCCCGATGATGAAATCATCAAAGGTGTGAAGCGTGGCCTTTATATCACAGGCGTTATGGGGGCACATACTGGGAACATCAATCAAGGTGACTTTTCTATGACTATTTCTTCAGGATTTCTTATCGAAGATGGCGTTTTTAAGGGTAAAGTAAAAGGTGCGATCATCGCTGGCAACATCTATGAACTATTTAAGAACATTGAAGCAATTGGTACGAAAATGGAACCGATGCGCAGTATATTCTACAACATGGGCTACGCGCCGATGGTTAAATTTTCAGAGGTCAATATTATTGGAAAGTAATAAGATATCTCTTATTGCTCGATAATCAAAAAAACACTTTATTGTCACTATTTTGAGACAATAAGGTGTTTTTTTCAGTTGGATACACGCCGCCATCTTAAACTCAACAGAAAAATAAGTTTGTTCACCATCATCATTTGAGAATAATGTGCCATACCCCTTTACAAATTCATAGCCTTTATACTCATAATCGCAAGAAATGGAGATGCTGTGGATAGACATTGACAAGGTGAAAAAGTATGTGGTATTATTTGTTTACCGACCGTTAAGTAAGGAGTTGTTATGGAAATGAATCGCATTAAGGGTTTTGACTATGCCAGAGCATTTGCCATTCTAGGAATGATGCTTGTTAACTATAGCATCGTCTTTAATCAAAACATCGTTAAATATGAGATTCTAAGCCGCTTTATAGCTGCGTTTCAAGGGCGTGCAGCGGCAGTATTTGTGATTTTGGCAGGTATTGGAATTGGGTTGATGACACATAGCAGTTATGTAAGTAAAGATCGACTTGAGCGGAATAAGCAGCGTCTCACATTACTCAAAAGAGCTATTTTTTTATTTATATTTGGCCTTTTATTGTACCTTATCTTCGACTGGACCGCAGATATTTTACATTATTACGGTGTTTATATGGCAGCAATTGTATTCTTTATTTTTATGAGGACCAAAACACTTGTCATACTCGCTACTGTGACAACTACCATCGGAAGCATTTTACAACTTTTCTTCGACTATTCACAAGGCTGGAATTCAGCATTTGATCATTATTCTGGATTTTTTACGGTACATGGTTTTTTAAGAAACACGTTTTTTAATGGGTATCATCCATTTTTTCCTTGGTTTGCTTTTTTATTGTTTGGCTTAGCCTTATCAAGACTTAACTTTAGAGACCAAAAGAAGATGAAGCAAGTCACTTTAGTCGCACTTATTATAGCCATCGTAATAGAGTTGATATCCTTAGGACTCATAAAATATTTTGGCGACACCGAAATGGCAATTTATATTTTTGATACAAAACCTATGAATCCAACCGCGCTATATATTTTCGCTTCCACAGCATGGGCGATATTTTTCATAGGATTATGTGTGTGCATTGATCAAAGAGAGACACATTCAAAAGGCTACTTGCTAATCGCAAACGGCGGAAAAATGGCTTTAACACATTATCTGATTCATGTACTTGTTATTGTTCTGATGCAAATGATAGATCAACTAGCGTATCATGATGAGATCTTTGTAATCGGAATTTCTTTGGTAACATTTGTCTGCATGCTACTGTTCTCTCAAATATGGCATCGAAAATTCGATAGAGGACCTATTGAACTTTTGATGAGAAAGGTGACAAAATGAGCGGAAAAACGACGTATGAAAAAATATTAGAAACGGCTTATGATCTCTTTGCTACCTTAGGTTATGAGCAAACCTCGCTATCTATGATTTCGAAAAAAATAGACATTAGTAAACCGGCATTGTATTATCATTTCAACTCGAAAGAAGACCTTTTTGAAAAATTATATGGGTTTATTATCGATGAGATGGTTATGGACTATGTCATACATGACTATCCTACAGATAAAGCATCCTTTATAAAACGCCTTGTTACTAAAGGATATGAAGATATAAAATATGTTAAAGAAAGACCTGATTTTCCATTTATATTAAAACAATATCTCCTGCTCGGGATACGCAACAAGAAAATTCAAGCGTTAACAACCAAGCTCAATCACACAATTTATGCTTATTATTTTAATTTGATGACACACGCATTCAAATTATCACTCATCAATGAACAAAATATAGTGGTTTATACAGAATTGCTAATCTTATTAGATTATGGGATTTTAGATAAAGTCGATCAACTCGATACGAAAGCACTCAATCAACTTTGGTTAACTTTCATCAATAAACTATTTGATGTAAATGAAATCAATGAGTGCTCAACTTTATGACACGCAGGCAAAGCCGAGATCCTTTCAGATACCGGTTTCATACAATTAAAAATTTTGCATCATAGAAGCTACAAGCCGCCACCACCGACTCGCTCTTACCTTTTCTTCCAAACAGGTTCTCTTTTATTTAAGAATGCATTGACCCCTTCATGCGCATCTTCAGTCGAGCAAAGCGATGCAAAGTGATTGTTTGTCAAATCTAGTGCTTTCTCATAGTCAAGGTCTTCCATTGCATAAAATGATTTTTTCCCCAATTGAAGGGCCAACGGACTTTTATCTGCTAAAATCTTTGCATACTTGAGCGTTTCTTCTTCTAATCGTTCAGCAGGAACCACTTTATTTATAAGGCCAATCCTCTCTGCTTCAATTGCATCGATGATTTTTCCGGTCAAGATCAATTCTAATGTCTTTTTCCTCCCCAAACTTTTTGAAAGTGGCACCGCTGGACCCATACAAAATAACCCAACATTGATAGCTGTTGCGCCAAATTTAGCGTCATCAGCTGCAATTGCCAAATCACATGCTGCCACTAGACCAATACCATTTGCAACCGCGATTCTCTGAACAGAAGCGATCACAGGCTTGCCAATTTTAGCGATGGTGATATTCATTTTTTCCATCAATTCTACCCATTCTGGATAGTCATTGTTGCTCTTTCCCTCTAAATCATTTATATCTATGCCCGTACAGAAATTTTTACCGCTTGCATTAATGATAATGACATTTACACTATTATCATTTTCAAAGTCTATAAGGGCATGGTTCAATTCAGTTGCAAGAGGCACGCTAAATGTATTATTATACGCCGGTCTATTCAACGTTATGATACCAATATTCTCATTTTTACTGACTTTCACACTTGTATATTCCATATTTTCGCTCCTCTGTTCAGCTCATATTGACTCACTCAATGATGCAACTACATAACCCCCAAAGTCGATTTTTCGAAGATTTACTTAACTTTTAATTTAAACAGATAATTTTCAATTTTATGCATATACTTTGGTCCTGTCATCGTCTTAACCACCTCTTCTAAATCAACGTCTTTGCCATTCTGCGCTCTATTGCCTCATCATCTTTATAATCCATTAAAAAGTAAGTAATTTCACATCTTCTCTTAAATATGCCGTTAAAGGTTGCCCCATATATTTAACATCTATTCCGAGATCCAATAGTATTTCTGAAACACCATATTCATCAGAACAGGCTTTACACGCAACCACTTCAACACCTATCTCAATCATCTTTTCAATATGAAGTTTTAAGACGTCATCTTCACTTAAGAGCTTTGCAGAAGGTCCCCAAACGATCAAGGTCACTTCTTTCCACCATTCTCTTAATTTTGAATTCAGTGTGTACATAAAAACCATTTTAAGTGCAACTTCACGATCTCCAGTTGTCCATAGTACCACTAACTTATCTTTTGAATTTTGCATAGTATTGTCCATTTTCTCCTCCATTTAAATAAGTTTCTCTAACTATCATATCACCACCTCTAATTGAAGTGTAATGCTTTTTTGGATGCACATTTACGTCGATGAGTTGATGGTCGAAAAGTATAGACGAAGCGATGTGAAAAATGTTGAAATTAATCTAATCAACAAAACGCGTTTTAAGGCGCAACACTTTATCGAAGAAATTGATTTTGACTATTTTGAGATTGAATACATTCGTGAACGTGTCTAATGAGAACAATTCATTTCAACTGTATACAGTCATCACTTTCTTAAACTGATAGCAAGTGATGGATAAAACAACTGATAAGGATATGATCTTAAACCACGGAGTGCATTTACAACAATAAAAAACAAGCAAAGCCAGCATCTGAGAAGATACTGGCTTTTGTTAATCTCGATCATAAAATAATCGTCCCTACGATCGGCCCAATGCTGTACCAAATCGCTCCCAGAAGCGTGCCCATGTCGTCCTTTATCTGCCATCTGCGGTGTTAACCACTTTTGGGGCAAAAACTCACCTTCCAAGTTCAAAAGTGGAAATCCACATGTTTTGGTTCACTATCGTCTGTTAATTCAATTTTTTTGCAAATTGAAGAAGCGTCACATCCTCTAAACACATAGGAATATTGTGCATTAAAACCAATTCAATGTTATGCAAATTCACATACGCCGTCGGTTGTTAGGCACTTAAATTGTTTTGAAAGTGAGTCAAAAATCCAGGCACCATCGACTCATCTACTTCGCCGCCTCCATCTTAAACTCAACAGAAAAATAGGTTTCCTCACCCTCGTCATTTGGGAATAATGTGCCTACCCCCTCTACAAAGTCATAGCCAGTATGTTCATAATCGCATGAAATGGAGATGCCGTGGATCGTAACCTGAAAATCTTCAAAGGGGGTTGCTTTAATTTTCTTGATTAACTCAGTTATGTCGCTAGTGATAAACTTATTGCCTTCTTGTCCGCTGACATATGCCAAAATGGATAGAGCCATTTCGGTATTATAGGGTGTAACCCATGCATCGTTGTCTCGTATTTCAGTTTTAAACTGCATACCGGTCATGATGCTATTGTCTTCAGTATACGTAAATTTCGGTGGAAAGTAATTTCCATAAAATGTGACACTCAGATCATCCAACTTGCGCGTCACCCAATTTCCAGATTCACTTAATTCCATTTGTACATTCATATCATAAAAATCCAACAGTTGATTATAGTTCTCGCTAAATTCTGCAATGGTTAAATCGCCTTGATTTTGAGGCAATGCAGCTAGCATAAATGTAAACGTCAACAAAACGATGAGTGCAATATTTACAGCAATGTATGCAGCCGTTCTCCATTTTTTTTGATCCTTTAAATGTATGACTGAGTCGCATTCCCAATCCAATAGCTCACCTGCAACACAATCCTTGTAACTTTTCCAAAGTCTAAAAGCATTATATAACGGGATGTTGAGACCAAAGCCTCTCCAAAATACAGTAACGGTTCTGCTAAGTGCGTCCAAATAAGACAGAGGTTGCCCCGTGGCACCTGTAACGCGAAGTCCCAAAAGCCATTTACCCGGCGTCGTACCAATCTTTGAAAGCAACACTGGCTCAATAAGCATCATGATCAAAAATACAATCCATGCGTCCAAAAAATTCTCGAAAGTCGAGCGTGTCGCTATGTTCATATGAAATACCAAACCTTGAAAAG
>JBBRVO010000085.1:0-9894 GCA_038246775.1 Peptostreptococcales bacterium | reverse complement strand
TCAAATCATCACGCATCAAACAACGAAGTGAAAGCGCTAACTGAAACGTTTGATTTTCTTTTGGAGGAGCTCAATTTCATGATGCAAAAAGTACTTGAAAAATCAGGTGAAGTCGCCTATATGAATGAGGTGAAGAATTCTCTGAACACAGTAGTTGAACACGCCATGAGCGGCATCCTCACCATTGATGGCAAAGGAACCATTACAGCACTCAACGCAAAAGCACGAGAAATTCTCAATTTAAACACGGACGCAGTTCCCTTTATAGGTAAACCTATCTTTGAACTTAAAGAAAATCATCCCTATATCGAACTGATTACAGTGCTAAAAAGGGTTTATCAACATGATAATCCCAGTGATGATCAAAACAGTCTCAAAGATGAAGTATGCTATATTAAGCCCTCAAATAAAACAATTCTAGTCAGTACGATTCATCATAAAGATCATGACCATGCGCCTCTTGGCATTACCGTTATACTCCAAAGTCAAGAAGATAAAGTGCTCTTTGAAAATAGGATTATTAGAGCAAAAAAATTTTCAGATCTAGGCGAGCTTACTGCAGGTGTTGCCCATGAAATACGCAACCCATTGGCATCTATACGTGGCTATACTCAAATGGCCCTCTTCGAAATATCTGATACAAGTGTTGCGCGAGAGGACCTAAAAGTGGTTCTTTCTGAGGTCGATCGTATGGACAAAATCATTGAACGATTTTTAAGCTTTGCTAGTCCAAATCAATTGGTTTGCGAGTATCACTCAATCGGTAAACTAATTCATGAAGTTGCCAAGATTCTTGAACCTTCTCTACTTGAAAAACAGATCAAAGTTATTATAAAGATTCCAGATGACGATAGTCTACTTATGGATGTTGACCAGATGAAGCAGGTATTCATCAATCTTCTACTAAATGCCATTCAGGCTTCCCCAAATCAAAGTCATATTGATATCCTTGCAGAGCACGATAAACTTAACACAAGGTTCTTGATACATGTCATCGATCACGGAGAAGGCATTAATCCTGAGATACAAACCAATATATTTTCACCGTTTTATACGACGCGATCAAATGGTACCGGACTCGGTCTCTCCATTTGTGCACAAATCATAGAAAACCACGGTGGATCAATTGATTTGACTAGTGAAAAGTTTAAAGGGGCACATTTTACCATTCGATTATCACTTTAGAGAGGATCTTACATGAAAAAGTTAAATTTATTAATCGCTGAAGATGAAACCAATCTTTCCAAATTGCTCGAAAGGGTTCTTACCAAAGAGGGTTATACCGTATTTACTGCACCAGATGGCCATTCAGCACTTGAACTAATACACTCAAAACCGATTGACCTCGTATTGACGGATATCAAAATGCCAAACATGGATGGGTTAGAGCTTTTGAAACAGATTAAAGCCTATGATCAGGCTATTGAAGTGATTCTAATGACTGCATTTGCAACACTTGACACAGCCATCTATGCTATGAAAATGGGTGCCAGAGATTATATTCGGAAACCATTTGATCTTGAAGAAGTTCTCGAAACCGTTAATAAAGTTAGCCTTATGATAAAGCGCGATACTGACAATGGAGAACTGGTTCACTACAATCTACTTGATATGCTAGTGACCAACAGCCCACCTATGCAAGCTTTAATCAAGATAGTCCAAAAAATTGCAAAGAGCAATGCCAATGTCTATATACTTGGAGAAACTGGCGTTGGAAAAGAACTCATTGCACATGCGATTCACGAGTGTAGCGATCGAAAAGAAAAACCGTTTATTAAAGTCAATTGCTCCGCGCTTCCTGAATCATTGCTTGAAAGCGAATTGTTTGGCTATGAAAAGGGGGCTTTTACAGGTGCGTTTGCAAAAAAACTTGGTCGTTTCGAGCTTGCTCAAGGTGGGACCATTTTTCTAGATGAGATTGGCGATATCTCGCCACTGATTCAACTCAAGCTATTGCGCATCATCCAACAAAAAGAAATCGAGCGTCTTGGTGGCGTTGAGACAATCAACTTAGACGTGCGCATAATAACTGCCACAAACAAAGACTTAGAAAATCTTGTGAAAGGTGGTCTGTTTAGAGAAGATCTCTATTATCGATTAAACGTTATTCCGCTCACTGTTCCACCACTTCGTGAACGCAAGGAAGACTTATTGCCTCTGATAGATACTTTTGTAACTCATTCAATCAAGCGCTATAAAACGCCACATAAATCATTTGGCAAAGAGGCGCTTGACAAAATGCTAGCATACAACTGGCCAGGTAATGTTCGCGAACTTGAGAACGTTATAGAACGGGTATTGTTAATCAGTGAAACACATACGATTCAGTTCACAGATCTTCCCGAAAAAATGCAAGCGAATACCACTCAGATGATTGGCACATATGAAACACTTGATGCCCTCAAAGACAGCACTGAGGAAAAAATAATTCAAAACGCTATTATGTCCTGTGATGGAAATATAACCAAAGCTGCAGAATTTCTTGGAATCAGTAGACGTTCATTGCATCGAAAAATCAATAAATACAATCTGCATCCATAAAATCAAAAGTGAGACAAACATGTCGCAGTGCGACGTATATGTCTCACTTTTTTTGAGTCACAATACATAATTGCTCTGTTTGCAAAGTATTGAAACTTATGCCCTTTGGCATAACACTTGCATATAATTAAGTGTCAGATTATTAAATGGAGGAAAACGATGAACTTTGACACAGGAAATACTGGATTTATGCTCCTTGCAACAAGTTTGGTTATGCTGATGACACCAGGACTTGCCTTTTTTTATGGTGGCCTCGTTAGCAAAAAAGGCGTTTTGACCATTATGATGCAAAGCTTTGTCTCACTGGGCATTACAACAGTTTTATGGTTTACAGTCGGATATTCACTATGCTTCAGTGGTGATATCGGCGGTATCATTGGCAATTTAGATCATGCCTTTTTAAGAGGCATTTCTATCAACGATGTATTCTCACCGACGAACAATATACCGACGCTTGTATTTGTCGCTTATCAAATGATGTTTGCCGTTATTACGCCGGCTCTCATCACTGGGGCTTTTGCAGAACGCGTCAGATTTAAGGCTTATTTAATTTTTCTCGTCTTTTGGTTGCTATTAGTTTATTTCCCCTTTACACATATGGTTTGGGGCGGCGGATTGTTAGCGCAGTGGGGTGTCCTTGACTTCGCAGGTGGCATTGTTGTACACGCTACGGCTGGTATGGCTGCACTGGCTTCTGTATTCTTTGTTGGTAAACGTGAAAATACAAGAAACGAACCGCACAGCATCCCACTGATTGCACTTGGTACCGCTCTCCTTTGGTTCGGATGGTATGGTTTCAATGCTGGCAGTGAACTAAGAGTAGATTCAATAACCGCACTCGCTTTCTTAAATACAGATGTCGCTGCTTCCTTTGCAGCAGTGGTATGGCTCGTCATTGATTGGAAAATCACTGGAAAACCAAAATTCGTTGGCATGCTCACAGGCGCTGTAGCTGGGCTTGCAACCATAACACCCGCAGCAGGATACGTTAGCACCGCTACTGCAGCATTAATCGGAAGTTTTGCTTCAATTATATGTTATCTTGCAGTAAATCTTAAAAATAAAATGAAGTGGGATGATGCACTTGATGTGTGGGGCGTCCACGGTGTGGGCGGTATCACAGGCGTTATTCTACTCGGAATCTTTTCGAGCTCCGCGATAAATCCTAGTGCACCCGATGGTCTTATATACGGTGGGATTGCATTCTTTAACAAAGAGCTTATTGCCGTTCTCTTTGCAGCGTCATATGCATTCGTCGTCTCATACACCATGCTCTTTCTAATTAATAAGGTCACACCTGTTCGCATAGACTCAAGTGAACAATTAACAGGCGTTGATGAAATCATGCATGGTGAAAATGCCTATTTGATGTAACTTTATACTTTGCATATAAAAAACCTAGTCTAATGTTGACTAGGTTTTTTTGTCCTCTCATTGCCATGTTTGAAATTACCCGTTGCTTTAGCCAGTAACATCTGTATTTCAAAATCTGTGGCCTGATCCATCGTGCGAATCAGCTCACTTGCCTTTCTGTCTTTTAGTACCATGACCTCTTTATGGTGAAAGGAGATATGTAGTTTTCCATCCTTTGAAATGAAATAGTTAAAAGGATTTTCTTCGAGTTTTTCGCGTTTATCAGTATTACTCATATATTATAACCTCGTTTAAATAATGATAAGCATCATAGTTTCAAATTAAAATGCATTGTTACCATTGTTGACTTTCCAGCATACGCTGTGCCGTTGATAAACAGGACGTTTTTCAAATAGTGTTTGATGATTGCGTTATCTATTTTCATGATGTCATCTCCCTATTATGCGCCTCCAATCGGCGTTTCATTGCACAATTTCTAAGTATTTCCTAGTATTTCATTCATATGATAACTTATCTATCACCTTATCAAACCGACTGTCCATACATACGCTCAAATCGGTGGTTACAAATTTACCTTTATAAAATAGACTGAAAACCGTTGCCGGCGAAGGTGCAGCTTGTGCCTGTGCCATTGACTCAAGTTTGATTACTTTGAGAGGTATACCTCTTTTCTCAGCCGTTTCTTTTAATGAAGTCGTCACATGAAATTCTGAATACGGACAACGATTGGAATAATAGACGACTATTCCATCATTATTCTCACAGGTGCCACTTTTAACTGACGCATTAAACGCGGGATCACTTGCCTCAGGTTTGATTTTTTTGACCAACAAGCTAAATCCAGATGTTATTTCTTCACAGGTCTCAAACCCCTGAGAAAGTAACCATTTTGTATCGCTCATAAAGTGAAACTTACGGGTGCCAACAACGGTTACAAGACCATTTTTCCCTTGTGTCGCGGCGTCTTCCATAGCAAGTTTTAAAAGTTCTTTCGCATAACCTTGTCCCTTATATTGACCCGATACCCAAAAGCAATCAATCATCAGATAATTAGGCGCATCTATTGGTATCCAACCTTCTTCAGCAGGTCCATACTCTATAAATACCTTTGCTCTCGCGTCAATCCTAAGAAATACAAAGCCATTATCAAATTCTTGTTTCAACCACTCCTTTTTTAGTGTGTAGCTGTCTTTGCACTTCTTATCAGAAAATGCACAGCAAATGTGTTCAGTATCAATATTCGATCGATCAAGCGTTATTATTTTTTCCATTTTCATAACCTCCTTGAATCTTTAAAATATGCCACCATTATACTTTTTCTGTGCTTTGACTATCATGGTCATCCCCCAAATAAAGGAGACTATAAAACATACCCATCCGTATGATGTTTTAGTCATGAAATCAACAATTCCTGTTAACAGCATACCGATGCCCATGATGATACAGGCCTTACCCATCTGCTCCGTATATGGCTTCTTGTCTTGAGCTGAAACGTTTGAATAATGGTAATCATGGATCAGTGTAATCTGTTCTTTCTTCCATATTCTAAAGCCAATGAAAACAAAGGTGCCACCAATGGCTAGCATCAAAAAGAGTTCAAACATACAGCCTCCAACTTTGATATATTGCGTTATAGTGATTATTCGACATTGCTATGGAATTCCCTTCCAAAACTATAAAAATCTCTATATTTCTATAGAGATTTAATAGGTGTATGGTTATTTATTTGACGCTCAGTCAGCACATCAAGGACCTTTGAAAAACTGACGCCTTGGTTTTCATACAGGACTAAGAGGTGATAGATTAAGTCCGCCGTTTCATAGATGAGTTCATCGGTTCCATTCTTAGCACCTATGATGGTTTCTGTGGATTCTTCACCGATTTTTTTTAAAATCTTGTCTAGGCCTTTATCCAATAAATAGTTTGTGTATGAGCCTTGGGCTGGATTTTGTCTGCGCTCAGTTATCGTGGCGGAAAGCGTCTTAAGGATGTCGAGATTTTGCCAATTTGAAACATCTTTAGAACGCAACTCATTTTTATCCGATTCATAAAGTGTTGTTTCAAAGCATGTTCTCGTACCTTGATGACACGCTGATCCCAACTGATCTACGTAGGCAATGAGCGTGTCTTGGTCGCAATCCGTTTTTAGCGTTTTTAAAACTTGTCGGTTTCCTGACGTTTCCCCTTTCACCCAAAGGCGCTTTCTCGACCGTGAGTAATAGGTCATCTGCCGCGTTTCTAGCGTCTGCTTTAACGCCTCCTGATTCATGTAAGCTAGCATAAGCACGTCGTTATTTTGATAATCCACAACGATACATGGCATAAGGCCGTCAGAGGCAAAGTTGAGTGTTTCATTCATATGATTGTCCCTTTCTATTCTGAAATTTATTTATTGGGTAATTCGTACTGTAACCCCTTCTCTATCAAGTGCCGCCTTTAACAGCGGAATAGGCACGGTGTTATAGTGAAAGACACTTGCCGCTAATGCCGCATCAGCCGCACCCGCTTCAAAGAGCGCTGTGAAATCTTCTAATTTCCCTGCCCCTCCAGAAGCGATGACTGGGATTTTGACGATGCTTTTGATGGCTTTTAACAGGTCAAGGTCGTATCCGCGTTTCATCCCATCTTGATCGATGGCGTTTATGACGAGTTCACCGGCACCAAGTGCTTCACAGCGGGCTGCCCACGTCTCAGCTCGATAGGAGGTTTGATTGCGCCCGCCATGTGTGAAAACATAATAAGCATCGCCTACCCGTTTGACATCTATAGAGGCCACCACGCATTGATTGCCAAATCGCTTGGCACTGTTATAGAGAAGCTCAGGTGTTAAAATAGCTGCTGAATTGATGGAGACTTTATCGGCACCACTCAGTAGTGCGGAATAGACATCGTCAACGGTTTTTATCCCACCGCCCACAGTAAATGGAATACGCAGTGTCCTTGAGATCTGCTC
Source organism: Peptostreptococcales bacterium (assembly GCA_038246775.1). Classification (GTDB taxonomy): domain Bacteria; phylum Bacillota; class Clostridia; order Peptostreptococcales; family Acidaminobacteraceae; genus Fusibacter_C. The sequence goes on along the minus strand of JBBRVO010000085.1, from coordinate 3,026 downwards.
AACCAGCGATAAGAAAATGGAACGCATCTCCACGGTTGCATTGATATCATAAAAAACCAGTTCATCTGCGCCTTGCGCTTCATAATACTTAGCCAGTTCGATGGGATCACCCACCGACTTCACTTCTTTGAACTGAATGCCCTTGGAAACTTGGCCATTCTGGATATCTAAACAAGGAATAATGCGTTTGGCGAGCGTGCTTTGTTTATCTTCTAGGTTCATAAAATCCTCCTCTTTTTAATCAATGATCCATGCGAGATGCGTTTAAATAGTCTCACCGAGCTTTGTGACACGCCCTTCATAATACGCCTTACCGATAATGGCGTAAGGTATCCCAAGGTCCTGGATTGAGGCACAATCCGCATCACTGGCAATTCCACCTGATGCGATAAGTGGATACGTGTGCATACGCATCAAGCGTTTTAAGAGCTCGAGATTTGGCCCCGTCAACATCCCATCGGTGCTGATGTCAGTCACTAAGAGACTATGAACATCACCGATTTTTCCAGAAGCTATGATCGCGTCGATTGTCATGCCTGACCCAACTTGCCATCCCGTATGACAGACTTCATCTTGTTTAACATCAAGTGCTAAAACGACTTGTCCTGGATAGGCGTTCACCAATCTCGCATAGGCTTCATAATCTGAGAAAAACAGCGTGCCAACGACGACGCGATCGATGCCTTTATCTAGCCAAAACTGAGCCGTTTCATACGATCTTATGCCGCCACCTAACTGAAGCGTTATTGTGCCGCGGTTTTCCAATATAATTTGAGTAATGGCTTCATAATTTGGCGATTTTGCGACTTCTTTCTCCCTAGCACCCTTGCGCGTCTGATCGAGGTCGACGATGTGTATACACGTTGCACCGTCACGCTTAAGGGCGAAGACACATGCTGTTGGGTCATCAAAGTAGACTGTGACCTTTTCGAAATCGCCCTTTTGTAGTCGCACGACTTGGCCGTTCATGAGATCCAGTGATGGGATGCGGTTCATAACATCACCTCACCAGTGGCTATAGCCTGCTTTAAAAGCGCGGCTCCAAATGCACCACTTTTTTCAGGATGTCCCTGAAACCCAATCAAATTGTCTGACTTGACGATAGCGGGAATCTTAGCGCCATATTGCGTCGTCGCCACAAGGGTCCTTTCATCAATCTCTACCGCATAATAGGAATGTACAAAGTACATATAATTTTCAAAATTCACACGAGATGCTTTCTGACTTTCACTAACAGTGATCTTGTTCCACCCCATATGCGGTTTGACGAAATCGTCAGGCAGCGACTTGATCTGTCCCCTTAAGAGGCCAAGCCCTTCATGGAAGCCGTATTCCTCACTGGATTCATACATCAGCTGCATGCCCAAACAGATTCCGATGAGAGGCTTTCCTGTCTTTGCAAAGGCTTTTACAACCGTGTCGAGTCCCCTTTCTCTCAAGGCATTCATGGCGTACCCAAAGGCACCAACCCCTGGTAAAATCATCACATCGGCCAGCATGAGCGTCTCCGCGTCGTCCGATAAGATCACCTCTTCCCCTTCAAGCAGTGACATCAAACTTTTTATATTGCCGATGCCATAATCCACAATTGCGATCATAAAAGCCTCCCCTTCGTACTTAATAGTGTCTCCTGTGTTGTAAGTGCCTGCGCCAATGCCCGCCCAACGGATTTGAACACCGCCTCAAAGATATGGTGGCGGTTGGTTCCGCGAAGCACATCGATATGCAGTGTGACGCCCGCATTTTGACTCCATGCCCGTAGGAATTCCACTAAAGCTTGCTCAGTTTCAGGAAGTGCCGCGAGCTCAAAACCACCGAGTACAAAATAAGGTCTGCCGCTGAGGTCAAGCACCGTCCGCACAAGCGCTTCATCCATTGGTACATAAGCTGTTCCAAACCGCGCATAGCCGACTTTTTCTTCTAATAATTTTTTAACACCTAAACCTAAAACGATGCCAATATCCTCAAGTGTATGATGCGTGTCCACCCAAACATCTCCCGTGCAGGCGAGCGTCACATCCAAACGCGCATAATATAAAAGAGCCGATAACATGTGCTCAAAAAAACCTAGCGCCGGGTCTGAAAAAATGCGTTTCCCAACTTTGTTAGCCTCCCCCTCGGCTAGTGTCAAACGTATATCGGTTTCAAGCGTGGTGCGAGTAATTTCAACGGCCATAACTGCCTCCTATGCCTTGAATTTCTGCGTTATTTTCTATTTCTTTGAAAAAAGTATAGACCATGACAAATTCCTGTTCGTCAGTGAGCGTCAACCGTATACAGCGACTCAATCGTCCACTATTTCCCTCAAAGCTTCTGACGCGAATGCCTGCGCTAACCAGCTTATTTAATAGGGTAACCCGTTTATGATCCTCTTCAATTTCTATAAGGATGAAATTGGCGGCACTTTCGAATAGTTTTAGACTCGGTAACTGTTTTAACAGCCACTGTGCTTTGCTTCTCAGCTGAACCACTTGCTCGGCATAGCGGCGTGTCTCTTCTGTACACGCCAGTGCCTTAAGTGCGAGCCATTCAGATAAGCCAGAGATGTTGTAGGTCAGTTTTAAAGTGGCCATCCGCGCGATGATCGACGGCATTGCAATGGCAAATCCCAGTCTAAGTGAAGCCATGCCATAGGCCTTTGAAAGAGTTCGTGTCACAATGACCCTGGGCTTTGTCAGGGCATACTGTAACGCAGTCATCGTACAAAACTCAGCATAGGCTTCATCGACGACAATTAGCGCATCGGTTTCAGCGATTAACCGCTTGATCTCCGCAAAGGTAAATAGTTGACCCGTTGGGTTGCTCGGGTTGGCGAGGAAAATTACATCCGCTTTTTCGGTGATGGCACACCTAATCAACGCATCAATATCGATGACGAGCGTCTCGAAGGCCACTTCAAGGTATCGCCCTTTCACGATGCGCGCTATCTTCTCGTATTCCGAAAAGGTCGGAGAAGGGGCGAGCACCACCCCACCAATTGGTAAAAATGTTTCCAATATCAGTTTTAATACGTCATCTGAGCCCGT
>JBBRVO010000084.1:0-9924 GCA_038246775.1 Peptostreptococcales bacterium | reverse complement strand
TTTTTGCAACATATCTTGCCGCGTAAGCCGCAGAACGGTCAACCTTTGTAGGGTCTTTGCCTGAAAAAGCGCCGCCGCCGTGTCTTGAATAGCCACCGTAAGTGTCTACGATAATTTTACGGCCAGTAAGACCAGCATCGCCTTGTGGGCCACCTATTACGAAACGTCCTGTTGGGTTTACGAGAATTCTTGTATCGATAAAGAGTTCAGCAGGGATAATCGGTTTGATAACAAATTCGATCAAATCCGCTTCAATTTGCTCTCTCTTAACTTTTGCGCTGTGTTGTGTAGAGATAAGTACTGTGTCGATTCTACATGGTCTGCCATTTTCATCGTATTCCACAGTCACTTGTGTTTTACCATCTGGTCTAAGATAAGATAAGGTGCCGTCTTTTCTAACATCAGAAAGTTTCTTAGCGAGTTTGTGAGCCAATGAGATCGGGAGTGGCATAAGTTCAGGTGTCTCATCACATGCAAATCCGAACATGATGCCTTGGTCACCAGCGCCGATCGCTTCAACCGCATCGATCATCGTGCCATCTTTGCTCTCGAGCGCTTGGTCAACGCCCATAGCGATGTCGTCAGATTGCTTGTCGATTGCTACGAGTACGCCGCAAGTGTCGCCGTCAAAGCCGTATTTAGCTCTTGTGTAGCCGATTTCTTTTACCGTTTGTCTAACAATACCTTGAATATCAACATAACAGTCAGTTGTGATTTCACCAGCGATGAGCACCAACCCTGTTGTTACAGAGGTTTCACATGCAACGCGCGCATTTGGATCTAATGTGAAAATCGCATCTAAAATTGAATCAGAGATTTGGTCACAAATCTTGTCTGGGTGACCTTCCGTTACAGACTCAGAAGTAAACAGTCTTTTTCTTGCCATTTAAAACACCTCCATTGATTTAGTGCTGCAAATGCAGCTGAATCCTTTTTCGCATTGATGATACCAGTCATAAAAAAAACCTCTTCACAAGAAGAGGGTAGTTTCTTAAGGCCTCATCTTCCAGGTATCCGTACTACCCGGTAGGATTTAGCACCGTATAAACGGTTGCTGGACTTCATAGGGCCTATTCCCTCCATCTCTCTTGATAAGGATTGCTATTAAATTTACTTGACTATAATAGCATACCCTATTTGATAATACAATACCATCTTTATGAAAATTCTTTAATATTTCTAACTTTTTCTGTTATAATAATGGTATATCTTGCCGATATAACCTATACGGAAGGAGGCATGGACATGAATTACATTGAAAGGTTGACATTGGAACTGGAGTCTCTAAAATCTCAACGCAGAACGTTGAGTGGTCTTCAAGCCGAATATGCCTGTCGAGAAATAGAAAGTGAGATTGAGCGTTTGATGCATGAACTCAATCGATACAAATCTTATGAAATTGGAAGGACCCATCAAATCACTACCAAATCAGATAACTAACCCTCGGTGCTAATTGGCACTGAGGGCTTTTTTATTTCAAGAGGCTATTTACCGCCTAATGTGAAAGAAACTCAAAAATAGACTGGTAATCGCTGTTGATGTAGGCGTACAGTATGGGATCATCTGTCTTGAGCTCACAGATAAACTGAAGGCTCTCTGTGTACGCTTGATTGCTTATCAGCATGGTATCAATGGCTTCGAGGGTCTCCTTGGAAAATGATGCAATCAACAATTGTCCTGAACGGGAAAAAAAATACATCGCATAAATATCGCCATTAAGATAATACGGATTCTGCATGACGTGTTCATTGTCATCATTGAATTCAATATAAAGCTGTCCCTGTGCGTAATCTTGTTTCATCATCTCAGGGTTATTATCAGCAAATCGGCGTTCAAAAAAAGCATCTTTGAGTTGTGTGACGATCATAAATTCAGGTTTGTTAAGGTTAAACGCCGCTTCAATACTGCTGATCATGAGGTCTTCAACGTGCTCAACGCTAACGATTCTATGTGTCACCGCATTGACTTTGAGTTTGAAAACCAACAGTTTATACTTATGTTCAAAATCGATTAAAGCTTCCGCGCGATATATTTTTTCATTTCGAATTCTTAAGGAAATCTCGTCTTTTAGCTTGCCCTTTGGCTCTTCCGACATGAGATGACACGTGTTTTTTATAAGTGTAAACGGGGCTACTAAGAAATCTGTATAGCCGATTTGCGTCCGATCGTCCCACAGGGCTATGGTGGATACCCTATCACAACCGACAATGCGCATGATCATGAAGTTGATGGCTTGTATATCCGTCGTAATCGGCGGGTTGATTTTCTCCATCAGGTTCACTATTTCTGCTGTAGATAAGTCATCTTTCCACGCTAAAAACGTCTCTAAAAACCCTTCAAAATCCACATGCGTTTCAACGCTGTTTGGATCAACCACATAGGCCGTTTTAAGGAGGTAAACCATTTCTCTAAAATCAATGGAGACAAAGCTACCGCCGAGGCCCCCTGTCACAGCCAAAGTAAGTGTGTCAAGTTCCTTAAGCATTGAGCCCATCAAATGATAGAAGCCATCAATGCCATACACTTCATAATCCAAATGAAAAATCTGAGCGATTTCTCGCTCAGCTTCATCCTTCCAGTGTACAACCACGCCTATGACGCCCATGAGCCGTGTGTTCGTAGCTTCTGCCTTTACGAATTTTAATTTGGACGTTTTTATAGACTTCATCAAGACAGTACCTTCTCAAGCATCAGCGTTTTAAAGTAATCCAGTTTATTTTTGGCTTTACTAAAATCACGATCGCAAATTGAGAAGTATATTTTAAGCTTAGGCTCTGTTCCTGACGGTCTAAGTACCATCCATGAATTTTCATCGAGGTAGAACTTGAGGACATCTGATTCAGGTAGACCCGTCTCATCCTGAAGGTAATCGATTTTTTTAATGTAGCTGAAAAGCCCTTCGGAATGGTTTCTAAACCGGTCCAAAATGGCCATCATAACTGAGTGGCCTTCTTTGCCTTCAAAATTCTTAGCCACTGTTTCTTCGATAAAATAGCCATGGCGTTTGAAAATACTCTCGAGCACGTCATTTAAAGATAAGCCAAGCCCTTTATAATACTCTGCCATTTCTATTGCGAGCAGCGTTCCCATAACGGCGTCTTTATCTCTTACATAAGGTGCAAATAAATAACCATAACTCTCTTCATAACCCATCACAAAATGCGGTGTATCGCATTCAATTTGTTCGCCTATGAATTTAAAGCCCGTCAACGTCTGCTTCAGCGTCACGCCATAATGGGCCGCTTGTGCTTTAGCAAGATCCGAAGATACGATCGTATTGACCACATAATGCTGCTTGGTTAAGCCTTTTTTTGAAGACAAGACGTACTCAAGAAAAAGGGCGCCAATCTGATTGCCATTTAACGCTTTATAACGGTTGCCATCCTTAATCATCAAACCGATTCGATCACAATCTGGGTCCGTGGCGATAAGCAGGTCGGCGTCGAATTTATTGCCCACTTTGATGGCAACTTCAAACGCTTCCACCGCTTCGGGATTCGGTTGCTTACAAGTTGGAAATTCGCCGTCAGGCGCCATCTGTTCCTCGACTGGAATCATATTTGAAAAGGACATTTCCTTGAGCACCCTTGAGATTGTATGGCCGCCGGTCCCGTGAAGCGGCGTATAAACCACCTTGAGTTTTGAACTTTTAAGTAATTCTGGACGGATTGAAACTTTTTTAACCATTTCTATATAGGGAAGATCTACTTCTTCACTGATCAGTTTTAATAATTTTGCTTGTACAGCATCTTTTCTGCCCATAATCTTGACCATTGAAAAGTCCGTGATTCTACCTACGTGTTCTACCAATGCATCCGCAAGATGTGGCACAAGCTGACAACCCGTTTCATCGTAAACCTTGTAACCATTGTATTCAGGTGGGTTGTGGCTTGCAGTGACCATAACGCCTCCCATACACCCGAGGTGTCTGACGGCAAATGATAATTCCGGCGTCGTTCTGACCTCATCAAATACATACGCGAGGATGCCGTTTGCCGCGAATACACGGGCAGTTTCCATGGCAAATTCATGAGACATCCGCCTTGAATCGTAGGCGATGACGACTGAGCAATCCGCCTTTTTATTGAGTGATTCTCGTCTCTCAATTAAAAAATTCACAAACCCTTGCGTTGCCTTTCTGATGATGTAGTTGTTGATTCTATTTCTACCCGCGCCGATGATCCCTCTCATCCCCGCTGTACCAAATTCCAAATCTTTATAAAAACGGTCTTCTATTTCATCCGTTTTTCCCTTTAACGAGTCAAGTTCCGCTCTAAAGGCTTCATCAAAATACGGATTATTTAACCATTCAGAGTAATACGATTGAGCGTTCATCAAACTTTCTCCTTTCATGCCATAAGGCAAACCCTTAATTTTTATCATTTTATCACAGATTAATTTGGAATGCCAGTATCCTCAAGGCCAATCATCATTTTGAAATACGCATGTATCAAGAGCTCCGCTTTCATCTTTTGAGGCAGCAATAAAGCACTTTTGTTTGGTAGTACTGAAATAATGCGTTTTACGACATCGTCCTGGATGCCTTTATAAGCTTCAATTTGAGAAAAATAATAGCCATTTACCTTTCTAACAAAAGTGGAATAATCCATAATTTCATATCGATCTATTCCGGCTTGTTCCGCCAAAAACTCGTAATAACTCAGAATAAGCTCACTATACGAACTGGTTTTGTCCACTTTGAGCAGGTCGCCTATTAACGGCAAAAGCACCTCAAATATGACGCGATGTGTTGCCTTACTAGTACCCAAAATTTGCGCAATGTCATGAAGTGACTCTTGAGATATTTCTATGAGCGTGTTCAGAATGACCGCATCATCAATCAAGTTAGATATATAATATTTGCTGCCATGCAGCCCTGTCATCACTTTAATGGTATCAAAATAACCCATCTTGATATTTTGTTGTGCACGTTCCGGATCGATTTCAAGCAGTTTCCCCAAATCTCCAGAGGGTATGATATAGATTATTTTTGCTTGATCTTTCTTCTTGACCTTTTTGATGCGTCCAATGGCATTGAGCCTTATGGCTATCACTTCGTCGCATCCTCGGTCCAAAAGCATTTTAATAGGTAAATTGTCTACAAACGCCCCATCGAGCATCCTCTTATCATCTATTTTTTCATCTTTAAAAACTGGAAGATTGGACGATGCAAAAATATAATCGTGCAACTTACCTTCCGGTATATCTTCTATGAACAATTCGATGGGTTTTAAATCACTTAGCGAAAGTGAAACCAATCCGAAATTGATTGGCGAACGCCTGAGTTCCTCTTCATCCACCAATTCTTTAAGTTTTGTTTTAAAGGGTGTCACATCCAATCCACCCTGTTTAAAGGTCTCTGAAATAAAGTCCTTCATTTTAGTTTGGTCAAATTTGAAATCGAAAGCCATGATACTGTTAAACAGGCTCTCATCGACTTTGATCATATCCGTCACACTCATGGAAAGCCATAGCTGTTCCAGTTGTGCCAAGTTTCCAGCTGCAATGACCGAACCATTGACTGCGCCGATCGACGTCCCCGTTATTACTTGATAGTCTATTCCTAGCTCATTAAGCGCTTTTATTGCACCAATGTGATAAGAGCCTTTTGCCCCGCCACCTTCCAGTGCTACACCTCTCATTTTGCCTCCCTGTTTTGCGTTACAAAACACATGTCTCAATACTTATACCATAAATCACCAGCGACTAACAAAATTAAGGCCGAATTAGTATAAATTCGGCCTTATCCTTTAAATCGTAATAGCTTATATCCGCTTACTTAACCTTTAACATCGATTGAAGGCATATCGTCTGTAGCATCCAATGTAGAATCCCCTACGGCTGCATTGTTCGCATAAACTTTAACCATGTTGTTATAAATCATGTCTGCGAGCCCAAGTCCACCTGACTTGCTAATCGTCTTTGACATTTCTTCATCCAGCATATCTTCAAAAGTCGTCGTCGCTTGAGATTTTTCAGTGAGTCCGCCCTCTTGAATCGTCTTTCTCATCTCTTTAAACAACGTGTTGATAAAAAAGGCTTCAAATTCTTGGCTCGCTTCTTTTAGCTTTGGTAGGTCTTTGCCGTCAGCCGCTTTTTCAAGCATGTTTTTAAAACCTTCCGCTTCCATAGCGGACTTTTCTTGTGTAGCAGCCGTTTTATAAGCACCACTTATAACAGAATTATCTATTTTCATAATGCCTCCTGTTCATCGAGACTCATTAACGTTTCAAATTGTTGGCTATTTCAAGCATGCTATCTGCCGTTTGAATAGATTTTGAGTTGATTTCATACGCACGTTGCGCTGTGATGAGATTGATCATTTCATCGACGATTTGAACGTTGCTATTTTCTACGAAGCCTTGCATGACCTGAGTTTGGTCGCCTTCTTGTAAACCTTCTATGGCTACGCCCGATGCGCCGGTCTCTTTGAACAAGTTTTTTCCCAAAGCTTCAAGCCCTGCTGGGTTGACAAACTTACTGAGAGAAAGTTGACCGATGTCTTCATAGTCTTGAAGGCCATCTCTTTTAACTTTTACAAAACCTTTGCTATCAACGCTGATCTCCGATACGTTTTCACCCAAAACCACATTGCCATCAAGACTTTGAACATAATAGCCATCTGATGTAACGAGTTGTGCCCCTTCTGCGGTCGTTGCCAGTTTGAAACTACCATCTTTTGTATAACGCGTATTGCCGTTATTATCTATGACTTTGAAAAAATGGTTGCCGTTGATTGCCAAATCCGTTTTGTTTTCAGTTTGTTGAAGGTTCCCAGTCGTAAAATCTCTAAGTGTTGCGGAAATCATGACGCCGTGACCAATCTCGATTGGTACTGGTCTGCCTTCATTTTCCAGTCTATCTGAAGAACTTAATCTTTCATACATAATGTCTTTGAATTCGACGCGTTGGTTTTTAAAACCAATCGTGTTGACATTGGCGAGATTGTTGGAAATCGTGTCAATTTTAAGTTGAAGATTTTTCATACCCGATGCTGCAGACCACATTGCTTTCATATGTCAAGCCTCCTATACTCTACCAAGTTCAGTTACACTCTTGCCAATCATCTCGTCTATGGTCGTAATGACCTTTTGACTTGTCTGATAATTTCTGTTCATCTCTATCAGTTGAATCATCTCCGTGATGGAATCCACATTTGAAGTTTCAATAAAACCTTGTACGATTTCACCTTCAAATGCCACTTTCTCACCCGTCAATTTAGTTTTTTCTTTATAATAGCTCGTGCCAATCTTGTATACATCGGCAACATTTGTGAAAGTAGTCAATAAGAGTTTGTCCGTAATTTCTCCATTCTGGATCACTTCTCCAAATTCATTGACGGTGAATGCCTCACTGTCTATGATAATCGGTCCGTTTAGCCCGAGGACCTTATGGCCTTCAAATGTGACGAGTTCACCCAATCCGTTCTTGGTGAATGCCCCATTTCTCGAGTAATAATCGCCCGTTTCGGTTCTTATATTGAAATAGCCATCGCCTTTAATCGCCAAGTCGAAGTTGCTATCTGTTCTTTCAAGTTGACCTTGTTCATGATCGGTGAGTACGGAATAACTGCGAATGCCAGCGGTTATCGTACCTACTACATTGGGACCCGTTTGTGTAATCAGTTGATCTAAGGCAGTGCCGCCAACATTTATATTGCCCTTTGCATCCATTTCGAAGTCTGCATCGCCCACAAATATCGGACCCTTTTGACCCAATACGAGATTGCCCTTGAGGTTATCTACTGTGCCGCCTATATTTTTATAGATGGTTCTCAAATACCCATCGGTATCTTTAAAGAAAATCATACTTTTGCCATAGTGATCACCATTTGGCGTATCTATTTTAAAATAGCCATTTTGGGTCGTCGCTGTGATTGCATCGCCATTTTTGGTCTGAGTGATTGTATTTTGGCCAGTTTCAAACGGGTAGTTTGAACCATTGATCCTAGAATATAAACGCGCGTTGAAAGATTCAACTTCGACGCGATCTTTTTTGTAACCGGTCGTATTTACGTTTGCCAAGTTATTTCCTATGACATCCATCTTATTTATATTCGTAATCATACTCGTGCCTGCAATATAAAGCCCTTTTACCATAATAGCCTCCAAGATTCGTTCAAAAAGGTTATCGTCTGCTCTAAGCAAAAACTTTAGGTAAAAATGCTTATTATTTCATAATTTTCGGCTGAAGTTTTTCAGTATTCCTAATTGTTAAAATGTAAACTATCAGATATTCCTATCGCTAAAACGCTTGATTTTACAGTGCTTTGATTGACTTTGCTTATCTAACTGTGTTATATTTTAAGTGGTTAAAATACCATACCCTTTATTAATTTCAATTTCCTCATTTTTGGAATGACCGTCCGAACGCGTCATTCCGCTTTTTTTTTGCCCATTGTGGCAATTGTTTCGATTATATGTCTTCTTTGGTTCGAATGGCAAGCCATTCCTCCTTGAGCATCCGATAGTCGACGCGATCGTTCAAGACATCATTATAATACATATGTTTTACAAGATAAGATTCTCGTGTCATCCCTACTTTTTCCATGACTTTTAAAGACCCAACATTCGAGCTGATACAGCCAGATTCGATCTTGATGACGTCCAAATATAAAAAGGCATAGTCCATCAGGATATTAACAGCTTCCGTCACATACCCTTTACCCCAGTACTGTGGAAAAATAAAATAGCCTAAATTGACCACTCGGCCTTCCTCACAGTTGATGGTGACTGAAAATCCAATTTCACCCATATAATGTCCCGTTTCCTTAAGCACTAATGCGAAAAAAAACTTGGTTCTGCCTTCGAATTGAGATTCCGCAATGGATTCATACAAAAATTTCTTAGATTCATCTAGCGAATGCGTTTTCACCTCAGGCATCCAATACATGACTTCATCATCTGTGAAAAGCTTGTGAAAAGCGTCTATATCCGTTTCCGAATAGTCGCGTATTATCAGTCTTTGCGAGTCAAATTGAATCATGATGTATCTCCTTGTTAAGTGGCATAAGGTACGCTATCAGTATACCATAAAAACTTGACAATTTAACCGGCTCACACAAAACGCATGCTGATATCTAAAGCTTTGACAGAATGCGTCAGGGCACCGATTGAAATGATGTCGACGCCTGTTTCGGCAACTTCTCTGAGTCGAGTCAATGTCATATTCCCGCTTGCCTCTAAAATAGCACGGCCCTTATTGATCAAAACGGCTTCTGCCATAGCAACAGTCGACATATTGTCCAACATGATGATATCTGCACCCGCTTCTATTGCCTCGATCATCCCGATGATAGACTCAACTTCCACCTCAATCTTTAGAGTATGGGGGGCATTTTTTTTGCATTTATGAATCGCTTCCTCAATACCGCCAGCGGCTTTGATGTGGTTGTCCTTAATCAGGATCCCGTCCGACAAATTGAAACGATGATTAGAGCCACCACCATCCCTAACCGCTTGTTTGTCCAATACACGTAGGCCGGGTGCCGTTTTACGCGTATCGACTATCTTCACAGGTAAGTCCGCAACAGCAGACACATGTTTTTCTGTTTCTGTCGCAATGCCAGACATCCTTTGTAGAAAATTCAGTGCCGTGCGCTCAGCAAAAAGGAGAGACTTTGTGCGTCCCTCTATTTTAGCGATTATGTCGCCTTTTTTGACACGGCAACTATCCTTCACCATAACGTCAACATGCGTCTGCGAATCCACGCATTCAAAGGTCCTTTTAAAAACGTTCACACCAGATAATATGCCCTCTTCTTTTGCAATTAAATGGGCTACCGAGAAATCGGCATCATCAAATAACCACTCTGAGGTCATGTCGTGTGTCACGAGGTCTTCATTTAGAGTATTTCTAATGATTGTATCAACAATCGCTGTTTTATGCATTATCGTTCTCCTTAAGTACATGTCCTAGCATTTC
>JBBRVO010000083.1:0-9944 GCA_038246775.1 Peptostreptococcales bacterium | reverse complement strand
TCATTTTGCGTTCACCAGTGTCATTCGTATAGGAAACCCCGAGCGGAACAGTTCCTACTACAGTTGGGTCAACGCCAGACAGATCAAGCAATAGTTTTTTACCTGCGTCTGTAAAAGCTAACGCTCTTACCTTCGGTGCAAATCCAAGCCTAGACATCAATTGCTTTGTCAAATTTGTCATGTCACCGATATCGCCCCAGCCTTGTGTAATAACGGCTTCTGGCAGATAGCCATAGGTTTGCAAGCTCCCGGTATCGCGGTTTAGCGGTAGGCAGTTCAAGCCTTGAAGCAAACTGATTATTATTTTTTCACTGTTTAACCCTTCGATGGTGCGCAGACCATAGGTTGAGATAGGTGGCATCGGAACACCAATGCGATCATCTTGGCCATTCATGTCAATTTCTAAAGCCTGGGCTGTTGCATTACTTAACGGTTTGAATTTCTCAATGGCAGCATTCACAGCCAGATCGAGATTATTTTGGAATGCTCTATCAATTTCTACAGACTTCTTATATCCGATCAATTCTGGTGAGGCAAACTTGCCTTCTATAATGGGCACCTGGATAGAGGACAAATATCGGGACTGTAATGTCCAATTGATCGGTGCATCCGGTTTTGAAAATAGGACGATGCCACGTCTTGATTGTCCGTCGAATACGCCGAAATCGTCACCCACACCAAATACCAAATCATTTGTCGTTTCTTTTGGTGTCAAGACATCGGTATTATCCAGTCCGGACCCGCTCAAACCAATGCGCCCAACTGAAGTATTGCTATCCGAATCAGTGGGGACATAGTCTTTATTAACTAAGCAGAAGAAATCCGGTGGAATTTTTACACCGTCATTGCCTGGTAAATCTTTGAAGGTAACATCCAAAGCGATCTCATCGTTATTAAGGTTTGTCAGCTGATTAATTATTACTTTCATGCCATCTCCGTCAAATATAGCAACAGGTTTTGGTGCGCTGTAGACGCTTGTGGCGGTGAGGGGGATTTCAGCATTTCCAGTCGCCAAATCCACGTACAAACTGGATTTAAAACTGGTCATGCCTACAGGCAAATCATAGGCAAAGCGTACGGGATTGATTGCCGCTGGCCCCATCATAATCGGTTCTAAAAAACCGAACGGCAATGCGGCAGTGACATCGCTCATGCGCGACATCAAGGCACCGGATGCTGTATCGATTTTTAATAATATTCGATCCTTCGGCTCAAGATTGAGTAGAGCCTGCACCTTACTTTCAAACTGTCCTTCAACGATACGGAAAGTCGATTTCTCGCCCGCATCATATTGCTCAATTTTACTTGCGATGGTGCCTGCCGTTACCTTTAAAGTAAAAGCATCTGTCATTTTTGCAGGGGCAGTTGCTGGAAGCTTGGTGAGTGCCAGCCACTTTTCAGGCATTTTTCCTGTGAGAGGCATCTGAATATGACCATTATCTGTGTCATAAAAATGTAGCGATTGTTGTGAGATGCCTTCTGTTTCGGGCACTACAAACACGAGAACGCCTTCGCGTTTCTCGCCTGCTTCTAGCTTAATTTCAGGATTGCCATGAGGCGACAAGGGTTTTTCAGTTAGCCAAGTTGCTTTCGATGCAGGGTATAAGCCCTCTCCGTTAATCCCTAAATAGAAGTGATTAAAGATACTAGGAATTTCATAGGCAATCGATTGACTTGATGTGTTCTGTAGCTGAATTTGGAGAGCAACAAACTGCAGATTTGTATTCGTGTTATCAATACCCATGAACTTACTGAAAACAGCTTCTTGCGTGACAGTCATTTCCATGACCGTATTGCTTAATTTTTTATTGATAGCCATGTTGCTAACGATGATAGTGTCAACCCCGGAGGAACCCATGCCTGTGATAGAGGCGGATACCTTCTGACTATAACGCTCAAACGGTGTACCAGTGCTGATCTTTATAGTGTCAGGCGCCATAGGGGTGCCTGCCTTTTTCGGCGCTGAGAACGCCACTTCAGTGGCAGTGGCATAGGTTAATGCATCGCCCGTAGGTGACCTATAATCGATGGAAACAGACAACGGGATTTTCGGGGAGGCCAATGGTTGTTTCAGCGTTTGTAAAAGCTGATCTAGCTTTACCTGAATATCTGCGACATCTTCGCTTATGACAAAGTCTCCGCCTGATGCAGCCGCTGCGTTTTGAAATAGAGCTTCCTTCGACTGAACGCCCATACCGACAAACAAAACGGTGATATTTTTATCCTTAATTTTTTGAAGGAGGCTATTAAATTGCTCCAGTTGTTCCGGTTCAACTTCAAGGCCGCCGTCTGTAAGGAGCAAGATGGCTTTTCTGCTACTCGGTACGGGTAGAATATTTTCATAGGCAGTTCTCAAGGCCTCTACAATAGGCGTGCCGCCTTGAGAATCCATTGCGCCAAGAGATTTTAAAAGTGTAGAACGGTCCATTGTAGTAATCTGCTGTTGGATGATAAGTGGGGGCGACATCGCGGGTGTTTGAAAGGTAGCAAACTGCATCATGACGTCTTGGGGCAGTTTTGATATAAAATCATGGAACATGGAAACTGTCTTTTCCATACGGAAGTTGCAGTCAATCCCCTCGGATGGCGCTAGATTCATAGAACCTGAATTATCTACAACCATTGAAATGAAAGGCGTCGTACTGATATTGCTCTCTTGTGGTCTTGTGTATGTGATAACAAAATTATTGCCAAGTTTTGATGCAATTGCTGCAAATACCTCTGTTAAGGCATTTGGGTCTTTGGCGGGATAATACTGTCCACTAGACACTTCTGCAAATTCTAATAAACACTGGATATCAGGGACACCGTCAACAGGTGCTGCAGATGGGTTTGCAGTATTTAGACGTTTACCAAATCCGATGGTATATACGGGAATCTTACCTTCTTTCAATTTCTCAACTACGGCACTTCTGGTAGTCGCGCTGCCACTGCCGGTTTTATCTTCTCGTGAGTCGATACCGTCTGTAAAGACAACTACGGCAGGTTTTGATTTGCCAGTGACAACTTCTATGCCTTTGAGCGTGGCATCATAAAGTTTTGTAGCGCCACCAGCAGTGATGGTCCCCAAGTTTTTGATGGCTTCTGCAGGCGTTTCACCTTTTAAGAGACGAACCTGCGCGTCAAAGTCAACAATTTTAACCGTACTGCCAACAGGGAGGGCTTCAAGAAAGGCTTTAGCTGCATCTAGCGTGGCTTTCATATCGTTTTTCATGGATCCAGAGGAGTCGATAACCAGTGCAATATTACTCGGCGCAATCGTCCGCACAATTTTGGTGATCTCTACTTTTGTACCACTTTCATAGAGGGTGGTATTATCCTTAGTTGGCGAGATATCTCTCTCAAGAGGGTCGCTGACAGAAATTGAAATCTCCGCACTGGCTGTCAGATCTTTAGCCTCTTTCATTTCAATGCTGCCGGTAAGTTCACTGCTATCACCCATGCTATTGAGCCTTGCGTTCGCACTTTTAAGGCTGTCCGGCAACGTCACAGTCGTCTGTTCTCCCGTACTGACAGGAATGAGCTGTGCTTTGGTTGATCCGTAATCCATATAGGGCGCACTATTCACAACGGTCCAGTATCCGGGTGGCAAAACAAATAACGTGTCGCCATCGACAGTCACGGTGCCCTTGTACCAGGCTGATTCGCCATATGAAGTTTGCTGAGTTCCTTCTCTATAATCAACACTAACGAACTTTTGCGGTTCGACCATAACCGATCCAAACGGGGCGCCTTTTACCAGTAATGCACCCGGATTAATCCCCATTTTCACCTTTGGTAAATCGTAGGACTCTTCAAACATCAGAGTGATTTCGTCTGGAACAGGTACATTGTAGTCATAGGGAACTATGGACCAGTTATAAATACCTGCACCTTGTGGCAGATCATCCAAAATAAAATCCTTTGAAACTGAAGCATCAATAACCTTTGTATAACGCTTGTATATTGCACTATCTGAAATCTGATCAACACATTCTGCCATTAAAACCACTTTGCCAGAGGGTATGCCCACGTGAATTGATATGAATTTTTCACCTATTATTTGCGTAATAAAGCTCGTGCCACCACTAACACCGTCCTGAAAACGATCAGATGTTATCGTATAAGACTTTCCAACTAACAAAATATCTTGTCTAACGATATGAAATTCATAGCCGTTCTCATTTTCGCGTACATCACACCACCATGAGGCGTCTTCTTTATCAACTTTGAAAATCATATGATCGGCATAGGCACTTGAAAAGACGGTACCTCCTATTGAATTAACGTATTCTGTCAAAAATGCCACAGGAATACCGGAATCTTCTTCAACAGCCAACCACCATGAGTTTCCATAAAGTCGTTTTTGATATTCTGTAAAATTCTCAATATATTGTATATCGATTGACGCATTTGAATCTTCTTGATTGTTTGTCCCACCATTATAAAGCGCTTGTGAACCCAGCGGGTTAATGAGCGGAATCGGAATATCCCAATCGCCAACGGGACCCGGTTTTGGCGTGACGATGGGTTTACCTGTCGGTCCATTGTTCGGATCGACATAGCCTGCTCCAAATACCGAATCACCGGATGTTTTTGATCCATTTAATCCATTTTCTGAAGTGATGCTAGTCTCCGAGTTACTATTTGTAGCCTCTGTTTTATTGCCACTGCCACATCCAACCAATAAACTGCACATCATGCTAATCACTAAAATCCAGATCAAATACTTTTTCATAAGCCACCTCTCATTGTCGACAAGCTTTTCATCGTATTTTTTTCCCGCCATCCAGGGTAATTAAACTATTATGTATGTTAATAAATTATCAATATCGCGCAGATTAAACATCGTGCCTAAATAAAAATTTAGCTTAAATTAATGATACCCTAATTGGATCAAATCATTCTGCGATTATCTCATATTGTATAATAGTCACTGAATATATATAATTAGAATAATAACATTGCTATTACAAAATTAAAGGGGTCTTTATGATATCAAAAGCATACCTGGACAGCGTCGAGTATGATTTATCGCAGAGCGCTATACCGTCTGAGTTAATGGATCAATATGAATTGGGGCAGCTGCTGTTCGAAAGCAACCATAGCCAGATATTTCGTCTCATACGACGATCTGATCATCTACTGTGCACGTTAAAAGCTATTTCTAAAAGTAGCAGTTTAACCTTTGATTTTAAAAGCATTCAAAATTTAAAGCATGAGCGCCTGCCAAGAGTGTACTTTGTTGGTGAATCATCCAGATTTGTTTATGTCATTAAAGAATATATCCCCGGTGTAACCCTTGAAAAATATTTGCAAAATAACGCACCACTTAGTGAAGACGAGATTTATGGTTTATGTATGCAGCTATTGGATGTAGTGGAATATTTCCATCATCCAGATCGCAACATTGTATACCGTGACATCAAACCTGAAAATATAATAATAGATGAAAGCGGTTCATTACACTTGATTGATTTGGAAACGATTCGAATCGTTAAGAAGGAAAGCAACTCAGATACGGTGAGCATTGCAACCAGAGGGTTTGCCTCACCAGAACAATATGGCTACTGTCAGACTGATCAGCGTTCGGATATCTATTCCATAGGGGCAACACTCTATTATATATTTAAACGAGTCCCGCCTTCACCCTATAATACAGATTATGAAGGTATTCCGAGCAAATGGCGACCAATGATTTCAAAGTGTCTGAAGTTCAATCCGAATCATCGGTTTAAAGACACCCTTCAGCTAAAAAAAGAAATCCAAAATATCAAAAGACCTTACGTAAAGAAATTACGCAAGGTCATGAGCAGTTCTGTTTTTTTGGTGTTACTCTCATTTTTAGGACTATTTCTTAAAGGCTATACCTTTCCTAAGAATACAACTGAAGCCCTTTTGCCACAGACTGAAACAGTTACTGAGATACAAACTACTGAGACACAAAATCCTGTAATTATATCAACAGTGTTTCCAGATGATTTGATGGATTATTCGACTTACTTAAAGTTATATGAAGTTATTCCAGAAAGTATTATGGATGAATCCTATGAGTTTGTTGTAAGTCTTTCCGGCAGTGATGTTGAAGGCACCCATAGCGTCTATATGTTTCAAAGAGACTACTATGGGCACAGCAACCAAACGGGTTCAGATGCCATGGCATTTATATCTGGACATACATTCGGTACTTTTTCATCACCTGTCAAATCACTTCACTACGTCGAAGGCCAGTATTATGAGTTTACAATCTATGTGGATGACAATAAAAACAAAATGTTTGATGTTGGTGAGCGCTATTCAGTCATCAATTACCGCAAGCATGATGGCAATCTTATCCAGAGTCTGACTTTTGATCAGTGGCAAAGGAATGAGTAGGGTGTCTAATTAATATTAGTTATTTGCCGTCACAGGACTCAAGCCATTTTAGCAAGAGTTGATTGACTTCCTCTGGATGGGTCTCCATTGGGCAGTGACCAGCACCTTTAATGGCGTGAATCTCAAGCTGTGGCATGAGGGCTTTTATTTTTGCCGTATCATCAAAGGGCACCCAAGCGTCCTTTTCACCCCAAATTGCGAGGGCGGGCAAGTCTAGTTTTTCAAGTGCCTCTACAGGAAGATTTTTAGCTGTTTTAAGTAGGGCAAGGGCACTTTTGGCGGTACCTTTTACCGAGAGGGGCTCGTAATAGCCAAGCACTTGTTCTTCTGTAGGTGTCTTGCCGTAAGCTGACGTCAGAAAACTCTCGATCCTTGCAGGCTTTATGAATACATGTTCAAGGAGAACTTGCACCCACCTTGAGATAACGGGAAAGGTCACAATAGCACTGCTTCTACTATTTTCAAAAAGAGCACCATCGATAAAAATCATCGAGGCAACCTCATCTGGACGGGCCTGAGCCATGGCTGCCACCGTGCCACCGCCCATACTGTGGCCACCAATATGCCAGGTGTCTGACTGACGTCCACGATAAGTAGAATTTTGGTCAATGTCATCTAACAGTTGCCAAATTTTGGCTGCACGCTCTGTTTGTGCATGGTTCTCATTAACATTTCGGCTGCTGTAACCAAATCCAGGTAGATCCACCGTTATAACCAAGTATCCTGCCTCAGCTAACGCTGGGGCATTTTTTTCATAAGAAAAAGTAGACCCACCCAAACCGTGAATGAGTAATATTTTGCCTTTTTCAATGCCGATTTCAGGTTCATAGACGCGGTAGTGGAGCGTAGAGTCACCTGCTTTAAAGTGATGGCTATTAACGAAAGGCGACTGTTGCCCTTCATAATTTGATAGGGGGATTAAGTAGGGAATGATGGCAATCAATAGAAGTAATATAAGCAAAATTTTTAGAAAACCAATCATAAAGCCTTTTTTTTTAATTTTCAACGGTTGTTTTTTCATGATAGTTTCACGCTCCTTTGATAGGTGCCAGGCACCGATTTTATTTATCGCGATGTGTCATCGCATAAAGTATAGGTACTAGAACCAGTGTGAGTAGTGTGGCATATGCGAGACCGCCAATTGCTGTGATGGCCATTGGCTGCATCATTTCTGTGCCGGTGCCTGTGCCAAGTGATGTTGTAAGTAGTGCCATGATTGTTGTGAGTGCGGTCATGAGTATTGGTCTGAGTCGATCGGTGCCCGTCTTAATGAGAGCTTCTTGCACGCTCATGCCGTCTTCTCGCATTTTATTTGCATAGTCAACAAAGACGATGCCGTTGTTGACGACAATACCTGAAAGGAGAATTAACCCTACAAAGGCTACGATGCTCAGTGGCATACCCATTAGCATTAAACCGAAGAAGCCGCCAGTGAACGCAAGGGGAATGGTAAACATCACGATAAATGGTGATAATAAAGATTGGAACTGAGCTACCATAATCAAATAGATGAAAGCAAGTGCCAATGCAAGCATGAGATATAGGTCTTTAAATGAACTTTTAATGGTTTCATTTTCACCTTTAAGTACCACGCTATATCCATCTGGAGCGACATAATCTTTAAGCGCTAATGCAACTGCATCGCTGACAATACCAATATTATTGCCTTCAACTAACGCCGCGGATACGGTGACATAGCGTTGTTGACCGTCTCTTCGAATGGACTTAAATCCATTCGCTTCTTCCATAGTGGCAATGTCTGAAATTTTCACTTTGTTTCCTTGTGGCCCATCAATTTCTAAATGGATGACATCATTTCTATCAAGGGACTCAATTGTTTTAGAATCATAAACTTTAACCGCTATATCGCCGGTTGCACCGCTGACGGTTGTCGCTGTTTTTGCATCAGATAAAGATTTGCTTACTGCCATATAAACTTGTGCGGCAGTCAAGCCTTGAGCGATGCTTTTTTCAGGGTCGACGATAAGTCTTAGCTCAGGAGAGGTTTCTTCAACGCCACTTGAAACATCGGTGACACCTTTAACATCCCTAATCAGTTCCGCAATTTCTGTTGCTATTTTTTCAAGTGTTTCAAATTCACTGCCTTTGATTTCAATGGAAATGCCAGAACCGCTCAGCGCACCCATATTCATGTCTGTACCTGAAACTTCAAGGTCATAAGCACCCTGTATGCCAAGATCTTTGATTTTTTGAGTCACTTGATCGGTGGATTGCTTACGGTTATCCTCTAAGGTGACATATAAGCTTGCGCTGGTTCCACTGCCACCCGATGCGCTACCAAAACCTAAGACGCCGCCGCCAATGGTTGTTCCGATACTATCAATATCCTCTAACGCCATAACTTTTTCTGATAAAGCATCTGCTGATTTTGTGAGTTCTTCAAAAGTTGTCCCAAACGGCATGTTTAAAGTCACCGTAATTTGACCAGAATCTGTTGCTGGAAAAAGTTCGGTGCCCATTTGCAGCGCGCCCCAAAGGCTTGCACCGAATAAGGCAAATACTAAAAGGAGCACGACTAATTTATATTTTAGTGCACGTATCAATACTTTAGTGTAACTCTTCTTGATGCCTTCAAAGATACGGTGGTCCTGTTTGGCTTCTTTAACAAGTACCTTTGACGCAAGGGAAGGTACTAGAGTTAAGGCGACCACAAGACTTGCGAACAATGAGTAAGCAATCGTGAGGCCCATATCTGAGAATATTTCACGCGTAAACCCTTCGACGAAGACGATTGGTAAAAATACGGCAACCGTAGTAAGTGTTGAAGCCGCAATAGCACCAGAAACTTGTTTTGCACCTTCTACAGACGCTTCAACAGCAGATTTGCCTTCATTTCTCATGCGGTATATGTTTTCAATGACGACGATGGAGTTGTCCACCAGCATACCGACGCCTAGCGCTAAACCGCCCATTGAGATGATATTAAGCGAAATATCGCTGAAATACATAAGTACAAAAGCGGCGACTAAGCTAATTGGAATAGAGATACCAACTATAAAGGTGGGTTTCAAGTCCCTTAAGAATATTAAGAGAATCAATATGGCCAGTCCGCCACCAAAGATTAAATTCATTGAAAGTGAATTGACGACGATATCGATATACTCGCCTTGATCCATGAGTGTTACCATTTGAAGATCTGGGTAACGCTTTGTAAGATCGGCAATTTTTTCACCCAATCTTTTTGACACATCGGAGGTGATATATTCTGTTTGCTTTTGAATGGTTAGCGTCAAGGCGTCAACGCCATTGACTTTAGAATATCGATCCGCTGAGTTATCAACGAGCGTTATTTCAGCCACATCTTCAAGCGTGATTGCATCCAACCCCTCAATAGGGAGTACCATAATTGGCAATGTTTTAAGTGCTTCTAAGTCTTTAATTTTCTCGCCTGTTCGCACAAGGTAATCAACGCCATCTTCGACGATATAACCAGATGGCATCGAGAAGTTTTGACCTTTAAGGATCCCAGCCACCATTTCGGCAGTCAAAGAAATTTGTAGTGGCGGCGTGGCAACATCTGCTTGAATTGGCTGAGTAGGTTGCGTAGGCGCTATTGGTATTTGTGCGGC
>JBBRVO010000082.1:0-10106 GCA_038246775.1 Peptostreptococcales bacterium | reverse complement strand
TAAACAATATTACATGTGATATCGATAACTATTCGATTTTATTTATCGACGGTGATAATTTAAAAGATTTTAATCAAATAAGCTACGAAGCTGGAAATTTAGCAATCTATGATATCGCAGCTATCATTTCAAAATCCATACGGAAAACAGATAAACTCTTCCGATGGTTAAATGGAGATGAGTTTATAGTATTTGCCGCTAATATTTCTAAAGACGAACTCTCTTTTCTTGCCGAACGCATTCGTTTAAGTATACAAAATCACTTTAGCACCCAACCCGTAAATGCGACTGTTTCAATTGGAATTTCAATGTCACCAATTGACAGTTGCAATCTGAAACAAATTCTTGAAAATGCAGAGATTGCTAATAGAAATGCCAAAAAAGCGGGCAAGAATCAATTTTTGTTTTTTTCCGATATTAAAAGTAAGCAACGCCAATAGGATACACTTTGACATTAAAAAAGAGCCGAACGCATTCGGCTCTTTTTGTACATTTTGTTACAACCTCCACCAAATAACGATGATTGCCAATACCGATGTAATTCTAGTTGCCATAAGCATTTTTTCTGAATTGGGACGTCGATCGAGTCTCCAAAATTCAAAAATTTTTATAGATAGGTCTGGTTTGATTACACCAATTAAAAGCATCAAAGTAAAAACAATCTTTGCAGTCATAATTCACCAACCTCATTTTACTCTACAGTAACTGATTTTGCTAGATTTCTAGGTTTGTCTACGTCATTTCCACGGAGTGCTGAAACATAATAAGCTAAGAGCTGTGTTGGAACAACCGAAAGAATTGGCGTGAGTTCATCAAACGTATCTGGTATATAGAATACTTCATCCGATGTTTTGAACAATTGGTCATTGCCTTCTTTGGCAATTGCAAAAACATGAGCGCCTCTCGCTTTTACTTCTTTTATATTTGAAAGCATTTTGTCATACAATTTATCTTGCGTTGCCAAAGCGACAACAAAAGTATCCTCTTCAATCAAGGCGATTGTGCCGTGTTTCAATTCACCCGCAGCTATAGCAAAACTATTGATGTAAGAAATTTCTTTCAGCTTTAATGAGCCTTCATACGCCACATCACAGTCAAGACCTCTTCCCATGAAGAATACTTTCTCATTGTTAAATTGACTCGCTGCAAGCTTTTGAATCTCAGGACTTTTGTCTAATACTGTCTGTATTTTTACAGGCATTTCTTTTAATTCATTGATGATCTTTGTATATCTGGCATCTTCTAATTTTCCGTTGAGTTTTCCCATGTACAATGCCAATAGATAAAATGCTATTAATTGCGTCGTATAGGCTTTTGTTGAAGCCACACCGATTTCAGGACCGGCCCAAGTATAAAGTAAATCATCGGATTCTCTAGCCACTGAACTCCCAACTACATTGACAATACTTAAAACTCTCGCCCCTTTTCGCTTTGCTTCTCTAATGGATTGAAGGGTATCAAGTGTTTCACCTGATTGAGATACTGCGATAAATAATGTGTTTTCATCGACAAATGGATCTCTATATCTAAATTCAGAGGCCACGTCACATTCAACTGGAATTTTAGCGAAGTTTTCGATGGCGCGTCGGCCAATCAAACCCGCGTGATAGGCCGTACCACATGCGACAATGTAGACTTTATTGATCTTTGAAAGCATTTCAGAAGTAAAATGAACCCCTTCTAAAACGATTTCGTCTTTTGCATTTAATCGTCTTAGTAAAGTCTCTTTTACACCTTTAGGCTGTTCAAATATTTCTTTGAGCGTAAAATGTTCAAAACCTTCTTTTTCTGCAGAGTCAACATCCCAAGTTACTTCAAAAATATCGCGTTCTACGGGTTGTTTCAAACTGTTGTAAATTTTAACGCCATCTTTAGTTAAATCAACAAATTCGTCATTTTCAATTAAGAGCATATTGCGCGTATATTTGAGAAGTGCGGGAATATCCGATGCGATAAAATTTTCCTGTTCGCCCAATCCGACAATTAAAGGGCTGTCTTTTCTTACGGCAACCAATCTATTGGGCTCGTCTTTTGCAATAACGCCAATCGCATAAGCGCCAATCATTCTATCAACGGCTTTATATACGGCATCTAAAAGATCGCCATTATAATAGTAATCAATTAAATGGGCAATGACTTCTGAGTCTGTTTCTGATTTGAAAACGACGTTTTTATCTTTAATTAACCATTCTTTAATTTCTATATAGTTTTCGATAATACCATTGTGAATGACTGCAATGGTCTGATTCTCATTTGTATGTGGATGCGCATTTACGTCTGAAGGTGCCCCATGAGTTGCCCAACGTGTGTGTCCAATGCCCACAACGCTGTTCATGTCAAGATCGATAATCGCCTCTAAATTCTTTAATCTGCCTTTTGCTTTATATACTTGTAATTGACCGTCGACATTTACCGCGATGCCCGCTGAATCATACCCTCTATATTCTAGTTTCGATAACCCTTCTATTAAATATGGAACTGCCTTTTGAGTTCCTACGTATCCAACGATACCACACATAAGCTTTCTCCTTTGTCAAAAAAATAAAAAAACACCCCTCGTAAGGTGTCTCGATAAGACGCACTTATAGCCTTCAATCAACCTGTCAATTCTGTCTCAAAGATCACTCCTTGGTTTTGTATGACATTTACGGTGTTGATTACACCGTGGGGCACCCGCCGAACTTTCGATAAACCCCACCCTCGTCAACTGCAATTGCAGTTCTGGCGCTTTTATTCAGTTGTCATCGTACATCTTAATCACCTCCATGTGGTAAGTATATCATACTCGCATGGCTTGGTAAATGAAACTTTTCGATTGATTACACCCTTGAATAAAGTGTGAGAACTCCGATGGGGCTGCAGGGTTAAATATTGGGGGCACTTTGAATTTGCTTATTCTTTCACCCCCACTACAAATTGAGCCGCATTATGGCCCGCACTTCGGCTTTCTTCTGCTATATTATTATCAAACTCGTGCACCTGAACCACGTTACCGCAGGCAAAAATACCCGGTCTGACAGTTTGCATTCTGTTGTCTATAATTGGCCCACTAGTTTTTTCACACATATCAATCCCTGCAACACGCGTGAGTTCATTTTCAGGAATCAGCCCTACGGCCAATAGCAATGTGTCACAGTCAATATCAATTTCGGTTCCTTTAATTGGTCGATAGTCCGCATCAACCTTTGCAACCGTTACGCCTTCGATTCTGGCGTCTCCTCGTATGCCCACCACTGTGTGGCTTAAATATAACGGTATGTCATAATCCTCAAGACATTGAACGACATTACGCCTCAAACCGTTTGAATAGGGCATAGGTTCAGCCACCCCCAAAACCGTTGCGCCTTCAATTGTCATCTGCCTTGCCATAATCAAACCAATATCCCCAGAGCCTAAGATAAAAATGCGATTGGCCACTTTGTCGCCTTTGATAGTTACATAATATTGGGCTGCTCCTGCCGTCATAACTCCCGACGGCCGTGTTCCTGGTATAATTACAGAGCCACGTGAACGTTCCCTACATCCCATTGCCAAAATAAGTGCACGGTATTTAATCGCATATAATCCGCTTTGTGCGTTGACCACGGTTATGCTGTCATCTTTATTGATAGATAAGACCATTGTGTCAACGAGACACTCTACGCCTGAATTTTGAATCGTATTGAGCATTCTCTCGGCATATTCTGGTCCGGTCAACGCTTCATTGAAAACATGAAGCCCAAATTCCGAATGGATACACTGTTTTAAAATGCCTCCGAGACGGTTTTCCCTTTCCACAATCAGCACTTTAAGAGATTGGTTCGTAGCCGCTTCAACAGCCGCAGACATGCCTGCTGGGCCGCCTCCAATTACGACGATATCGTATGTTAAAGTTTCCATGCAAACCTCCGTCATTGAGTTTTCCAATCTTTCACTACCCATGAACCTTTTTTTTCCTGTTTAATATCGGTCCTTGAACACTTCAGTTCACGCGCCAAAATGTCAAGAACTTTGGGGCCACAATAACCGCCTTGACACCTACCGCCGCCTGGTCTAACCCTTCTTTTGACGCCATTTAAAGTCGTTGCACCGCAATTTCGATGTATGGCATCCACGATTTCGCCTTCTGAGATGCTTTCGCACCGACAGATGATATGTCCAAGAGTTGGCATTTTTTCAATCCATTGAGACTGCACTTTTGGTGTTTGATGCATCAAATGAATCCGTGCACGTCTCTCTTTGATATAATGCGACTTAATCGACAACTCATAGCCTTCTCGCACACTGATGGATTTAACAATTTCCTCGACAAATTCTGCAATAGCCGGTGCAGAAGAAAGTCCTGGAGATTTGATACCAGCGACGTTAATGAACCGCGATATATTAGTTTCTTCAATGATAAAATCACCCGTAGACGGTTCCGCTCTAACCCCTGAAAAATTGGCGATCGTCATATTCATTGGACAGGTCGGAACCATATAAAGTGCTTTAGTCTTAACCTCATTTAAACCCTCAAAAGTTGTCGCCGTCGCATCTTTTGTAACAACTTCAGAATTTGGACCGATGATGACATTGCCATGGGCTGTTGGTGCAATGATAGTGCCCTTGCCTTTTGCCGTTGGACAGGTGAACAACATTTGGTTGACTAGCCCACTTACGACTTTGTCGAGTATAAAATACTCCCCTCGCCTAGGTATCATCTCAAAACCGATGGATTCACTGCCTTTTACCAGTTGATAAATAGAATCTGCATGTCCCCCTGCGCAGTTGATGATCCCCTTTGTAAGAATTTCAGCGTTGATTAGAAAACAGTCCCCTTCTCGTTGAATATCTATGACTTTATAGTTTAAGTTGAGCACAACACCGTTATCCATGGCATTCTCACATGCTGCAATGGCCACTTCCCAAGGTTCCGTAATGCCAGCGCTCGGCGCATACAAGGCAAATTCATAGGCCTTATTGACGTTAGGCTCTATGCGACAGATCGTTGTTCGATCGATGATTTGAAGGTCTGGTACACCAAGCTTTTTTCCGTTTTCATAAAGGCTATTGATCGCTTTAAAGTCTTCATCACCCTCACCAAGGACAAGTGAGCCAATTCTTTCAAATGTAAAATTAAGCGTTTCCGACAGTGGTCCATATAATGCGTTTCCCCTGACATTTAATTTGCCCATCAATGAGTCATAGGGTGCATCATAACCTGCATGTATCAACGCTGAATTGGCCTTGGTTGCACCACATGCTACATCGCTTTCAGCCTCTAAAATCAATAGTTTCAGATCGTACTTAGCGAGTGCATGTGCAATCAACGTCCCTGAAACGCCTGCTCCGATTATCGTCCAGTCGTACATAGGTCTCCTCTATTCTATCGCCCAATGTCTAGACTTCTCAACAGCACGTTTCCACTTAGTATAAAGTTCCTGTCGTGTCGATGCGTCAATTGCTGGCGAAAATTCTCGGTCTACTGCAAATAGTGCCTTCAATAGTTCCGTATTTTCCCAAAACCCAACGGCAAGACCCGCTAAATAGGCAGCACCTAATGCTGTTGTTTCCGTGATTGCTGGTCTTATCACTGAGTCACCCAAAATATCCGATTGAAATTGCATCAAAAAATTATTAACCGTAGCACCGCCATCGACTTTAAGACGTCTAAGTTTTAAACCTGAGTCTTCTTCCATGGCTTCTATGACATCGCGCGTTTGATACGCTAGTGCTTCTAAGGTCGCGCGTATGATATGATTTTTATTAGAGCCTCGCGTCAAACCCACGATAGTACCCCGTGCATACATGTCCCAATAGGGTGCACCAAGCCCTGCAAATGCTGGCACAAAATATACGCCGTTTGTATCATTAACCTTTGTAGCATAATATTCACTGTCTGCCGCACTTGATATGAGTTGCATTTCATCTCTTAACCACTGTATGGCAGCTCCTGCGATAAATATTGATCCTTCAAGTGCATAAGTAACCTTACCGTCTATCCCCCAAGCGATTGTCGTCAACAATCCATTTTTTGAAGGGACTCTCTTCTCGCCTGTATTCATCAACATAAAACAACCCGTGCCGTATGTGTTTTTTGCCGCTCCTGGTGAGAAACACGCCTGACCAAAAAGTGCTGCTTGTTGGTCACCTGCCGCGCTGGCTATTGGGATTTCAGCACCTCCAAAAGTGTGAGGGTCGGTGTGTCCGAAAATGTAGGAAGAAGGGTTAACAGCTGGCAACATGCCCCTTGGTATCTCAAGCACATTTAAGATCGTATCGTCCCAATCTAGTGTATCGATATTGAACATCATCGTACGCGAAGCATTTGAATAGTCCGTAGCATGCACCGCACCACGCGTGAGGTTCCATATAAGCCAAGTGTCCACGTTGCCAAAGAGAAGGTGCCCCTTTTCAGCATCCTCTCGTGCGCCTTCTACATTGTCTAAAATCCACTTGAGTTTAGTGCCTGAGAAGTAGGCGTCTACCACTAATCCCGTCACTTGTTTGATGTGGGCTTCATAGCCATCTGCAATGAGTGCATCGCAAATACTGGTGGTGCGTCTGCATTGCCAGACAATGGCATTGCACACAGGTCGTCCAGTTCTTTTGTCCCAGACAATCGTCGTTTCTCGTTGATTTGTAATGCCTATTGCTGCTATTTCAGTAGGTTTAATGCCTGCAGTCTCAAGCACTTCTCGGGCAACACCCATTTGAGACCCCCAAATTTCCATAGGGTCATGCTCAACCCAACCAGGCTTTGGGTATATTTGTGAAACTTCTTTATGCACCATCTTCACAATTTTACCATCATGATCAAATATAATAGCTCTTGAACTCGTTGTGCCCTGGTCAAATGCTAAAATGTACTTTTTAGTTTGCATCACTATACCCTCCGAAACGCTTAGTCTTTATCTTTGTTTTTGTCATTGTCTTCATACTAACACAATCAATAAAATTAAAAAATGCCCTTATGGACATTTTGGCACGACTTTTTTTATAAATAATGTCAAATCGTCCATGAGATCAATTTGCTCGCCGCCCGACCCGTTTGATCCAGGATTCTATTCTCTATTTTGGCATAGTTTAGAAAATTAATTTGTGTTATGATACTAACAAAGACACTCTTGAAAGGACCAACAACTATGTATCATGCCATACCTTATGTTTTTGAAAAAGACAACGCCATATATATCGATGTTAGAAGTGAATCGGAATACAAAACGGGACATATTATCGGTGCGCTTAATTTACCGATTCTCGATGATCTCGAAAGACACGAAGTCGGATTCATCTATAAAAATGCTTCTGTGGAAGAAGCCAAACGCATCGGGCTTAAATATGGCTCCCAAAAGCTTCATCTATTTTATGATACGCTCTTTAAACTTCAAAATGAATATCCTAGTAAAAAAATAATCTTTTACTGTGCGCGAGGTGGTTATAGAAGCCGATCCATCGCATTGCTTTTAAGAAGTATCGATCTACCAGTATTCTGGCTTCAAGGCGGTTATAAAGGGTATCGTAATGAAGTCCTAAAAATATTGAATCAATCAGAAGATGAATACCCCAATTTTGTTGTACTAAACGGCTTGACCGGCGTTGGAAAAACGCATATTTTGCATGCGCTTCAAGCCTTGGGAGAACCAGTCATCGACCTCGAAGGCGCCGCAAATCATAGAGGTTCCAATCTCGGTGCAATCGGTACAGATGGGCATCAAAGCGTTCAGTGTTTTGAGAATGCAGTATACGACCAATTGATGCGCATCGATGCTTCCTATTGTTTCATCGAGTCGGAAAGCAGACGCATTGGACAAGTTTTTGTACCCAAAACTATGTTCAATAAAATGCAATCCGGTACATTTTTACTCATTTCGGCTACACTAGATTTTCGAATTGACGCACTGATGAAAGACTACTCAAATGAAGCCAATTTTAAATCTGGCATCTCAAGTGGCTTACCACGCATCAAGCCATTTATGGAAACTGAGATTTATAATGCGCTTCTTGAATCATTTGAAAAGGACGATCTGCTTAAATTCACTGAATTATTACTCGTCCATCACTACGACCCACTATACAAAAAGAGCATTGAATCACATCAGCATACTCATAAGTTTCAAGTAGATGATTATGTTCAATGCTCAAAAGATCTTGCCAGTTGGGTTGCTAGTTCATTTCCCGTTCAATTAGTGTAACCAGTTCTAGGGCGACGGTTTCAAGTTCAGCTTGATTTTCACCCTCAATCATGACTCTGACAAGAGGTTCAGTGCCTGATGGTCTAATGAGCACTCTGCCCTTGCCATGAAACATTGCTTCAATTTCTACAATACGCTCAGATACCGCTTGATTTTCATTGAAGCGGTATTTTTTATCGTTTGCAACATGTGCGTTTTTAAGAACCTGAGGGTAAACGGTCATGATCCCCGCGAGCTGCGATAAAGTCTTGCCGGTTTCCTTCATGACGCGCAGTATTTGTACCGCTGTCAACAAGCCGTCTCCCGTCGTATTATGCTCTAAAAAGATGATATGTCCCGATTGTTCGCCGCCTAGCTGATAGCCGCCAGCGAGCATCGCTTCAAGCACGTATCGATCGCCGACTTGCGTCTTCAGAGATTTCATATGGTTTGCTTCAAGGGCGATGTCAAAACCTAAATTGCTCATCACGGTTGAAACGACTGTATTGTCTTTTAGATGGCCTTTTTCGGAAAGAAACTTTCCGCAAATCGCCATTATTTTATCGCCATCAACTAGATTGCCGAGTTCATCAATAGCAAGCAGACGATCGGCATCCCCATCAAAAGCAAGTCCAATATCTGCACCGACGACTTTCACAAATTTGATGAGATCGTTAAGATGTGTAGAGCCGCAATTTTCGTTGATGTTTGTACCATCTGGTTCATGATGAATTGAATAAATCTTTGCATCAAGACTATTCAGAGCTGTTGGTGCAACTTCTGAAGCTGAGCCATTGGCACAATCCATCGCAATTTTAAGCCCTTCAAAAGTAACGCCTTCAAGCGTATCAATTACATACTGAATATAATCCGTCTCCGCTTCTGCATAGTCCGTCACATGCCCTAGGTCCAAACCGATTGGATTATGTAGTGGTTTTTCCGAAGTGATACACATTTCAATTTCATCTTCAATATCGTCTGAAAGTTTAAGACCACGTTCATTAAAAAATTTTATGCCGTTAAATGCAACGGGATTATGGGAAGCAGAAATCATGACACCCGCATCAGCACCAAGTGTTTTAACCAGTTTTGCAATTGCAGGTGTAGGAATCACACCAACGCGTATAACGTCACAGCCAGTAGATAAAATACCGGATATTAATGCGTATTCAAGTAAATCACCAGAAATACGCGTATCTTTACCAACGAGAATTTTTGCCTTTTCCTTGCCTTTTGTAATGACATGTGACCCATATTTACCAAGTGCCATTGCGAGTTCAATGGTCAATTCTTCATTGGCCACACCACGTACACCATCGGTTCCGAATAATCTGGACATACTATCTCCTTCGATTCTAATTTGTTGAGGCTTCTTCAATATCTAATAGTTGAAGTAGGAATGATTCTACTCAGTATTGCTTCAATGCTCATAAGTTCAGGGTTTTTGCTGCGTTCTTCAGGATAATGGTTGTAATAGTCTTCAAGTAAAAATTTAACTTGCTGTGCCTTAGACACATCAAATGCATTATCTTCAAGGGTTTCAATAATACTTGGATCAAATCGATCCGATGTGACACGGTCAGAGAGAAGTGCTTTCATATACCCAACCAAACACTTTGAATCCTTACAAGCGTCACAACCTTTGCACAGATGCTCCACGCTTGTCTTAAGAGCTGCCCTATAATTTTTAAGATCTTCTGCGTATTGTCTCAGTGCTGTCACTTTGATTTCAAGGAGTTGACGTTTGAAAATCAACGCTCTAAACACGGTTAATACTAGAATAATTCCCGTTAGTAGGACAACAAAAGTCGTTCCCATACTAAGGACATAGCTTGATGTGAAAATTTTGCTTAAACCAAAAAACATGAATATAACGAATGCACTCATTTTTATGACTGGTTCAGGAATTTTATTGCCTAATTTAGCCCCTACAAATATTCCGAGCGAACTCACTAAAACCATACCAGTCACTGT
>JBBRVO010000081.1:0-10115 GCA_038246775.1 Peptostreptococcales bacterium | reverse complement strand
CTCGATGAACTTATCGTTGTCATCGTCAAGAAAGGTGATGTTGAGGCAGGTCTGGTCGTCGATAGCTTAATTGGACAACAAGAAATTGTCATCAAATCACTCGGCAAATATTTAACGGGTATCAAAGCTATTGCCGGCGCTACAATTCTTGGTAATGGTAGTGTGGCTTTAATTGTTGATCCAAATCAACTATTCTAGTAAGGGGTGAGATGATGAGTGAAATGAGAGAGTTTGTAACGTTTAGATTAAATCAAGAACATTATGGCATCAACATCCAAAATGTAGAAAATATTGAAAAAGTATTACCGATTACAAGGATTCCATACACTTTGAACTATATTAAAGGCGTTGTCAATCTGCGTGGTATTATTGTTCCGGTCGTAGATTTGCGCGCTAGATTTGGCCTTGAAAAAAGACCTGCAAGTGATGAATCAAGAATTATAATTGTCAATCTTGAAGATAATAAAATTGGCATGCTTGTCGACGCTTCATCTGAAGTGCTTCAGATTGCCGAAGAAGATATCGATGCCGCACCAAATGTTAAAAAAGAAGCAAACAATGAATTTGTCAAAAACATCGGCAAAAAAAATGGACGCATCATCATGCTAATTGACCTTCACAAGGTGCTCGGAATTGAGCACGCTGAATAGGAGAAATAAATGGGGATCCAATTTGATAACATGAACAATACTGTAATTCTTGATGTTCTACGAGAAATTGGAAACATCGGAGCGGGTAATGCAGCAACATCACTCGCAAAAATGATCGACAAAAAAATCGACATGAAAGTTCCAGTTGTAAAACTCCTTGATTTTGACGAAGTTCCAGAACTACTTGGTGGTCCTGAAAATGTCGTCTGTGGGATCTTCTTTAAAATTGAAGGGGATATGACAGGTAGTATCATGTTCGTACTTGATCAAAATTCTGCAATAAACCTCGTAAACTTATTGATGCCGAGGGACAGTTTCGAATTTGACGAGTTTACGATTTCCGCGTTAAAAGAAATCGGCAATATCTTAGCAGGTTCTTACATTGCGTCATTATCTGGCCTTACGAACTTAAAGATTAAAATCTCAGTTCCCGCACTCTCAATTGACATGGCAGGCGCTATTTTAAGCGTACCCGCGATTCACTTTGGCCAGATGAGCGACAACGTCTTGATTATACAAAATGAATTTATCGAAGTCCTTGAGGCAAAAAGTGTCGATGGTTACTTTTTCCTAATTCCGGACTTAGAGTCGTATGAAATATTATTAGGCAGTCTGGGAGTGACACTATGAGCACCATGGTAAAAGTTGGTATGGCAGATTTAAAAGTTGTAACACATCCAGACGCATTAACGACACTCGGGTTAGGCTCGTGTGTCGGTATTTGCCTTTACGATGCTACTTCAAAAGTTACTGGGATGGCACATATCATGTTGCCATCTAGTAAAGCGATTCGCAAAAATGAAAACGCTGCTAAATTTGCAGATACTGCAATTATAGAATTGATTGCTCAGATGGAAAAAATTGGTGGAAGAAAATCCCGTTTTACAGCTAAAATAGCTGGTGGCGCTCAAATGTTTTCCTTTTCATCACAAAATGAATCGATGAAAATAGGTGAGCGTAATGCTGAAGCGGTGCGTGAGATATTAAAGACGTATGGCATTCCCATTAAGGCAGATGACACTGGAGGTAACTTTGGCCGAACCATAGAGTTTTATAGCGACAATGGTAAATTGATCATTAAAACTGCGGGTAAGGGCATTAAAGAAATCTAAAATATGAAGGTGTTATAAATGACTGAGCAACTTTGGATCAATTACAAAGAACATAACATGAAAGAAGCTAAAGACGAGCTAATCATCCACTATGTTGCATTGGTTAAAATTATTGCTGGCAGACTTTATTCAAGCTATAATGCACATGTTGAATTTGATGATTTGTTGGGTTACGGTATCATTGGACTCATTGATGCCATCGAAAAATTTGATCATAGAAAACAGATCAAATTTGAGACATATGCCAATATTCGTATTCGAGGTGCGATCATCGATCAAATCAGACATATGGACTGGATTCCTAGAAGTACTAGGCAAAAGTATAAAAAAGTTGAAGAGGCAATCACAAAGCTCCAAAAATTATTTGGCAATGAACTAACTGATGAACATATTGCTACGGAACTGGGCGTCAGCATGGATGAGTATTCCAAATTAGTTGGTGAAGTCACGACATACGCCATCGTCTCATTAGAAGAAAAGTTAGAAGATAATTCCAATTTTGACATTGCATCCGATTCGGTGGATTTTCAACCAGAAGAAAATTATACGTCGCGAGAGGTCAAACGCATATTGGCAGATACGATAGCCCAATTGCCAGAAAAAGAAAAAAGGGTCATGCAACTTTATTACTATTCTGAACTGACCTACAAAGAAATTGCGGACATATTGACGATTTCAGAATCTAGGGTCTCTCAAATACACACAAAAGCCATTGCAAAACTCAAAATATCTCTTAATAGTTTGTATTGACACTTAAGTAGTCACTTGATGGTTGTTAAATTACAATAATTTTGGTATTATAATTTTATAAGAGTCATAGTTAGTGATCACAGATCTACTCTGTGATTTTGTTGTATTAATAATTATGATATAATTTAGTTATCAAAATGAGATAAAATACCGATATTTATATTGAAGTATTTTGTTGTTTCGGCTATTCATTTGAGATTTTGATATTTAAGGGGGATACAATGAGCGACGAAAAAAACAAGTTTGATTTAACCGTTCGCATATCAGACGACTATTACAAAGCTTTTATTTCATTGGAATTTCATGCTCCAGACCATACAGTCAAGCCCGAAGAAATTATCAAAATATTAAAAGACAAAAATATTATTTTCGGATTAAAATACAATGTCATTGAAGATATTTGCAAAAATTCTGCAACTTTATTTAACGAACTCATCGCAGAGGGAATCCCACATGAAAATGGGGTAGATGCCCAAATTGAATTTGCCATGAACAAAGAACACCGTGCAAAACCACAGATTTTGGAAGATGGACGTGTCGATTTCAAAAATATGGGATTTGTAGAAACGGTCAAAATAGGTGATGTTCTTGCGCTTAAAATTCCTGCAACCACTGGTAAAAATGGTACAACAGTCACTGGAAAAGTCATAAGAGCTAAAGATGGCAAAGAGGCCGTCTTTAAAATTGGAAAAAATATCAAATTATCATCCGATGGATTAAACGCCTTGGCAGAGGTAGACGGCACAATTGTCTTTGATAACGATAAAATTGCTGTGATTCAGATGCTTGAAATCAAGAAGGACGTCGGCGTAGAAACTGGCAATATTGCTTTTCAGGGGCAAGTCATCGTACATGGTAATGTCACAAGTGGTTACGCCATTGAATGCGATGGCGACCTGCTCGTAAATGGTGTTGTTGAAGGCGCTAAGATAAGCTCCAATGGTTCAATTGTCATTTCTAGAGGGATTCAAGGTCACGATACAGCCGATATTTATTGTGGCGGCCAATTAACCAGTAATTTTATAAATAGTGCCACCGTTTACTGTCGAGGCGATATCGAGACGGGTGCCATTATGAATAGTCAAGTAAAATCTGATGGCAGAATTATCGTCAAAGGTAAAAAGGGGCTTATCATTGGTGGCGAGATTATTAGTAAGAGCGACATTGAAGCCAATACAATCGGTTCAGAGATGGGCATTATCACCTCAATAAAACTCGGGGTGGATATAGAGGTTATAGACGAACTAAAATCATTAAGCGCCGAGGTTAAAGACCTCATCGATATGCATGATAAACTCGACAAGTCCATCAAAATATTAAAAATGAAAGTCGATCAGAATCCAGAGGATGACCGTTCGATCTTTATGCTTAAAAAATATAGCGTCAGTTTCATTGATTTGGATGAAAAACTTTCTGAAAAGCGTGCACGATTGAAAATGTTAAATGAGCTCATCAACAATATTCATGGTGCTCAGCTAAAAGCGAAGTCCATATTTCCAGGAACGCGAGTCAAAATAGGCAGTACGAGTTATTATGTTAAATTTCCGATGACATTTTCGATTATTACTAAAGATAAAGGTGAGATTGTCGCAATCGGTTATTAAAGTAAAAGAGGTGATAGTATGTCAATTCGACCCGTGGACATGCAAGTTGTCATTCAGAAAACTCAGGAAGTTCATCAAGCAAAGCAGACGGTTGTCAGCAAATTAGACAATGAACTAATGCAGGCACAACTTAAAACAAAAGAAGACAGTATCAAAAGCCATCATACGGTGTATAACACCGAGCGTGCAGATATGAGATCTGTTAAAAACGATGAAGAAGCCACAGATGAGCGCAAGAAAAGA
The DNA here is from genome assembly GCA_038246775.1 of Peptostreptococcales bacterium. Lineage (GTDB taxonomy): Bacteria > Bacillota > Clostridia > Peptostreptococcales > Acidaminobacteraceae > Fusibacter_C. The sequence continues at coordinate 5,756 of JBBRVO010000081.1, read as the reverse complement.
AAACAAAATGAACAATCAGCCGATCATGAGCAAGAAGATCATGAAAGGGAATTGAATCAAAAGGTGAGCAAAGCAGGCGCGCGTTTTGATATGAAGGTGTAATATGTATCTAGTTAGTTTTATCATTGGACTGATGATTGTCATCGGTTCCATTTTGTTGATTAGAAGTGAACTCAACCGTGCCGTAAGGTCTCAAACGATGTTGTTGCAACAGTCAAGAGTCTATAAAGACGTTGATTTGTTTGAACTGCTTGAATCGCTACAAAGCTCTATTGATGAAATGAATAGGGCTTTTTATGATATTGCAGGTGACCTTGAAGGGAAATATAGTATTCACGAAAAAGAAATTCAGATGTTGAGTGAAAAAACTGGATTACATTTGTCAAAACTTGTAAATCAAGAGAAAAAAATTATTGGCATAGAAAAATCTATGGGGGGACAAAGTCAACCGGTTGCCGCAAAATCAGTCAAAGATAGTATCGAGCATATGAATTTAATGACTGCAAAAGCCCTTCAACCCGAACATAATTTAAAACCGCTCGATCAATTTGAAAGTGCTAGATCTAAAGATGAAACTCGCGATCGAGAGTCTGAAACTTTAACAAAGATTATTAACTTACGAAGCCAGGGTAAAACGCTCCCACAAATTGCAAAAGAGCTTGGAATTGGAATGGGTGAATTGCAACTCTTAATCTCTTTAAAAAAGTAATTTTAGGTTGTGCTTTCGAAGTCACTATGTTATAATATCGAAGGTAATTAAAAAATCACACTCGCTTCAATTTTGATGGTGTTGCTGAAAAGTGCCATTGAAAGATGAAAAGCGAGGAGGTAAAAAAACAAGGAGGACTCACATGTCTGTAATTTCAATGAAAGAATTACTTGAAGCTGGTGTACACTTTGGTCACCAAACAAGAAGATGGAACCCTAAAATGGCTGAATACATCTTCACTGAAAGAAATGGTATCTACATTATCGACCTTCAAAAAACAGTTGGTAAAGTTGAAGATGCTTATGCCTTTATTAAAAGTGTCGTTGATGAAAACGGTACGGTATTATTCGTTGGTACTAAAAAGCAAGCGCAAGAAGCAATTGAATCAGAAGCTAGAAGATCTGGTATGTACTTTGTCAACCAAAGATGGTTGGGTGGTATGCTTACTAACTACAAAACAATCAAGAAGAGAATTGATTTATTGTTCAAACTTGAAAAAATGGAACTCGATGGCACATTTGAAAAACTTCCTAAAAAAGAAGTCATCAAATTGAGAGCTGAAAAAGAAAAACTCGAAAAATTCTTGGGCGGTATTAAAGATATGCATAAATTACCAAGTGCAATTTTTATTGTTGACCCTAAGAAAGAAAAAATTGCTATCCAAGAAGCTAAAACACTAGGTATTCCAGTTGTAGCTATCGTAGATACAAACTGTGATCCAGATGAAGTAGATTATGTTATTCCAGGTAATGACGATGCAATTCGTGCAGTTAAACTTATTGCTGGTAAAATTGCAGATGCCATCATCGAAGCAAGACAAGGCGAGCAATTGACGGATACAGCTGCGGTTGTTGAGTCTACAGAAGAATAATATCAATATAAAAACTAAGAGGTAAGAGTCGGACTCTTACCTTTTTTAAAGAGTATTTCAAGTATATAGAGGAGGCACACAATGGAAGTTACTGCATCAATGGTCAAAGAATTAAGAGAAACAACTGGCGCAGGTATGATGGACTGTAAAAAAGCGCTTGTTGAGACAAATGGAAATATTCAAGAAGCGATCAAATACTTAAGAGAAAAAGGTATTGCCGGCGCTGCTAAGAAAATGGATCGTATTGCCTCTGAAGGTATTATCGCATCTTACATCCACGGTGGAAGAATTGGTGTTATCGTTGAAATCAATAGCGAAACAGATTTTGTTGCTAAAAACGTAGAATTCCAAGAATTTGGTAAAGATGTTGCCATGCAAGTTGCAGCGGCAAATCCACTCTATTTAAGAAAAGAAGATGTGCCACAAGAAGCGATTGAAAAAGAAAAAGAAATCCTTAGAAATCAAGCTTTAAATGAAGGAAAACCTGCTCAAATCGTCGACAAAATGGTTGAAGGTAGAATTGCTAAATATTACAAAGAAGTTTGTTTGCTAGAGCAACCTTTCATTAAAGATCCAGATAAAACAATCGATCAATTGTTAAAAGAAAAAATTGCTAAAATCGGCGAAAATTTATCGATTAGAAGATTTTCTCGTTTCGAAGTTGGCGAAGGTCTTGAGAAAAAGACAGAAAACTTTGCTGAAGAAGTTGCAAAACAATTACAAGGTTAATCAAATCAATATAAACTAAGAGAACACAGTGTTGTGTTCTCTTTTTTAGGGAAAAAATATTTGAATGGTATACTGAAATGCTGTAGAATGAAAGTGAACGGAGGTTGTTGCTTTGAATTTAAAATACAAGAGAGTTATTCTGAAACTCAGTGGCGAAGTGCTCGCGGGTAAAAAAGGATTTGGTGTAGACGACGATGTTGTAGCAGAAGTTGCAAGAACGATTAAGAAACTTGTGGATGAAGGCGTAGAAGTAGGCGTTGTAATCGGTGCAGGTAATTTTTGGCGTGGCAGAAGCAATAAACGCATGGAAAGAACCACAGCAGATTATATGGGCATGATGGGAACCGTGATGAATTCACTTGCAATGGCAGATGCATTAAAATTTATAGGTGTTAAGAATCACATTTTGAGTGCCATCTCTATGACACAGTTAGCTGAGTGCTACAATCGCGAGAAGGCAGTCAGTTATTTAAACGAAGGAGCAGTCGTTATTTTTTCAGCGGGAACGGGCAGTCCGTTTTTTTCCACAGATACGACAGCTGCACTCAGAGCGGCTGAAATGGACGCAGAACTTATACTGCTCGCTAAACGTGTGGACGGGGTCTATGACAGCGATCCGGCGATCAATCCAAATGCGGTTAAATATGAGACACTTTCATACAGTGAAATATTAAATAAAAAATTGGCAGTTATGGACTTTACAGCAATCACAATTTGTATGGACAATAGCATTCCAATTGCAGTATTTGATCTTAATGTACCTGAGAATATCATGCAGGCATGTGCAGGTATCAATGTTGGTACATTAGTTTTTGGTGAATAGGATGATTATTTAGGAGGTTTAAAATGAGAAATCAAGTACACGAAACATTAAATCAAAAGATGGATAAAACTTTAAGCGTTCTTAAAGAAGAACTCAATCATATTCGCGCTGGACGTGCAAATCCATTGATTCTCGATAAAGTTAAGGTCATGTACTACGGCTCAGAAACACCAGTCAAGCAAGTGGCAAGTATCTCAGTTCCAGAACCGAGAATTCTTCAAATCCAGCCGTATGATACGTCAATTTTGAGAGATATTGAAAAGGCAATTCAGATTGCTGATTTGGGCATTAATCCGACGAATGACGGCAAATTAATCCGCATGGTCATCCCTATGTTGACGGAAGAACGGAGAAAAGATTTACAAAAGAACATAAAAAAACTGGGTGAGGATGCAAAAGTCGCACTTAGAAATGAGAGAAGAGATGCACTTGAGCACCTCAAAAAGATGGAAAAAGCTAAGGAAATTTCTGAAGACGATTTAACCTCTGCAGAAAAAGAAGTTCAAAAGATGGTGGATGATTATGTCGTGAAAATCGATCAAATCGTAACTAAAAAAAGTGAAGAAATAATGGAAGTCTAATTCCTGTGATAGTATGCCCTCCAAATTTGGAGGGCTTAAATTTGAGGTGCTAAATGTTTTTTAAAAAACGGTCCTATGAACTGGATGCACATACGATGCCCAAACATATCGCATTTATTATGGATGGCAATGGCAGATGGGCTAAACGCAAAGGCCTACCTAGACTAGTCGGACATAATGCAGGAACTGAGACTTTAAAGAAAATCGTCAAAGAAAGCAAGCGTCTTGGCATTGAGTATATCACCTTTTATGCGTTTTCAACCGAAAATTGGAAACGACCAAGCGATGAAGTCAACGGACTCATGAACATACTTGTTAAATTTATTCAGTCCGAAATTCAGGAGATCCATAGCAATCATATCAAAATTAATATTCTTGGCGATATCGAAAAATTACCACTTTATGCAAAAGAACAAGTCGATTTTGCTATTGATCTCACTAAAGACAACACGGAAATGCATTTTAATATTGCTCTCAACTATGGCGGTCGTGATGAAATCATTCAAGCGGTCAAAAGAATTGTGTCTGACGTCGAAAACCAAACATTACGTTTAGAACAAATAGATGAAAATTCATTTGCGTCGTATCTTTATACAAACGGGATGCCCGATCCTGATTTACTCATTAGAACAAGTGGCGAAGTGCGCTTAAGTAATTTTTTGCTCTGGCAATTGGCTTATTCCGAAATGACATTTGTGGATGTTTTCTGGCCTGATTTTGATGAGATGGCATATCAGAAAGCAATATCTGACTATCAAAATAGAAATCGACGTTTCGGTGCGATTTAGGGAGAAACTATGAAAACTAGAGTTATTACTGCAATCGTTGCGCTGCCATTGCTTTTTTATGTATTGCTTAGTGGTGGCATCACACTATTGTCTGCAACGCTTTTACTTAGCCTAATCGGCCTATACGAGTTTTATAAAGCGGTATCCAAGTCATATAAACCGATAGCATGGGCGGGGTACATCATGACTGTCGCTTTATTTGCAGGTTTTTTAGGCAATTTTTCTAAAGACTATTTTACAATGATCGTTACGGCCTTCTTGTTTTTACTCATGGGGTTAGTCGTTTTTACTAAACATACAATGCCAAGTGCCATGGTTACCTTTTTAGGTTTCTTTTATGTTTCATTTTCCCTGTCGCATTTAATGCTGATTTCAGATATGGATAACAATTTTTTCATCTGGTATCCGTTTGTGATTGCTTTTGTCACAGATACCTTTGCCTATTTTACAGGCAAACTTATTGGTAAGCATAAACTAATTCCTTCAGTTAGCCCAAATAAGACTGTTGAGGGTTCTATCGGTGGTATTGTCGCATGTCTTATTGTCAGTTATTTGTATGCGTATTGGTTTAAACCAGACTTCCAATTTTATGCGATTTTCTTAGGGTTAATTGGGAGTATCTTCTCGCAAGTCGGTGACCTGATTGCCTCTAAAATAAAACGTATTTTTGATATCAAAGACTTTGGAAAAATCATGCCAGGTCATGGCGGTGTTTTGGATAGATTTGATAGTTTGATTATCACTTTACCATTAGTCTATTATTTTATGGTATTATTTAATTATGTAAATGATAAATTGATATAATGAAAAGTATGAGCATAGTAATATGCTCGTTTTTATATGGAGATTACAATGGAAAAACACATAAAACAAGTAACAATCCTAGGATCTACTGGATCTATTGGCACGCAGGCGCTCGATATCATCGCGCAGAGCGGCAGGTATCAACTATTTGCATTGACTTGCAACAGCCGAATCGATGAGGTTGTCAAACAGGCAGAGCGCTTTAAACCAAAGTATGTCGTCGTAAATAACGTACAATATTTTAAACAATTGAAAAGCGCATTGGCACATACAAATGTGATTCCCCTTTCGGGTATGGAGGGCATGATTCAAGTGGTTACTGCTGAAGAAGTTGATATCGTGTTGACTTCTGTCGTTGGTAACATTGGTCTCATACCAACGGTGGCAGCAATCAAAGCAGGCAAAACGATTGCGCTTGCAAACAAAGAGACCCTTGTCACGGCAGGTGAGG
>JBBRVO010000080.1:0-10398 GCA_038246775.1 Peptostreptococcales bacterium | reverse complement strand
TTACAAAACATTATGGAGGAAAGCATGTTCAAAGTAAGAACTTCTGGTGTATGTGCCAGCGAAATTCATTTTGAAATAGAAGAAGGTTTCATCAAACGTGTAGAATTTATTGGCGGTTGTCCAGGCAATGCCATCGGTCTTAGCAATATGCTCGCTGGACAACCAGTTGCTGATGTCGTTGAAAAGCTGAAAGATGTCAAATGTGGTGGTAAAAACACATCATGTCCTTCTCAGCTAGCAAGAGCCCTTGAAGCACACGTATAAAATTTGAATCAATGGTCAATATCAGGAGTCTCTCAACCGATTGTGGGTTTGAAAGGCTCCTTTTTGCACTTTCTGTTAAAATAAGCTATAATTTCAATAGGATAGGGAGGGCTTTCAGAATGGAACTTAATTTTATCAATTGGCTACAGAGCTTTAATACACCTTTTTTAGATCAATTTTTTATCTTTGTGACCATGCTCGGTGAAGAGTATTTTTATATATTTGCTTTAAGTCTTTTTTATTGGTGCATCAACAAAGAGGGAACGCGCTATTTTGTCATGATTCTCACATTTTCAGCCGTTTTGAACGGTGCTCTAAAGGAGATTGTCAATTCAGCAAGACCGTTTCAGGTTGAGGCCGTCAGAGCACTAAGAACTGAAACAGCCCATGGCTCGTCTTTTCCAAGTGGCCACACTCAAACAGTCACCGCATTTTATGGCACTTTGGCCTTTAAGTTTAAAAACGTTTGGCTCACTAGCTTAGCCGTTATCATCATATTACTTGTGGCATTATCACGCATTTATTTAGGCGTACACTGGCCTAGGGATGTCGTGGGGGGCATCGTACTTGGTTTACTTTCGATTGCTATTATGCACAAAATCGTCATGCTAGAAGAAAAAAAAGGTATTGCATGGCCTTTTTATGCTGTAACTGCAGTGGTTATAGCGAGCATGTTTTTCCTCCATTCAGAGACTTTTATTAAAGCGACGGGCGCTTTTTTAGGGTTTATGTTAGGGTACCTCGTCGAAGATCACTATGTTAAATTTGATGTTAGAGCGGATGGCCTCTCACAAATCATAAAATTTGTTGTCGGCATGATTTTCACGCTTGCCATCTTTGAAGGCTTAAAATTTATACTGCCGGAACATAATCTGTTTACTTTCCTGCGCTATTTTACGACTATTTTTTCAGTAGTGGCAGTTATTCCATGGATTTTCGTCAAACTTAATCTCTCGAGACGTCGCATATTTAGTTAGTTCATCAAAAGAAAGGAACCTTATGACACTTAACGACAAAACCGAACAGGCGGCGACAAAAGATCGCCTTGTTAAGCTAAAAAAACTATATGACGCTGTACCAAGTGGAACGTGTGTAGGCTGCACCGATTGTTGCTCGGAGTCTGTAAATATCAGTTTTTTGGAGTTTTCTAACATCATCGAAAATGGCCTACCCTTGTTATCAACTCTCGAATTTGATGCACTGGTCAAACGCGTGCTCTCATACTATCTTTTAGAATGGGTTAAACCCCAAAAATGTCCGTTTCTAGGCGCCGACAAAAGATGCGTCATCTACGGGACGAGGCCGCTACCATGTAGACTATTTGGAACGCCAACGCGCGCTAACTATGAAGCAAATTATCAAAAGATCAAGCGACAAAACATAGCAGTCGCCCTTCAAATACGAACCGAAACGGGTAACAAGCTACCAAGGCAAATCGTACGCCGAAAAATTGACTTTTGTGAGGCTTTTATACCTGACAAAATGTTGAATAGCAATGAGGTTGAAATGCTATACAACCGCTTGATCAACATGGATGGCGACCTATACTTTGCAGGACTCATCGACGATTCATTGATAAATGGAGACCTAGTTGGTTTTATGATTGATTGGCTTATTGAGACACAAAAAAAATCACTGCATAAAACGCCTTTTGAAAGCTCAAAGGGATCATGGACAGTGACTAGAGAATTTTTATTTGAATTAAAAAAGGATTGCCTTAAAAGCATTCAGAGATAGGCAATTAATTGCTTTCCATTTCTCTGGACTTGTCTGCTGCAGCCTGCATTGCACGGATGATACTCGATCTGAAACCGTCTTTTTCTAATACGGCGATGGCTTTGATCGTGTTGCCACCCGGCGATGTGACTTGATCTTTGAGCACACCGGGATGGAGCCCTGTAGTGAGCACCATTTGTGCGGCACCAAGCAAACTTTGCGCGGCCATGATGTAAGCCTTATCTCTGGGCATACCTTCAAGAACAGCAGCGTCTGCCATTGCTTCTATCATGATGAAGGCATAAGCCGGTGAAGATCCATGTACGGCAATAGCGGCATGTATGAGCGATTCGTCGATCCAAGCATATCTGCCAATTGCGTCAAAAATATCTGAAACGTGTTTGCGCGTCGGATCGGATTCTGGAAGTTTTGTACAGATGGACGTCATGCCAAGGTTTACCGAGGCTGGCGTGTTGGGCATTGCTCTGTAAATTTTTTGGTCTTTCATGGCCGCCATCAATTTGTCGAGTTTGACACCGGATGCAATAGAAATAATCAATTGATCTTTTTTGAGGGATGGGCTGATTTCTTCAATGACCTTAAACACCATATATGGCTTGACAGCCAATATGAGGATGTCACAGTTTTCTACGATCTCTTTGTTTGACGTCGTTGCTTTGATGCCAAACACTTCGGTCAGTCTGAGTACCGTTTTTTCGGTTGCTGCACTGGCCATAATGTTTTGTGATGTGTAGAGTCCTTTTGAGATCAAACCACCGATAAGTGCGGTGGCCATATTACCGCCGCCTATGAATCCTATTGTCGCTGACATGGAGCCTCCTTAATATGTTTTGTTTCTATTGTAACATAAAATTGATTTGAAAAATCGCGCATTATACGATACTATGAATAAGAATCAGCAAATAGCCATGGACTCTAGGAGTCACTTGGATTTAATAAGGAAGGGTTATATGACTTTAAAACACATGCTAAAAATGACAACTACGGATGCTGTACTTGATGAACTCTTGGTGGCATATCCTGAGTGTCTTGCCGATAAACACAATTACAAAAATGTAATCGATTATGTGATCAACACAGCAGAAGTGCCCTTCGACGATTTTATCATACAAATTGAACTCATCGATACAGAAGGCGATGCATCATTCGAAGAGGACATCGATGAAGCGTCATACCTAAGCATCTCGGGATATTCTTTAAAAGAAGATCTGCATTTTGCACTTGGCTTTACCAAGTGGGACGAGTGGGCCAACGCAAAAATCGTGATTCAAGAAGATCTTGAAATCAAGCCAGATGAATTAATTGCCATCTGTATCTACGAGATGACATTTTATGGTTTCAACCAGGAAGAGATTGCTGGAGAACTTACAGAAATCGAAAAGGGCATCATGCTCCACTAGATGAGACGGATAAATCAATAAATAAGCTCGGAAGGCGATAAATCACAACGCTTTCCGAGCTTATTTTGATTTTTTTTACAGGCTTTCATTTATTGCGGGTGACTAGTTGCCCATAATCTGAGTCATCAATGCTTTTGTGCCAGCTTCGTCATAGTAGAAATAGCTTAGGCCATCTTTGCCAGTACCGGTGCCCTGGGATGGGATTGTTTGGAGCTTTACAGCTTCCATATCGGTGCCGATCATAGCCGTTGCTAGCATCACAGCTTTTGATAGTGGCATGTCAGTATCCACATAAGAGAGTGCTCTAAAGACGATATAGGGCAGTTTAATCTGCATCGCTGATTTAGCCGCACTTTTGATGAAATCTTGCTGTCTTTCCATACGTTTGATGTCGCCACCGCTCTTAGAGCCATCATTGTTTTTTCTGAAACGCAGATAAGACATAGCTTGATCGCCATCTATCTTTTGAAGCCCCGGTTGGAAATCAATATGAAGTGGGGGAATCGAGTAGGGATCGTCATAGTTCATTCTAAACGGCACCTCAACTTCAACGCCGCCGATAAGGTCGACGATTTCTTTAACCGCTTCATAATTGACAGTTACATAATAATCGATTTCTACACCGAGCATATTTGAAATTGAGTTTCTGACGCCTTCAGGATCTCCGCCTTTCTTGAAACCGTAAACGGCGTTAAGTTTGGCTTGACCAGAACCGTTTTTACCTTCGGTTGGGTAATACGTATCTCTAGGTATGGAGATTGCATCAACGGTGTTGGTGCTGGTATCGATGGACATAAAGATCATCGTGTCCGTACGCGTGCCTTCGACACCCATAACGACCACATTGACGCGTTCTTTTGTCAGAAAACCGACTGTAAAAAATGCAATAAGTCCTAATAGTAAAATAATTAATATGAATTTAAAAGTGCCTTGTAGCTTAGATTTTTTAAGCGGTATATCGTGTTCATCCTGTTGCATATTTTCCTGTGACATATTTACCTTCCATCATTTCTATTATCCGATTATAAGTTTACCGTACTTTGTAATTATAAAACCCTCACTTGACATGTCAAGGGAAAACATCAAATTGTAATCTAAAAGGCCCTTTTAAGACGAAAGATTAACAAATTATTCACACATTTGACAGATTGTAAGTTCTTATAATAACAATGTATGTTATAATGAATTTTTGAAAGTGAGGTTTATATGAGATTAACCGAAAAGAACAAAAGACTCATCGACCTGATCTATGTCGTAATGGGCTCAATTATATTGGCGATTGCCATCACATCTATATTGAAGCCAAACGGCATTATCACGGGAGGCATAACAGGATTTTCCCTGGTACTTGAAAAAATATTTGGACTGGATTACACCATTTTTTATTATATGATGTCTCTTATCGTCTTGATGGTGACTCGATTTACTTTAGGAAAAGTTGAAGCGCGGAAGATTATCGTGTTTTCATTATTCTTTCCGATAGTCCTTATTTTATTCAACGGTTTAGAGATTAATATTATGCAAAATGATTTGTTCCTCGCATCTGTCTATTATGGCATTATGGCGGGTGGCGGTACAGGCCTTATACTTAAAGGTGGGTTCTCATCGGGCGGTACGGACACCATCGCCAAGATCATTAGTCGCAAATTGTTTCGATTTATGAGCTTATCCACGATCATAGCGGCACTGGATATGAGCGTGATCTTATTTGCAGCGTTCGTCTTTGACACGCGTATTGCTTTATATGCCTTGTTGACACAACTTGTGGCCATGAAGGCCGTAGAAGTAGTTCTCTATGGCTTTTCGTCGAAGATGGTCAAACTTGAAATTATCAGTGAAAAAGAAGCGGAGATTGAGGCCTATATTCTCAACTATATTAATAGAGGCATATCAAAATACAACATAGTAGGCGGCTATACAAATCTCGATCGAACGAAACTCATCACTATCTGTTCACAACGGGAATCAATACTGATTCGAGATAAGATCTCTACTGTGGATTCTAAGGCTTTTATCACGGTATTGCCAGTGAGTACAGTCTGGGGAGAAGGCGTTGGGTTTGATAGCCTGACACCTGAAGATAAACAATCCAAATAAAAACAATCCAAATAAAAACAATCCAAATAAAAACGCAGAAAAGGTGGCATTAACGATTTGTTAATGCCACCTTTATTTAAATGCGCAACTATTCAATTCTCAAATGTTAAAAAACCCCATTCATAATGATCAGCCATTTAATGGGCATCAATTTTTTCAAAATATTCTTTCAAAATATCAAAATTGTCCGGGAACAAGAATTCGATTTGTTTTTCCTCATTGCGTTCATTGGCAAATACAACGCGTATGTTACCTTGAATCACCTCTTTCGCTTTAAATCGGTAGCCATCGTTTCGAAATTTTGTGATTTTTTCTTTAGCTGAAGCAAGTTCATGTTCGTGTTCTTTTTTTTCAGACAGGAAATTGTCACGTGATCCGCTTCTTATTGTGGCGTTACTCTTGTCATGCACAACATTACGTTTAGCATTCGTACCTCTATAAGGCATTACCATCACACTCCTTTATTTATAAAGCGTGTTACGTTCATACCCAATAAACGGTTAAATATTCGAAGAATTATTGTATATTTGATTCGCGTCCTATAGAGATGAGGTGTGCATAGATTAATCTGACGCCATTGTGCCAATTTGTGTCTTCTGCGTACGTCATATTGAGCCATTTGAATGGGGATGCAGAAATGGGTGCCGTATTTAGCCTGTTTTTTATCGTGTTGATGGCGATTTGCGTGCTGTCTCTTAGTGAGGTATTATATTCAGCCCAACTGTGATACACGTTATAAGGATTATTTAGGATTTTTACACTATTTGCGGAACTGCTTGGAACAAAGCCTTGTTCTTGGCCAATAATAGCAAAGAGAAGCAGTGGATCGATATCGTTGAGATAGGCTTCGTGGATGATTTGATTAAATTGTTCCGATGATCCGATTAAGCCGTTTCGCGTTTTAGAAATATAATTTTTTACTGTATAGTAATTAAAATTTGAAAATCTAAATGCATCCGTTATTTTCACAAGTCCAAAATTGACGCGCGATTTTTTTAGGGTCAAATAGACGTGATCATTTTTCTTATAACCTTCGATGTCATCAATCAGATAGATTCTGCCCCTCGCGGACATCCCAGTATATTCTTTGGCATCGAGAAGACTAGTCAGACTAATTACTTGTAGAGCTTCAGAGCGAATTGCGCCATTGAGTGCGCTATTTAATGCGAAATAGGCAGGCGTTGCAATTGCAATAAGGATTAACAAAACAGCAAAAATGCGTATAAGTGGATTTTTAGTCCATTTTTTTAATGTGAAAGGCAGCGCTTTATTATTAAAAGAGTCTGTATCATCGAAATACGTGGGTTGATCAATGTCCTGAACAGAATCGATAAAATTGGAACGCTTTTGAATCATATAATTTTCAAGTAACCACCTTGGAACTGACAGCTGAGCGGATTCAGTCAACCAACTCTCTGCCAAATTGGTTTTGATCGCATCGTCAAGACTTAAGTCTAAGATCGCATCAAAAATGGTTAGTCTAGTAATTGAATAATGGTGTTTGGCTAACGTATTAGACAAGATGGTTAATTTGAGTGCTTCTTTATGTACATCGTCGATGCCGCTTAGATGTTTGTTAAGATGATTATGTACCGCCATGGACAATATCTCGGCGCGTTCATTAGACGTCATATGCCCATAACGCCTTGCAATAGCCTCTTTTATTTGGGTCAAATCACTTAAGGATAAAATAATATATGACTTCAAAGCGTTCAATAATTGGGTCATGTTGGTCACCTCGAAACGTGCATTAATTATATAGTAACATAATCGCACACTATTGGTGAATGGATTTAAACGGATAACGAGTATCATACTAAAAAAAAATTTTTTTTTTATAAAAAGGGTTTACAAATTAAAAAAGAAGTGGTATATTTAATACATGAAATTGATATTCATTATCAATTAAAACTCCTTATACTCGTAACACCTTAATTTCTTATTACCCTTAAAAGTAGTAGGTACCCCCAAAACAAACTTTATTGAATACCTCTAGAAAATGGATGCATCGCCAGCGTCCATTTTTTCTTTTTTGAAACAGTATTTTTGTGGAACTATGTTATAATAGAAAATGAATTTTATAACCTGTAATATAGAAACGTTACAATGAAAGATAAGGAAAAATAGATGGAAAAAGTTTATCTGGATTATGCGGCAACTACACCAGTCAAACGCGAAGTCGTTGATGCGATGATGCCATATTTTAAGCAGACCTTCAATGAATCGCAAGTGATACAAGTGGCTAGCCACACATTTGAACGGTTAATTGGCGCTCAACATGGAACGGTGCGGTTTAATAGTGGAGGCAGTTTTGGCAACAATGAAATCATCAAAAGTTTTGCCCATGCGAATCGCCATAGAGGCAAGCACCTCATTACAAGTCAAATCGAACACCCCTCTGTGTACAAGGTTTTTGAACAGCTTATTAAAGAAGGGTATGAAGTCACTTATATAGACGTCAATCACCAAGGGATTGTCGACCTCAATCAGCTTCAAGCGTCTATTCGAAAGGATACGACGTTAGTCAGTGTCATGTTGATGAATAATGAGATTGGATCAAGGCAACCCGTTGAAGCAATTGGCGCGCTGTGTCATGTGCATGATTTGCTTTTTCACGTGGATGCCGTACAGGCTCTTGGAAATGAACGCCTAGATGTGAAAGCTATTGGGTGTGATGCGATGAGCTTCTCAGCGCACAAAGTCTATGCACCTAAAGGGTGTGGCGCAATTTATTTGAGAAGTGGGTTAACGCTTGAGCCTCTCCTATCACAGTGCGTTCTAAAAGATAAAGACCATTCAACCAATACCCCTTTTGTTGTCGGTTTCATGAAAGGCCTTGAACTAGCCTATGCGGACCTTGAGGGGCGCAATGAGGCAAAAAAGTACTTGCGACACAAGTTAATCAATGGACTGTCAAGGCTGGACTTGGGGATAAAACGCAACGGTCCGTCTCTGGACACTATAGACGATGACCCTGGATGCCTTGCAACCATACACCACCACCCTGGAATCACTAATTTTTATTACCCGATGATGGATGGCGACAGCCTCGTCATCAATTATGATTTTGCAGGATTTGCTATCTCTAGTGGTTCAGCATGCAGCTCTGGTGCGTTAAGTGCCTCACATGTGCTTAAGGCTATTGGGCTCTCAGAAAACGAAGCAAAAAAATGCGTGAGAATAACAGTGGGTGATTTTACCACTGAAGCAGATATAGATGGTTTTTTAAACGCCACTGAACGATTATTGAAAGGAAAATAAAATGTTAGATAAAAACAAAGTCATCGTGGGCATGAGCGGAGGCGTGGACAGTACGGTCGCGGCTTATCAGCTCAAACAGATGGGGTATGATGTCATCGGTGTCAACATGCGCCTCTGGCAGGACGATTTTTTAGAAGAGGCACATTTTATGAATGACGGCGGGTGTTGTAGTTTATCGTCCGTGGAGGATGCAAGACGTGTTTGCGAACAAATTGGCATCCCATTTTATGCGCTGGATTTTAAAGGCGTGTTTAAAGAGACCGTCGTCGATTATTTTATAGAAGCATATAAAAACGGCGAGACGCCAAACCCTTGCATCGCTTGTAACAAACACGTTAAGTTTGAAGCACTTCTAGAGAAAGCACATCAACTCGGCGCTTATTATGTGGCAACGGGCCACTATGCGAAAATCTATCAGGACGAAGCAACCGGACGTTTTATCGTCGAGAAGGCAGAGGCTGTCGAGAAAGATCAAACCTATGCACTTTACAACTTGACACAGGCGCAGCTACAGCACATTTTAATGCCGCTGTCGACTTTCAAAACCAAGGAAGAGGTGCGCGCCATCGCCGCTCAGTTTGACGTGCAGATGTCTAAAAAATCGGACAGTCAGGAAATTTGCTTTGTGCCCGATCAGGATTATGTCGGATTTTTAAGGCGCAATGGGGACTTTGAAATCATTGACGGTGATTTCTATGACACTGAAGGCAATAAACTGGGTAAGCATCAAGGCATCGTAAATTATACAATTGGTCAACGTAAAGGTCTTGGTCTGACTTTTGGTAAGCCAATGTACGTCGTGGATATAGATCCTGAGTTTAACCGTGTCGTCTTAGGGTCAAATGAGGCTGTATTCAAAAAAGAACTGTGGGCAAAAGCTATCAATTTTATCTATATGGCAGGCATCGACCAGCCATATAGATGTGAAGCGAAAATTAGGTATGGTACGAAGACAGCGCCTTGCATTATAGACTATGTAGGGGGGCTTATCCATGTCGTTTTCGATGAACCACAGCGTGCAGTGACACCCGGACAGGCAGTCGTATTCTACAAAGATCAATATTTGGTCGGCGGCGGTACGATTATCAGAAAGTAGGGTGCGCTTATGACGATTGAGTATACGTGTACAAATAGTGAAAATTACATGGATAAAGGAGTAAACAGGAACATGGCGATAGTTATAGATGGCATTATAGGTGCTGGAAAAAGCACTGTAGGACAATTTTTAAGCGAATCGCTGAATGTGCCTTTGTTCGAAGAACTCAAGGACGATGGCAAAGACTCACTGGCACAGCGTATGCTCGATCTTTTTTACGCAGATCAGACGCGTTGGAGTGCAATCATACAGGTCATGTTTCTCAACGATCGATTCAAAGACATTAAACGCATCGAAGCGGAGGGGGACTTTGCGATTTTAGACCGCTCCATATACGGTGATGAAATTTTTGCCAAGACCATCCACGAACGCGGGCAAATGACTAAGGACGAATTTCACATTTATAGAGATTTACTCCACAATATGCTTGCGCATATCAATCCGCCGCAAGTGCTGGTATACATCGACGTCTCTGTCGATACGGCCATGGCGCGCATTAACACGCGTGGTCGCTCAACTGAAGGAGACTTGATACCACGTGAT
>JBBRVO010000079.1:0-10506 GCA_038246775.1 Peptostreptococcales bacterium | reverse complement strand
GACATAACTGTTATAACGACAGAATCGGCACCTGCTTATTTTAGACCGATGTTATCAGAATATATCAGCGTAAGCGAGATTCCAAATCGTTTTTATCTCCATGAACAAGCATGGTATGATGCACATGGGATAAATGTTTTATACCAAACAGAAGTGAAAACGCTTGACACGAACAATCAACAGGTCATGCTAGAAGATGACAAATCACTGGAATACCACAAGCTCATCCTTTGTACAGGTAGCAAAAACTTCATACCACCAATGCCTGGTTCTAAAAAAGACAACGTCATAGACCTTCGGACTCTTTCTGATGCCGAGATTATCAAACACAAGGCTAAAACAGCTAAACAGGTAGTCATCATAGGGGGCGGCCTTTTAGGGCTCGAACTTGGCTGGCAACTGCGTAAACTCAATATCGGAGTGACTGTGGTAGAAATGATGCAGCGACTGCTTCCAAGACAGCTCGATGAAGAAGCATCGACCCTGTTCGAAGAGAAAGTTTTAGCTACTGGCATCAAAGTGATCAAGGGCGTTCAAACACAGGAAATCGTAGGGAACGAAGCAGCCTCTGGCGTTCTGCTTAGCACGGGTGAAGTACTAGATGCCGATCTTGTCGTGTTTTCAATTGGCATTCGAGCTGACGTCGCACTGGCTAAAAATGCGGGTCTCGGTATTGATAGAGGCATCTTAGTAGACGACTTTATGCAAACGAGCGCAAAAAACGTCTATGCAGCTGGTGATTGTGCGGAATTTTCAGGTATGAACTATGCCATATGGCCAGAAGCAGTGGAACAAGGAAAAATAGCCGGACTTAACGCCGCTGGTGTCAAAGCCGTTTACGAACCTGTTGTACCTTTCAACATCTACCACGGCATGGATATGAGGCTCTTTTCCATCGGTGATGTTGGTGGCAATCCTGCCAATACCTATTCGGTTCATCAAGAGGGCGATGCCGAACACTTTGAGAAATACTTTTATGTGGGAGATGTCCTTGTCGGTGGCATATTGATGGGCAATATATCTAAATCTGGAAAGCTTAAGAAAGCTGTGGTAGGCGGGCTAAAGCGCCCAGAGTTTGAAGCATTATGAAAAGGATTACAAATGATTACAAATGATTACAAATGATTCATTTTAAATAGAAAGCGTACGAAATGCCTAAATAAAATTGGCTTTCGTACGCTTTTTCATTTTTTTGACCTTATACCTTTGGGTTATTTTGAATTTTTCTTGATCCAGTCGGCGATATCGACAATTACTTGTTCCGATACGTTGCCAGCCGTTGTATAGTCTTCTGGCTTAGACATGCCTTTGCCCGTCATGAATAGGTGGTTTAAGTCGTCATATAATTTATACTCTCCCAATTCTCCCAGCTGCGCTTGCCACTTTTCAAATTCTGAAACGGTCACTTGATAATCTCTCGCCCCTTGCATGACGAGGATTGGGATATTGAGCATTTTTGCCTCATCCACTGGGTTATAGCTTTTAATAGCCATCCAATATTTTGGAGGTAATCCCATGGTTTCGCTCATATCCGTTTCCAGTGTCATGGCATCAGATGTAATCAAATCAGCTGCCTTCTTAACGCTTTGCAGCTGCTCATTGTCACTATCGCTCATAGAGCCATCGAGTCCAAGTAAATAGTCATACTGCGCGACGACGAGGTTTTGAAGCGGCGTAACGTTGCCGGCCAATAGAACAATACCGGCGACCAAATCATTGTCTTTGGCAATTCTCGGCGCCTGATTGGCACCAAGTGAATGGCCAATGACATAAATATTACCTTTATCGATGCCTTCAAAAGTCGATAAAAATTCTACTGCATACTTGGCGTCGTCGACGACTTCGTTATAAATTGTAAAGTCAGCTATGATTGCCGGATCGTTGAATTTTTCAATATGTGTAAAGGTTCTTTTGTCATATCTGAGCACGGCAATTCCCTGTTTGATCAAACCGCTTGCGATATCTTTAAACGGTTTGTTGCCATAAATGGATTCATTACGATCATTTGGACCCGATCCATGTACTAGAACAACAACTGGATAAGGGCCGGCATCACCTTCTGGAATGCTGAGCGTACCTACAATCGGAAAATCGGATTCTCCAAAGGTTACTTCAGTTTCAACGGCACCTTTAATTTTACTATCAAAATAGTCTTCTACTGAAGTAATCTCCTGATAGTTAAATCCAGCTATTTTCCCATCAAAAGTGAACACGACATTGTAGGCCAAGTCTTTAATTTTATGATTGGCACCTATGGTGACGATGTGATAGTCTTCTTTTTGCTCGCTTTTCATGCCGTATGTGTCTACAAAGGCACCATATGACTGCACTATTTGTATAGAGATCGAAGCTATCGCTTCTTTTGTGAACTGTGCTTTCATATCATCCGTGTAGGTATAGTCGGTTATTACGGCATCAAACGCACCGCTTTGAAAGTCGCTAAGAAATTTTGTTGCAATGCCTTCAGCATCAAAATCAATTTCCTTTAGCGTCGCATTTGTTGTCGCTTCTGTAGGTGCCTCTGTTGTCGCGTCACCGTCGTTTTTTGACCCGCATGCTGTTATTGAAAGCATTGCGGCTACTACGGTTAATACGATCATCATGCGTTTAAATTTCATAGCTTATTCTCCTCACTTAAAACCGTTAATTTATTTCGTTTCGTATCCATCATACACCAAATTTACGTAGAATAAAAGCCCAGAAAGGTTAGGATGTCAACATCCAACCCTCTGGGCTTCTCAAATTTTCCACTTATTTTGTATAATTGAAAATCAGTTTGATCAGTTCTTCCATTTTCTCTTTATCCATTTTTTCTTCTTCTACGAAACATTGAGAAGCATGAGATTCCATAATGGCTAGCCCTACTTTGTGAATGGATTGCTTGACTGCAGCGACTTGAACGAGAATTTCGTCGCAGTTTTTATTTGATTCCACCATATTCTCAATGCCCTGTATATGTCCTTTAATCGTCTTAAGGCGATTGATAATTTTCTTCTTTTGCTCTTGATCAGACATGGTACCCTCCATTTAAATGAATAGACTCATGTTAGAATCTTCAGCTGCGCCAAGCATCGATGCAACGCCGCCATATTCCACACCATCAATAATTTCTGCTTCAGTAATGCCCATTAAATCCATAGACATATTACAAGCAACCATTCTGACACCATTGTCCATCGCCATTTTAAGAAGTGTTTCTAGTGAGTCAACGTTGTGTTTCTTCATGACGAGTCGAATCATTTTGGGACCCATACCCATCATGTTCATTTTAGATAAACCAAGGCGCCGAGTCCCTCTAGGCATCATACTGCTGAACATCCAAGCCAAGAAGTCTTTTTTAGCGCTAACTTTCTCATCGCGTCTTAAGATGTTGAGTCCCCAGAACGTAAAGAACAGCGTCACTTTTTTACCCATTGAAGCCGCACCATTGGCTATGATGAGTGATGCTATTGCTTTGTCTAACTCACCACTGAAGATGATCATCGTCTTGTCGTCTTTGACTTCTAAGGGCGTTTGTGCCTTTATTTTTCTGCCTTTTCGAACGCGTGCATAAAACGCTTTTTCTTCTTTTCCAGAATCGAGCAAGGTATTGTTCGTCTTTTCACACCATACGCCAATATCGTTCATAAAACCAGGATCTGTTGCCTTAATTTCCAAGATGTCACCTGGGTTCATCGCTTCAAGTGCTTTATGCACTTGCATGATTGGCCCTGGACATTGTAAACCACAGGCATTAACTTTTACGATTTGTGCATTTGCATCCTCTTGAGCCTCTTGATATTTATCATCTCGTTCGACATCACCTGTTTCTGAAACGTGAACCTCTGTTTGTGATAACGTACCACCACAGGCATCGCCATTGTCTTGACACAATACGGTTGCATAGGTGTTAAATCCACCAATCATATTGTAGACATTTTCAAATCCGTTTTGCATGAGGATTCTAGTAGCCGCATGACCGCGTATGCCGACCGCACAGTAAACGACATAGGTTTTTGACTTATCGAGTTCTACCATGCGTTCTCTAAGTTGATCCACAGGAATATTGATAGAATTCGGTATAAAGCCCATTTCTCTTTCCATCGGTTCTCTGACATCGAGAATGAGAATGCTTGGATCTATCTCTTTAAATTCATGCCATTGAAATGGTTTCGTAATGCCCTTTAATATATTCTCACCCACAAAACCTGCCATGTTCACCGGATCTTTTGCCGATGAATACGGCGGTGCATAAGCGAGTTCAAGCTCTGCCAAATCGTAAACGGTTGCGCCAAATCTGATAGCTGTCGCAATGACGTCCACGCGCTTCTCAACACCGTCATAACCGATATTTTGAGCCCCGAGTACTTTACCTGACATGTTGAAAATCACCTTCAAAGTCATTTGAAGTGCACCAGGATAATAGCCCGCATGTGAATTTGGATGGACGAGTACTGTATAATAATCCACACCGTAAATTTTTCCATCGCGTT
The DNA here is from genome assembly GCA_038246775.1 of Peptostreptococcales bacterium. Lineage (GTDB taxonomy): Bacteria > Bacillota > Clostridia > Peptostreptococcales > Acidaminobacteraceae > Fusibacter_C. Next base: position 6,034 of record JBBRVO010000079.1, on the reverse strand, counting down.
TAAGCGTTTTTTCGTTAATTCCAGTTGCTGCAACCGTCAAATCAAAGACTTTGGCTACTGACGTACCCATAGATCCTTTAAACGGTACTTTTTTACCTGAGACGTTGTCCGCACAGATTCTACCTTGCTTATTCGCAGGTCCAGCAAGCGGAATCATCGTCTTGCCTCCGCCAATAAATTCAGTGACTTCCACGGCATCGCCAATCGCATAGATATTTGGATCTGAAGTGACCATGTATTGATCCACTACGATACCATTTCGAGCATTCACTTCAAGACCAGCATTTTTCGCCAGTTCACTTTGTGGACGAATACCGATAGACAGGATAACCATATCCACTTCTAGTTGCTTGCCACTCTGAAGCTGTATTTTAGTTGCACCATTGTGATAGTCAAAAGATTTAACGCCATCGCCAAGATAAAGGCCAACTTTTTTTGTTTTCATATGTTTATGAACGATTTGAGCCATTTCAAAATCTACTGGCGCCATGACTTGATCGGCCATCTCGACGACAGAGACTTGCATTCCTATGTCGTATAAGTTCTCGGCCATTTCAAGCCCAATAAATCCGCCACCTATAACCGCTACGGTTTTAGGCTTCACATTGTCCACAAAACTCTTGATTCTATCTACATCTGGGATATTCCACAGCGAAAATATATTTGGTGCGTCAATCCCCGGAATCGGTGGCTTAAGTGGTGTCGAACCAGGAGAAAGTATAAGTGTGTCGTAACTTTCTTCATAAACGCGATTGTTTGGGATGTCCTTGATTTCAACGACTTTTTTCTCTCTATTGATGCTCAGCACTTCATTTTCAACGCGCACATCAATGTTAAATCTGGCGTGCATGCCTTCTGGTGTCTGAACTAAAAGTGCACTTCTCTCCGCGATTGACCCGCCGATATAATAGGGTAAACCACAATTTGCGAACGATATGTACGGCCCGCGTTCAAGCATGATAATTTCGGCTTGTTCATCCATTCTTCTGAGCCTTGCAGCTGCCGTTGCGCCACCTGCAACCCCTCCAACAATAATTACTTTCTTGGCCATTTTAAACCTCCATGGATTTTATAGATAATGATTTTTTTCACAAACATTTACAATAAAAAAGCCCAATAAGGGCTTATCTTACAAAGTCTTATAAAGTCTTATAAACCTAACAATTCATCGAGTTTTGATTTGTCAAATCCTTGAATCACTTCATCTTCAACATAGATGACCGGAACGCCCATGAAACCTTTTGACATGAGGTCTTTTCTCGCTTCAAGGTCCGTCGATACGTTTTTTTCAGTATATTCAACATTATTTTCATTGAAGTATTCTTTTGCCATTGTACAATAACCACATGTGTTGCTTGAGTAAATAACTACATTTTTCATAAATTGATCCTCCATTAGTTTATTATTTAACATTTTGAGCCATAATTTAAAGCTTGAATATAGAAGCCACGCGTCAAGAAGAAATTTGAATAGTCGATTCTGAATCCAACAAACTTTTCAAGGATCTTATCTTGTACGGTTATTTTGATACCCTCATACACCTCTATATAATCATCCATTTCTTGTTCACCCGGAACAAGTGCAAAAGTTGGACCACCTCAGCCATAGGCGACGATGGAAATACGATAACTCGATCTTTTATCAAGATCGCCAACCAGTTTTTTAATTGCCGTTTCTGTCAATGCTATCTTCAAATTATCCTCCACCCCCCGCATAGGGGTCTGTTGCTATTTAATCATACCTTTACCGTAACTTTTTGTCAATCCATTCGGCACAAAAAAGCTGTAAACTGTTTGTGAACAAGTTATTCACAAAATGTCCACAAAATCTGTTGATTTATGTAAACACAGAATTACCTGACTTATCGGAAGACTTGACCATTTGTGAACAAATTGTAAAGAAATGTCGAACATTCATTAACAAATTGACTGATTAATTCATAAAGACAGGGCGTTTTTCAAAACAAACACGACATATCCCACTATCATAAATTTTAATTGTTCGGTTATGCACATTATCCACAATTTTATCCACAAAGTTTTCTTCATTATTCACAGGTTGTCTTTTTTCTGATAGACTTAGGCAAGGAGGGTCTTATGTGGGGAAAACGTGGGCATCGTGGCGATGCATTGGAAGATCTTTTATTCTATACAAACCAATATTATCATCAACTTGGCCTCTGCAGAGTCGATAAAGTCAGCACGCCGATAAAAGTTGTTGAAATCGATTCACAAGGGATGGTCACAAAGGGCTTTTTCGAAAAAAAATCAACGGTAGATTTCATCGGTATCGTTCAAGGTGTCTGTGTCGCATTTGATGCAAAAGAAACGAACTTAAAAAGCTTGCCTCTTGGAAACATTCACGAACATCAGATAGACTATATGCGTGATATTGATAAACAGGGTGGCCTTGCATTTATTATCATCCATTTCAAATTCAACGATCAATACTTCCTGATGCCTTATGAAGTAATTGCCCCCTACTACCATGGGCCAGAAGCATCTCAAAGGCGTTCAATTCCTTATAAGGCTATGGATGAGCGTTTTCTGATTAAGAAGGAACGTTCTGGTAGCATACTCAATTACCTTGAGACACTCAATATCTATGTCAAATATAAATCCGAATTGGAGGCTGATCATGAAAGTATGGATCATCAATAGTTTTGTCTATGAAGAAAAGGGCGGCAATCCCGCTGGTGTCGTTTTAGATCTAACACACGCGCTTTCAGAAAATGATATGCAAGCCATTGCAAAAAAAGTTGGCCTCTCAGAAACGGCATTCATCAGCAAAGGAACCGAAGGCGCTGACTACAATCTTAGATTTTTCACACCTACCGATGAAGTGCCACTTTGCGGACATGCAACGATTGCAAGTTTTTGGCATCTTGTAAAACAGGGGATACTCACGACGGATACTTGTATTCAAAATACTAAAGCGGGCTTTCTTGCTATACAGATTAGCAAGGATGATGCGGATGAAATCACGGTTACCATGGCGCAGACACAACCACTCATCGTCAAACAAGGCCTCACCTTTGACACGTCCTTCAGCGAAGCATTTCCAAATGCAGCCGTTGACTCCAGCCTTCCCATAGATATCTGGAGCACTGGACTCGAAGACATTTTCTTGCCGATTGCTTCTCGTGATGCCTTGAACCAGCTGATAGTTATCCCTGAATTGCTATCCGATTTATCAAGGTCACATCGCGTTATTGGCGTTCACGCGTTTTCATATGAAAACGGTCAGGTTTACGCGCGTAACTTCGCACCGCTTTATGGCATCGATGAAGAATCGGCAACAGGGACGTCAAATGGTGCTTTAACCGCCTATTTGCACCATTATTTGCATCGTGATGCCCCTCATTTGGAACTTAGAGTGCTTCAAGGGGAAACTATGGGCGAGACGAGCGCCATCTATACACGTTCAGTCAAGGGCTTAGATGGCCTAAGTATTAAAGTAGGTGGCCGATGCGCCTACAGAGGCGAAATGGATATTTAATCATCTATCAAAAAAAAGGGTATTGCCAGGCGAAAAATGCCGGCAATACCCTTTATCAATTATATAATTCTACCATCTGTAGAAATGGTGACTTCGCTATATGGCACGATACATTGCGCTTTCAACATTGCCGCTTTGACAGCTTGAATCATGCCCCCGCAACACGGCACTTCCATACGCACAACCGTAATGCTCTTGATTTTACTTTCTGTTAAAATTTGAGCAATTTTATCCGTATTATATTGATTGTCGTCAAGTTTGGGACATCCTATGACCGTCACTTTACCTTTGATGAAATCTCTATGGAAATCGCCATAAGCAAATGCTGTACAATCCGCAGCAATCAATAAATCGGCATTTTGTAGGTAAGGTGCACTAGGGCTGATTAGTTTAAGTTGAACGGGCCATTGCATTAACTCTGATGGCACACTGAAACTTTCTGAGGTTGCCATCAAAGTACCTTCTGAATCTCTTGGCGTTTTGCTCATCGTATTCGGAAAAGCAGGTGAAGCCATATCCAGTGTCACCATTGACGACCGTTCAAATGCTTTCGCTGCCGTACCTGAACACCCACAACCTAAACCTTCATTATGTGTTTCCTTTTTCGCTTTGATATTCTTTCTAGATGCATCAAATGCATCCGTTTCTTTTTCAACGACGTGTATCGCGTCAACCGGACATTTAGGCAAGCACATACCAAGTCCGTCGCAATAAGAGTCGCTGGTTAAACGCGCTTTTCCGTCAACCACTTCAATGGCACCTTGCATACAGGCACTGGCACAAAGACCACATCCAATACATTTATCTTCATTGATTTCAATAACATTTCTTTTCATCTATAGACCTCCGATTTATAAGCGACCATGCGCTAAACTGCTCATTTATGTTCTCATTATAAACCGAAAAATCATCCAAGTCTGTAACATGCGTTACTTTTATATCACCATGTCGTTGTAGACATTGTACCTACCTTTATAACTATGGATGGGAATTACCGATGACTCAATGCCCCCAATTACTCTTGCTGGAACACCTACCGCTGTAGATTCTGTTTTCGTGTCGGTGAGTACTACTGAACCTGCACCAATTTTAGAACCCGCTGCAATGTGTATCGGTCCCAGTATTCTTGCCCCTGCGCCGATGGTGACGCGATCACCTACCGTCGGATGCCTTTTGCCAGTGTCTTTGCCTGTGCCTCCCAGTGTCACGCCCTGATAAATCGTCACAAAGTCACCGACTATCGCCGTTTCTCCGATGACGACGCCCATGCCGTGGTCAATAAACAAAGACTTGCCAATTGTCGCACCCGGATGTATCTCGATACCTGTCAAGAATCTACCCAGTTGCGAGAGAAATCTAGCCCCGAAAAACATCCTGTGTGTAAATAGAAAATTCGAGACGCGATATAGCGCTAAAGCATGTACAGAGGGATAGAGCAGTAAAATTTCGGCATAAGATCGCGCCGCTGGATCGGTTTCTTTTATAAACTTCAGATACGCACGCGCACTTTTAAACATAATTGACCTTCCTTTTTATATAAAACTAATTAAATAAACACGTTATTTGAGATATACTTATCGCCATTATCTGGTGAGATAACCAGCACTTTTTTGCCACTACCGAGTCTTTTAGCCACTCTAAGGGCTGCTAGTATTGCTGCACCGCTTGAGATACCTAGAAACAAGCCCTCTTCTTCAAATAGGCGCTTTGTCATTTCATAAGCTTCTACACTATTAATCTGCTCAATGCTATCGACGACTGTCGCGTCATAGTTGCCGGGTACAAAACCTGCACCAATGCCCTGGATCTTATGTGGTCCAGGTGCACCGCCTGAAAGAACGGGTGATTCCACCGGCTCCACACCGATAACTTCAATCGCTTTATAATGTTCTTTGAGCCTTGCCCCTGCTCCCGATATTGTACCGCCAGTGCCAACCGATACAACAAAGGCATCTAGCTCGGCAAAGTCATCAATAATTTCTCTGCCCGTCGTTTTATAATGCGCATTTCTGTTGGCGATGTTGTTGAACTGTTGTGGCATGAAATTGGCTTCATGAAGAGACAATCGCGTCGCCTCTTGAATGGCCCCACTCATACCTTTGCTGCCATCTGTAAGAATCAGATCGCCACCATAGGATTTGATAATGTTTCTTCTTTCTACACTCATCGTATCTGGCATCACGATACTCACAGAATAACCCTTCAATTTTCCAATATACGCGAGTGCTATGCCGGTGTTACCACTGGTGGGTTCGACGATGGTCATGCCCGGTTTCAGTTTCCCACTTTCTTCGGCTTCTTCAATCATGCCTAGTGCTGCTCTCACTTTAACGCTTCCCGTTAAGTTCATTCCTTCCAGCTTAACATAAACATCTGCCATATCTGATGTCACTAATTTATTCAACTTTACCACAGGTGTATTATCGCGAAGGTTCTCGTCGTCAATGATTTCGTCGCCATGGCGCGCTCGGTGCCGGAACTGGTGCCGGAGGCCTTCAGCGTGGTGTTCGAGGGCACGCCGGTGCCCGGTGCGCCT
>JBBRVO010000078.1:0-10653 GCA_038246775.1 Peptostreptococcales bacterium | reverse complement strand
GGTCAAAACAATGGAGCTGTCGATACAATACAGAGAGGTTGGTATATCTTTGAAGCCTATGATTTTGCTTGGTTTGCTTGTTCTAGTTCTCGCTATGACTTTATCTGGCTGTTCATTTTTAGACGGTGTCAGAAGTGACGAGAACCCACTTTTACAAGATGAAAAATTGAGTTCAAGTTGGCGTGTTTATGTAGATAAACAAACAGGCCTTTTTGGTTATGTGGATAAGCAGGGTGAAGTGGTTATTCAACCTAGTTTTATAGAAGCATCGGATTTTTATGGAGGCAGGGCGATCGTCAAAATCGATCCGCCGGCTGACAAAATGTACTATGGAAAATTGGCAGAGGGGATATATGGTCTGATTGATCCCTCAGGAGACTACGTTTTAGAGCCAGACGGGTTAATTTTGCGCGTGGATACTTGGCATTATCTCTATTCGGTGGCAAGAGAATTCTGGCCAGGATACGGACTAGATGGCAATTCGGTCATCAAATATGACTTAATTGACGGCCTCGGTGAGGTTCACGGCGATACTGCCTTCTATTATGTGCATCCTGTACGCGATCAAGTCTTCTTGGCAAATGATGGCAATCACTCTTATTTTATTGATGATGACGGCAAAGTACTCAAGGATTACCCGACATTCGATTTTCCAGCAACGGCAAAGCAGGAGGGCGGTAAAATTTTTATCACGCCCCTAGATGATTTAACGCGGCGCATGAGTTGGTCTATGTCACTTGACGGGAATACCCTTGATGACGCCTTTAAATCTGAAATGCTTTTAGATGGCTTAACTTATACCACGCAAATCATGTCGCCTTATATTGGCATCAGCGTTTTTTATCCCATATTTACCATAGATGATCTCGAGCGACAATCAACACTCAACCAAGCGATCCTCAAAAATGTGAACGCCTATCAAATCACGGATTTTTCCATGAATCCAGAGGAAATGGTGGATTATAGTCAAATTGATAAAATCGATTATACGGCTCAGCTTGATTATTCGCTTTCTGTTGTGGGAAACCTTCTCAACTATGAGACGGTGGGTTATTGGTATGGCTTTGGTGCGGCGCATCCGAATTCCATTTTGACAACGCGTCACTACGACCTTACGACGGGAGAAGAATTGCCATTTGAATCTCTCTTTTTAAATGATTTAGATTGGCGGGCAGCTTTGGCAAAGATCATCGATACCCAGTTTATGGCCGATGAAGGGTCTTTTCTCTACATTGATAAAAACACACCAGAGCAAATGCGTCTAGACACCTTTGTAAATGGCAATTTTAATATTAATTTTGAAGCGGATGTTATGAAGGTCTATTATCCACTATATGAAATTGCACCTTATGCCGCAGGGTATCCGAGGTATGAGATTAACTATTCAGAAATGATGCCTTACTTTGATAAGAATAGCGCCATTTATAAAGCACTTTTCAAAAGGTGAATCTTACTTTTTTGCAAATTTCGATTATTAAATTGACGAATTTGGATTCTAATGGTACTTTATAGGTACAATGTAACGAAATCGTAATAATACCTATTAATAAAGGATGATTATATGAATGCAAGTCACTTAATTGACGCCGATTTTGATGTCTTTAATCGATTGATCGCCATGCCAACGCTTATATTGAATGCCCAAAAGGTATTATTTGTAAATGAAGGGTTTAGGCAAATTTTTGGCTATGATGTCCACGCGCTCAATCAAAAGAGTATTTTAAGTCTAATCAATCCCATCTATGTGGATGCCTTTGAAACGACGATCAATCGAGCATTATCTGGCGAGACATATGTCGACCAGGGAGAGCTTTGTGTTAGGACAAAAGAACAAAACATCTATTGGGTTGAACACAAATCGCGCGTTGTTATGTTTAATGGTGTGCCTCATGTCCTGATGCATCTATTTGAGATCAACGAGAAAAAACGGGTTGAAAGCCATCTATCTCGGCTATTAAAACTAAGGGAATCCATGCTGGAAGTGACCCAGTCTATTGTAAGGACGGAAGGCATCCACGAACTTTATAAAGTGATTCTGAGAAGTGCAATAAATGCCATCGACCATGCAAGTCTCGGAACCATCATGCTACTTGAAGGTGACTATCTTAGACCCGTAGCGCAGATTGGGTTTGAAGAACAGGGTATCGAAGATTTCAAAGTGCCTTTCAAAGAGCTCTTTCTTTATAAGGCCATAGGGAAAAAAGTAGATCAGATAGCAAAAATTAACGATTTGAAAGAATTTGGAGACTATCATAGAATCAACACGACATCGGGGAAAGATGACTTTATACGTTCGACTATCTCAGCGCCGATTTACATAAAAGGAAGGTTTTTCGGTGTAGTAAATGTCGATTCGACCTGTATCAATGCTTTCGATGACGACGACGTCAAACTTATGGCGTTTGTCAGAAACAATGTCGAAATTGCATTAACGAATCAGCTATTATATGAAGAGAAGGCGTTTTTGTCGAGATTTGACAGCCTGACGAGTCTATATAACAGACATTACTTTGATGAAGTCTTTGAGAGTATCAAAGAAAGGGCGGAAAGATACAATGAGACCTTTAAACTTGTAGTATTTGACCTCAACGACCTAAAACAAACTAACGACGCGTATGGTCATATGGCGGGCGATGTTCTGCTTAAGCACTTTGCATCCAGTTGTAAAAATCTGATTCGGAAAAGCGATATACTTGCCAGATATGGTGGGGATGAATTTGTCGGGATTTTTTATAACTGCAGCCAAGAGAAACTTAGAAAGCGTATCGATGGCCATTTGAAACACCTCAGTGAAAATCCTATTTCTTATAGAAATAAACCGATTATCTGCTCATACAGCTATGGCATTGCTTTATTTGGCGAAGAGGGTTCAACACTTAATGAACTCTTTAAAATCGCTGATGATCGCATGTATGAAAATAAAATAAGATACAAGCTTGGTTTTGATTTTATCGAGACGTTTGAATCACAGAAAATCAACATAGCAAACCGCACCGTGTGAAAAGCATGGTGCGGTTTTATTTGCTTTAAATATATGCTATACTTTATCGAGCTAAGTGGCAAAATTGGGAAACGTGAACGTGGAGGAATTGATTTATGGAGAGTAGTTTTTACAGCTATGGTTTAATGGTCATTGCATGCACCATGATACTTGCAAACGATTTGAGAAAACGCGTGATGTCGAAGGACACCATTCTTTACAGAATTAAAGACAAAAGAAAGACAAAGCACCTATTTTATGCACTTGGTCTGTTGATACCTATCGCAATATTGATTACTGGTCTAGCCCTTGATTACGCATTAGCAACAAGACTTTTAGTCATTATGATGGGCATTGAAATGCTTGCTTTATGGACGATGATTCAGCTCGCTGATGGGCTAGTCACAAAGACCCATGCGGGTAAAGTTTGGTACACTCGGTTAGATCAAGTGGTATTTTATCAAGTGATGGCCATGAAAGGCAATCAATATTTTCTTTTTAAAAAGCTTAATGCCAAGCGACAAGAGATGCTTTTGGTAAATGAGGAAGATGTTGAACCAATCAAAAAAATACTAAACAATTTAGGACTAAAGACTTATTCTAATTACGTGGATAACTAAGTCAAAAGTGTTCTTTTGAAATCATTACAAAATAAGCGTGTTAATAACAAAAAAAGTTTCGCTTTTGATTTAATATTTGTTACAATAATAGTAATATGTGGTGAGTTAAATTTTTGAACGTTTATTTATTAACAAAGAGATAAAAATAAATGAATCAGATAACGAACCACGTAAAATAAATATAAATAAGGGGTAATAACATGGCTAAAAGAATTAAAGCTTTAGTACTGGCGACTGTTCTCGTTTTAACACTCGTTGCAGCGCCAGGCGTTTCGTTCAACTCTTACGCAGTAGATGCGACATCGTCAGCTTCAACTTGGGTAAAACCTGTACCAGCTCCAGCTCCAGCACCTACTAAACCGGCTCCAACACCTACAAAACCAGCGACTACTGCACCAACGACAGTTGTAACTGCACCTGGCGCAACGATTCCAACACTCACAAGAGTGCTTTACTTCGGTTCAACTGGAGCAGACGTTGTAACACTTCAAAAATATTTATCAGTAGCGGGTCATTCATTGACTGCTGATGGTATGTTTGGAAATCTTACACTTAGCGCTGTAAAAGCATTCCAAGCAAAAGCGGGTTTAGTGGCAGATGGTATTGTTGGACCAGTTACAAACAAAGCTCTTTTTGGAGTAGAAGGTACACCAGCAGTTGACGTCGTAACAACAGCTTCTTTAGTAAATGATATCGCTGCTTTCAAAGCAGGTATTTCAGCTAACGGAAAATGGATTGTAACAACACTAGGCGATTTAGTTTCTAAAGAAGAACTCGTTCTTACTGGAACATTTATAAATGGTAAAAAAGATAAAGTAACAGGCGAAGATATTATCCAAAGAAAAATAGGTCTTTATACGCAAGATGCAGACAGAAATGTGACGGCTAGATTTTCTTTAACGGCACCTAAATTAACAATCGAAAGCCCAAATGCAAGCCTCTCAAAAGGTACTTTCATCGGCGACATCCATGTTAATGCAGAAGGTTTTAAATTAGTAGACATGGTCGTTGAAGGTAATATTTACTACTTAACACAAGCAGTAAAAGATACAGCAGTGATCGACGCAACATCAAAAGTTTCTGGCGAAGTTGCCTTGGTTCAAATCATCGAAGGTACTGATGTTGTAACGTCTGCTTCATTAACTTATAGCAACGACACATTCAGAAAATCTATGTACGGAAATGGTACTTGGATTATCTCTACTTTAAAAGATATGACATTTGACGGGCCGCTTGTTTTAGCGGGCGATTTTAAAAATGGTAAAAAAGATGCAATAACTGGCGCAGATATTTTCCAAAGAAAAATTGCGCTTTATAGCCAAGATGAAAAAAGAACAGTTACTAGAAGATTTACTGTGACTGCACCTTCATTAACCGTTCTTAGCTTAAATGCTAGAATCCAAGGTGGTATCTTCGTTGGTGACGTTTATGTAACGGGTCTGAACTTCCAATTGGTTGATGCAACGGTTAAAGGCAACATTTACTTCACAACGCAAGCTGCAAAAGATTCATTTAAACCAGATGAAAAAAGCACAATCACTGGTGAGCAAATCTTGACGCAACCAGATGCAGTGGTTTCACCGTCACTTTTTAGAAATGAAGCGCAACTTTTGAACAACATTTCTAAAGACGGTACTTGGATCATCTACGCAGGCAACGACGTAACTACCGATAAAAACTTGTTCTTAATGGGCGAGTTCAAAAATGGCGAAAAAATCGATAGAAAAATCGCGCTTTACAGCCAAGATGAAAAAAGAGTCGTTACAAGAAGATTTACACTGACAGCACCTATGCTCGTAATCGGTAGCCCAAGTGCTAGACTAGAAAAAGGTACCTTCAATGGCGATCTTTACGTAAATGCACCAAACTTCAAAATGACTGAAATGGTCGTAAACGGCGACATCCATGTAGGCGTGAAAGCTACTGGTTTCACTACGGTTAAAGGTTCAGTATCCGGAAGCATCATCTACGATACACAAGCGGTTAAAGACGCTGCTAAAATCGATGTTTTAACAACGATTGTTGGCGGTCAAACGATTCAGTAAGATTTAATCAATTTAAACCCCACTTTGTGGGGTTTTTTTTATATATGTGTTGATTTTATATTGTTATATGATAAAATTTTTAGTAGAAGCGTTTAATTATGATTAATAATAATTTAACGATTCAAAAAAGATAAAGGGGATAAAAAATATGAAGAGAAGTAAATTTTTTGCTGTAATGCTCGTTATGATGCTTGTATTCACAATGACTATGCCGGCGTTTGCAGTTGATGCGACAACATCTGCAAGCACTTGGACTGAAACACCTGCAACACCTGCAACGCCAGCACCTACAGCGCCTATGGCACCTACTGCTCCAGCAGTTACAACTTCAGCACCTGTTGTAGCGGGCATGGAAATGTATGTTGTCGTTAAAGGCGACGTGTTCTGGAAAATCGCTATGGACCACAAATTAACAACTGCTGAATTAGTAAAATTAAACCCACAAGTTAAAAACCCTGCAGTTATTGCAATTGGCGATAAAATCACGGTTAAAGCTGGCGCAGCAGTTGCTCCTGTTACACCTACAACGCCTGTTGTAGTTGCACCAGTTGTTGCTGAAAAATTATACGCTGGTTTAGGTATGATCGACAACTTTAGAGTGAGATCAGCTGGCAAACACCAGTTGAACGTTGCTGCTACAAGTGCAGTATTTGACTCAAAAGGTAGAATTGTAGCAATCGACATCGATGTAACAGAACTTGCTATGGAAGAATTCCAATGGCCTGCAGCTACTGCTACAGCAGCAGAACTTGCAGCATTAGCTATTAAATTGGATGATGAAATCATGACTAAAGGCGAACTTAAAGAAGCTTATGGTATGGGTAAAAGCGCTTCTACTGGCCTTGAGTGGTACCAACAAATGGCTAACTTTGAAAAATTCTTTATTGGCAAAACACCTTCAGACATCAGAGCTTGGTATATCAAAAACACTGATGTTAATGGCAGACCAATCAAAATTGGCACTGTTTTAAAACCAGAAGATCAAGCAAAAGTTGACAAATTAACTGACGCTGAAAAAGCAGTTCTTGCTGACGTTATCACTGGCGCAACTATGTCTTTACATGATGGTCACGGATTCTTTTTAGAGTCAATTGAAAAAGCTTACAAAAACAGAGTGCTTGTTGAAACACTTAAATAAGTCAATAGATTTAATTTAGATAAGAATCAAGAGCCAAGGGTTTCTCCTTGGTTCTTATTTTTTTGTAAGAATTTACAGAACTATTAAGATTGTGACACACTCTTAAAAGTGATATAATGATAAAAATACAACGAAATGGGTGGTTTACATGCGAGATGATCATTTATTAGAGAGGATTTCAGAACTTGATAACAACCCAAAATCATTCATTAGCCACTTGATGAATTCAGTGGATTTTGACGCGCCTATCGAATCGTTGGAAAAAGCACAAGATATCTTGTTGCTTGGAAGAGGGCATTTAATCACGGGCAAGCCAGACCTGGCTGCAGGAATGCTTCATAAAGCACTTCAATACATAACAAGACATGGCAATGCCATGTCTAAATTTCAGTGTTACTCCAATCTCGGTGTCGTGTATCGCGAGGAAAAGCAATATGATTTGGCATTAAAAGCACTTAATAAGAGCTTTAACCTCAGCTATGACCTTGAAGATTTTTCATTTGTCATCCTAGCGCTTGTCAATCTTTCCTCTGTGTATACATCACTTGGCGATTATGAAAAATCGATGGAGCTACTACAAAATGCCCTTGGGTATAAGGATCGATTAGAAAACTCTAAGATTTTAGCAGATCTTTACAACAATTATGCATTTGTCATGCTTTGTGAGCTAAAATATACAGAGGCTCTAACGTATTTTATGGCTGCTTATGACGTTTACAAACGCTTGTATGGCGATGCCATTCAAACAAATCTAGTAATCGTACTCAGTAATATAGGCGAAACTTATGTCTGCTTGGGCGATTATGACAATGCAGAGCTCTTTATCAATAAAGCACTGGATTATGCACAGGCCAATCAGATCAAGTTCATTGAGCAGGATTGTCATCAAAATCTTGCCAAGATGTACGAAGCTCAAGGCGATTATAAAGCGGCATTACATCATCAAAAGCGCTATTCACAAATAACCGAAGAAGTGTCTAATCAGGAGATTAAAGAAGAAATTGAAGGTTTGAAGCAGCGTCTTGAAGACGAATCTAAACGAAGCGAAGCCGAAATTAATCTGCTTCGAAACGTGGAGCTGAAAAATAAGACCACCGAGCTTGAAAAAACACTCAAAAATGTCGCACATATCAGCCTGATTGGAAGGCAATTGACCTCGTCTATGGACATAAATCAGATTTATGAGATTCTTAGAAGTTCCATCTATGCGCTCATGCGTGTGGATGTTTTCGGGCTAGCCCTTTATGATCAAGAAGCGGGTATGATTGATTTTAACTATTTTGAAGAAAACGGCAAATCACTACCGCTTAAGAAAATAGACGTCAACGATCGCGTATCATTAGCCTCACACTGTATTCATAATGAAGAAGATCTATTCATCAAATCTTTTGATGTTGAGTTTCAAAATTATTTGCCAAATATGACATATGTTTCAATTGGTGATGACAAGAAAAATTCGACTAAGTGCATCATCTATTGCAGACTAGTAAGTGAAGACCGTTGTATCGGACTCATAACGATGCAGAGTTATATACCTTTCGAATATTCTGCTGCGGATTTTGAAGTGATTAAAGCGCTTGCTTCCTATGTTGCTATCGCGATATCTAATGCAAAAAAGAAGAACATCATCAGTGAAAAAGCGCAAGAACTTGAATATCTCAGTTATAATGACCCGCTTACAGGGCTTTATAACCGACGTTACTTTGGTAACTTGACAGAGAGTTACAATCAAGATGACCTCAAACAACCAATAGGCTTGATCATGGGCGATATGAATTATTTAAAGGCGATTAACGATACGCACGGCCATTTGGTAGGGGATCACTATCTTGTGGAAATCGCCAATATTATGAGGCGACATGCAGATGGAAACCCAGTATTTAGATTGGGTGGAGATGAGTTTGCGATCTTGATTAAAAATACGACAGAGGCTTACATCTTAGAGACGCTTCAAAAAATCCAAGAAGATTGCGAAGCTGCTCAAGTTGGTCCGAGCCCACTTTCCATTTCCCTAGGGTTTGAAGTGAAAAATACCAAACTACAAACGGTAGATGAACTGTTTGCTCTTGCAGAATCAAAGATGTATCACGAAAAAAATAAATACCACCGTCATAAAAAACGCATTTAGTGGAACTTTTTAACACGTTGGAACGTCATACCTTTTAAAGGTGGTGACGTTCCTGTGAATCGAAGCTTCATTAAATTTGGCATTTTATGCCTGTGCATTTTGGCTTTAACGGTTGCGATTTGGACAAACTCAAAACATGATGACACGTCTTTACTCCAGGAAGCCTATGATGCCGTAAAAGAGGCATACGGTGACTTTTACATACCTAGCAAGAGGATTGATTTAGACGGTTTGGAAGTACTTTGCGGCGTATCTGCTCAGGACGTGGATGCCTTTATAGCGGAATCAGCCATGATGTCGTCTCATGTGGATGTGTTCATTGGAATTGAGGCAAAAAAAGGCAAAAGCATAGAAGTGTCTGAGCACTTGGAACACTTTCGGTTGAAATTAATCCGAGAAAATGGCAACGATACTGCGAAGACGGCAAAGATTGAAGCAGCCAAGGTAATTAGCTTTGGCGATTACGTCTTTTTTATGGTTCTCGGACAGAATACGGATGCCGTGCTTTCAGATGAAGCTGCCTTTTTAAATTGTGCTGCGCTTGAAGGTGAAAGGGGAAAATCGGCACTTACTAAAATATTTAAATAGAAGTCATTTGACGCATCTCTTTAACAAAGAGTAGTCGTTAGATGACTTTTTTATTTTTGTAGTCTTTGCGTATTCAAGTCAGGTTGCATCGTGTTAATAAATTGAGAACAATTCTCATTAGTGTTATATTCAGAATATTAAGGGTATAACATGACTAAATACAAAATTATTTATTGGAGCGGTTATGAAAAAAAGAGGCATCATACTATCAAACTCAAAGGACCCCTATATAAACCATGCAGTTGAAGAGATTCTATTCACGACTTATGTCGATTATGAGCAGATTCTTTTTCTTTGGATTAATGACCCTGCAGTGATTTTTGGGCGCAATCAAAATCCTTTTAGAGAAATAGATGTGTGCTTTGCACAGTCAAAGGGTATCCAGTTACTGAGAAGGGTTTCAGGTGGTGGAACGGTGTATCACGATGCGGGCAATATCAATTATTCATTTATCGAACATGCCAGCATCTATGATGAGACGTCGCATTTTGGCATTATAAAAGACGCCATCGAAAAATTTGGCGTCACGCTATCCGTTTCTCAGCGGAAAGATTTATCCGTAGATGGCAAAAAAGTTTCAGGCAGTGCCTTTTACCTCAAGGGAATGAGGCGACTACATCACGGCACACTGCTCATCGATGTGGATTTAGAAACACTTTGGAATAGCCTCAAAGTCAATGACGACGTATTTAAAAGCAGATTTATAGGAAGCAGAAGCATCCCTTCTGTACCGAGTCAGGTCGTCAATTTGAAACAATTGAAACCGGAAATCAAAGTACCTGATGTCATGAACGCCATCGTCGATTCTTTTTACAGTGCAAATGCTTACGGGGTTACAAACCTGACGATGCACGAAGTCTTTGAGGCACATGAACCGGCCATCACAAAGCTTATGAACCGGCACGCATCGTGGGAATGGGTATTCGGTGAGACGCCGAATTTCACTTTCAAAGGTGAAGACGACAATCTATATGAATTTGTGAATGGCACGGTAAAGTCAACTGGCAATATAGATAATTTATGTACCATCCATACAACTTTTCAAGGAGGGCAATTATGTTTTTAGAGAATTTTGATCCACTAAAAGATGCAATGATTCAAATTATGGACAAAGACGGTAACATCGTCAAACCGGAATGGATGCCGGAAATATC
>JBBRVO010000077.1:0-10779 GCA_038246775.1 Peptostreptococcales bacterium | reverse complement strand
GGTAGTCACATGGATTTGAATTCAAATCCATTCAATGAAGAAAGGATAACTTATGTCTCTATTGCTATTTGGCCAATTGCTGGAAATTGTCATAGTACTTGTTCTTGTTTTCGTGTTATCCATTTTGTACCGATACGGACAAATTCGCTATATTAAGGATATTCGCTTGGCATTTAACACCTATCTTTTCCTAATTGTTCTCTCCGTAATCAACCCAATTGGCAACTATCCTACAATTGATAGTCTATTAAAATATGCTTTATTACTGCTAACCGTATTTTTTATCTTTCGAGCCACATTGGCAACAATGAATAATAAAAATTTCAAATGGTTCAGCTTCCTTTTTCTGACCATCTTGATTAGTGTCCCTTTAATCGCATTATACTTTGGTAAAACGCAGAGCCTTGAAGGCATTGGCTATACTTTTATGGGTATTTCACTCATCACACTTGGTATTATTTGGTTTCGTTCCATTTTTAGATATATTCATGCATCCAAAATTTCCGCTTTGCTCTTTATACTCTATGGTTTACATCTTATGAGTTTTATAGTGTTTCAATATAAAGAGGCGATTTTTGTTGTTGGTTATATCATCTCGACTACATTGACATTGCTTTTAACTTTCAGCTTGGTTGTCCTTAATTTTGCGATTCAAAAGCAAACAGATGATTTTAACAATAAGAAATATCTGAATCTGTTCAACAATTCATCTGATGCTATTTTATTAATCGAAAAAAACGTAATCGCCGATTGTAATCTAAAAGCTGAGACGTTGTTTGATCTTTCTAAAGAAGACATTATTGGCAAAACGCCTATGGACTTATCTGCACCTATTCAGGAAAATGGCAGAGATTCCTATAAATATGGGGAAGAATTATTTTATAGTGCTTCGGAAGGTAAAATAACCAGGTTTGATTGGATTCATAAAAATCAATCGAATGAGGAGATAAAATGTGAAATATCTCTTTTTGAAATTTCTAAGAATGAATATGGCTCAATTATTCGCGATATGTCTTCCCAATTTGCCTTTGAACGTGAACTGAACTTCTACAAATATTATGATCCTCTCACCCATCTGCCAAAAAGAGAATTATTTATTGACCGACTTTCAAGAAGTCTTGAAGAAGGACCAGAACAAGTTGCGCTAATCGCTTTCAATATTGATAAATTCAAGGAAATTAATGACCAATACGGACATGAAACAGGCGATTTGATTCTTATTGAAATCTCAAATAGAGTCACTGAAATTTTTAATAGTGACCTCACTTTAACGCGCATCGGTGGCGATGAGTTTGTTATGATAGTCGATAAGATGGTTCATCACAACCGAATTTACATCACCATAGAAAAACTACAATCCACATTTGAAAAAGCTTTCGACATCACTGAAACGCCTATTAATATCAGTGTCTGCATTGGCGTAGCCTTTGGTAATGCTTTTGAAATGACCTCCAGTGAACTCCTTCAAAATGTTGATTTGGCTCTAAATCTAGCCAAAAGTAAAGGTCGCGGGAAACTGGAATTTTATACTGAAAATGAAAAAGAAATTTTTACAAACCGTATTGCACTGGAAAAGGAAATGCAAGAAGGTCTTCTAAACGCAGAATTTATTCCATACTATCAACCAATAGTTGAAGCTAGGTCGGGAAAAATTATTGGCGCTGAAGCATTGGCAAGATGGCTTAAACCAGATGGCTCTATGGTTTATCCAGATATTTTTATCCCAATCGCTGAAGAAACTGAACTCATAAATACCATTGGCAAGCATATTCTTCATAAAGCTTGCAGTGACTTAAAAAAAATTCTCACTACGACACCTGAGTTTGTTATGAATATTAATATTTCACCCGTTCAACTTATTAACGATGACATTATTCAAATTTTAAAAAACGTCATGGAAAAATATGAAATAACAGCGAGACATATTGCACTTGAGATGACCGAAACTGTTTTTATTCAAGATTATCAAAAGACTAACAGTATTGTTAAACGCATTCATGAGATGGGCATAAGCTTGGCACTCGATGACTTTGGGACGGGCTATTCCTCTTTATCTTATCTGACCAAAATTAATGTGGATATCATCAAGCTCGACCGCTCATTTGTCCTGAAGTTGCCTCATGATCAAAAGGCAAGAATTATCATGGACTACCTTACTGGTCTATTGCACAACTTAGGGTATATGATCACCGTTGAAGGGGTCGAAGAAAAAGACCAAGCCGACTATCTTTTATCAAGGGATTGCGATCACATCCAAGGTTACTATTACCATCGCCCAATGCCTTTTGAACAAATACAAGCGTTGCTAATTGATGAAAATGAAATCAAGTAAATGTAACGTTTTCAACGGTGACAGGTACCATTTCGGAAGTTCATTTCGGAAGTTTAATATAGCAAAAAGGCACCCTACGCGATTTTATGAACGCGTAGGGTGCCTTTTGTTATTGTTATGCTTTTGGAGGTGTCCCTTCTTCATTGCCTAAAACGACATCAATTTGGATTAGAGCATCTTTTAGTAAAGCGGATACGCCAACGGTTCTTCTTGCAGGAATACCACTTGGGAAGAAGGCTCTGTACACTGCGTCTACGGCTTCAATATCTGCGATATCTTTAAGGAAAATATTGACTTTAACCACATCGTCCATTGCGTGGTCAATACTTTCTACAATTGCCTTAATATTTTTTAAACACTGCGTCGCCTGTTCTTTTACGCCACCCTCTACCAGTTCACCCGTTTTAGGATCTAAAGGCAACTGAGCAGAAAGGTGATTGTAATGAGAAAAAGCAACCGTTTGTGTAGACAGCGCATTTTTTGGTGCGTTTTCCGTATTGTTTGCTTCAATGATAAGCCCGTGTCTGTCTTCTATAAGTTGTGGCGGCGTACCATCTCCGTGTGACACGACGGCTTCTATTTGTACCAAAGCACCCATTGGCAAAGCTGAAGCTGCAATGACTGTCCGTGCAGGCATATAGGCTACTGCTCTAGCGATCGATGAGTCTGGGAAAAATGTCGTATAGACTTCATTGACAGCTTCAATATCCGAGAGGTTTTGAAGGTAGATATTTATTTTAACAATATCGTCAAATGGAACGTCGATACTTTCTAAAATCGCCTTGATATTTTTTAAGCACTGCGCCGTCTGCGCTTTGATGCCATCCGCTACCACTCTACCTGATTTAGGATCGATGGGTAATTGCGCTGAAAGATTATTATAATGAGAAAAAGATACTGTTTGTGTAGACAAAGGACTTATTGGTGCGTTTGATGTGTTATTGGTAAGTTTTATGAGGTCGCCTGCTTGTGGTGCGTTTGGAATAGACCCTTCCCCGTTAGAAATAAGTGCTTCTATTTGCACCATTGCATGCATCGGCAAAGCTGCAACTGCGGCGATGGTAAGTGTCGGCATATAACATGGGAAGAATGATTGATACACTGCGCTTACAGCGTCCAAATCTTTGATATTTGTAACAAATATAGTAATTCTGACAACATCGCTCATCACATGGTCGATGCTTTCTAAAATTGCCTTAATGTTATCAAAACACTGCTTTGCCTGAGCTGTAACGTCACCCGCTACCAATTTACCAGATTTGGGATCGATCGGTAATTGAGCTGAAAGATTATTGTAATGAGAGAACGCTACAGTTTGTGAATATAGACCGTTATTTTTGGGCGCATTTTCCGTATTTCTTCCTAATACTGCATTATAGTTGCTCATGATCGAATTCCCCTTTTAGATTAATTTCTAGTGCCATATATTGACTATAAACATTAGAGTTACTCCAAGGTCAAACATTATTTTATTTTTTGCTAAAATAGTAGATGTTTGTTACAATGAGAGGCATGAGAAGCATGAGAGGCGATGATTATGAAAGATAAATTTCTTATTGGTGAACTGGCTAAAATGTTCAATGTTAGCACAGATACGCTTAGACATTACGATAAAATGAACTTACTTAAACCCGAACATGACGGTGAGAATAATTACAGATACTATGACGTATCAAGTATGTTTAAATTGAGTCGTATTCTTTTTTTGAAAAATCTAGATATTTCACTTAGCGAAATAGAAGACTATATGAAAAATAAAAATGCCGACCGATTATTCAATATGCTTAAGAAAAAAAATGACGCTGTCGATTTAAAAATTCAGCAACTTACAAATTTAAAACATAAAATCAATTCAAAACTCGACCTTTTTGAATATGCGAAAACCAAACTCGATAAAATAACGGTGACTACGCTTAAACCCAGAAGGGGAATCTTCTTAAAAACATATGGTCTAGAAGATTCAGCTGAGGTAAAAGAAATTTTTAAACGCAGTGATCACTTTCTTAAAATGAGTTCCTGGCTTGTGGAAGGTGTCGTGTATACCTCTATCCCTAAATCCGATATGTTACTGGGCATCTTTAATGATTATAGGTACTTCATTGAAGTTGACTCTACCGATCTTGAAAACGATGCGCAATTGGTCTTGCTACCTAAGAGCCTATATGCCTGTTTAACCGTTATTGGTCCCTATGAAGATTTGGTAAACCATTATAGAACACTCGTTGATTGGATAGACACTAACAACTATGAGATAGCGGGCGATTCTATTGAAAACAATATTGTGGATAGCGATTATTCGGATTCATCTGATGAGTTCATAACCGAAATTCAGATTCCGATTCGGGAAGCAGAAGGAGACAGCAATGTTTAGACTGAGTGGAAAAATTGTAATAAAGAATACTATTGTTCAAAATTATGTTTTTGAGATGACTAAAGAAGAACTGAGTTTTGATGAGATGTTAGCTAAAGGCATTGAAGATTTGTGCAATCGATTTGATATTGGAAACCCTATCTGGTTAAGCGATAACACACTTAATATGAATCGAGTTAATAAGACAAAATTTAAAACCCATCATTTTATCGAAGAGATTGATTTTGATTATTTTGAAATTGAATACCTTGCCGAACCTATTGGGTGACTTATTATTCCGATTACCTTATGATAAACACGTCGTTTGTAATCATCACACTAAATAATTGATCATTAGTGTTGCAAAACCTAGGAAAAAGAAGAATCCCAGTACATCTGTAACGGTGGTTACAAATACTGCTGAAGCCAAAGCCGGGTCAATGCCAATTTTTTTGAGTATTACAGGTACAAAATAACCGGAGATGGTAGCAACGATGAGGTTCAGAAACATCGCGACGCCGATCACCAAACCAAATATTACGTTGCCTACCCAAAAATAACCAAGTCCACCAACCACAATTCCGATACTTAGACCATTGATAAACCCTACTGCCATTTCTTTTTTTAGAATTTCCTTTTGGTTTTCATAGGTCAATTCACCGAGCGCGATCCCTCGAATAATCATAGTGAGCGTTTGTGTGCCTGCATTACCACCCATTCCAGCCACGATTGGCATAAATGTCGCCAAAGCGACTATTTTTACGATAGTGGCTTCAAACAAACTGACAGTGGCTGCTGCAAGTATAGCTGTTACCAAGTTAACCATGAGCCAAGGCAGACGTGATTTGATACCGCTAAGTACAGAGCCAGAAATTTTCTCCTCTTCATCAAGGCCAGCAAGTCGAAACATATCCTCGGTGTGTTCATCTTTTATTATTTCTATAATGTCATCCACTGTAATGATACCCAGCATAACACCCGCTGCATCCGTAACGGGCATTGCCATAAAACCATATTTTTCAAAGATATTACTAACGTCCTCTTGATCCATATCTACTGGAATCGTAATAACTTTTTCAATCATTATATTGATGATTTGCGTTTCCGGTTCCGATATGATAATTTCTCGTAATGGAACAACACCTTTTAAAACGTCATTGTCATCAAGTACATAAATGTAGTAAGGTGTTTCAGATGTGGGGGCCATGATTCTAAGGAATTTAATGGTCTCTTCTACAGTCATTGTTTCCTTTATCACGATAAACTCAGTGGCCATTATGCCGCCTGCAGAATCGGGATCATATGCGAGCAAGTCCTTGATTTCTTTAGCATCCGCCGAATTCATATTGAGAATGATGCCTTCTTTTTCGTTTTCCTCAATACTACCAAGAAGATCCACAAGTTCATCAGAGGACATTTCGGATATAATGTGTCCCCTTCTTTTTTGTGTAAAGTGTGATAGTAAAGTAAATTTTTCATCATCTTCAGCGTGATCAATGAGGAGTGCAATATAATCATCTGGTAATTTGTCTAAAATTATCAATGGATTTTCTTCATAATCATTTAGCGCTTCAAGAAAATCCACAGGATGGATATCGTCAATATGCGCCAATATGTCTTCAAGTGAATGGTTGCGTATAAATGTAAGTATTTCGCTTTCTCGAATCAATTTATCACCCGCTTTATATATTTTTTAAGCACAGAAAGGTGCAGGAATACGCTTAATGCCCACTTTTTATCCATAATGACATTAATTTTCTAGCAATTGGTGCCGCAATTTGACCGCCATCTTTAGCTTGATTTTCAATGATGACAGCAATGGCTATTTGAGGGTCTGACGCTGGCGCAAAACCGATAAACCATGCGTGGTCATTGCCCCCACCTTCAGTTGATTTTTCATTTTGAGCAGTCCCTGTTTTTCCAGCAACGACAACCCCTGATAGTGCCGCTTTTCTACCAGTTCCCTCTTTAACAACTTCAATCATCATTTCTTTTACAAGTTCAGCGGTCTTGCGATCTGTAAAATCATATAATTTATTTGAGATTGTATTTGAAAGAATCAAGTTATTTTTATCAGAAATACTTTTAACGACGTAGGGTTTCATAATTACGCCGTCATTTGCAATACCTGAACAGATGAGTGCCATTTGAAGGGGTGTAACAAGAAGTTTACCTTGTCCAATAACCGTTGCAGCAAATTCAGTTTTACTTTTTAAAGCGCTGTCAATACGACTTTTCTTAGTTGGTAGTTCGAAGCTTAAGTTTTTATTTATCCCTGCATTTTCGGCAGTGTTTATTAAAGCCATTGGATCGAGTACCTCTGATAACATTGAAAAATAAACGTTGCTTGAAAAAGCCATAGCGGAAGTCATAGTTAAGTCACCATAGGCTTTGTTACCTGCATTAGAGAAAGTTTTCCCATCAATTACAACACTGCCCGTATCCTCTACTTTAAAATCAATAAGCCCTTCTTTAATGGCGGCAACCGCTGTTACCACTTTAAAAGTCGAACCTGGCGGGTATAGCCCCAGTACTGCCCTTGGTAGAAGTGGGCTGTTTGCATCGGTTGATAATTCTGCCCAGTGTTCTTCTAACGATGATTCATTTGGATTAAAATCTGGCGTGCTAACCATCGCTAAAATCTCACCTGTTTTAGGGTTGATGGCTACGATAGAGCCTCGATTTGCCCCTATAAGGTCTCGCGCTAATGCTTGTAGATTATGGTCAATGGTTAAAATAAGATTGTTTCCTGTTTTATCTTCCCCTGTTACGAGACGCACTGTATTACCAATAAGACCGAGTGCGTTTAATCCCAGCAAGGTATCATTAAATTGCGCTTCTAAAAGGGTCTTTCCATAAATATCAGAATTGTAACCAATGACATGTGCATAGAGTTTCTTATAAGGATAACTTCGGCTTGAGATCCCATCCGTTACTTTTGTAACGGCTAAAACCTCACCATTTCTATCAAAAATTTGACCTCTTACGATGCCCGCTTCATTTGCTTTAAGACGTCTATTGTAGTTATTCGCCATTATTGGCTCTTTACCATATAATTCGAAATAGCTCATATAGCCTATTAAACTTAGAAAAAGCAAACTGATCACGACAAATATATGAAGTATTCTGCTATTTGTTGTCGATTTTTTCAATTTCAAAGACCTCCTCTCTTAAGATAGCGCCTGAAAGCCCTTGGAGTAGGCCTAGTATCAAGAAACTAGAAATTAAAGAGGAACCTCCGTAGCTTACAAAAGGTAACGTTATACCAGTCAGTGGAATGACCCTTGTCACGCCACCAATTATAATAAATGTTTGAAAACCGATAGCTACGGTCAGTCCAAATGCCAGTGATTTTGTAAACGGGTCTCGAAGCCTTAGACAGACTTTAATGCCACGGTATACGAGCATCATAAATAAAACAATAATGGCAATGCCTCCAAATATGCCCATTTCCTCACAAATTGCTGAGAAAATAAAGTCCGTTTCAACATTTGGAATGAAATGAGGGTATCCAAGGCCTAAACCAGTTCCAAAAAAACTACCACTGCCTATTGCGAAGAGCGATTGCGTTATTTGATACCCTTTTCCTGCAATATCCGCAAATGGATTTAGCCAGCTATCCACTCTCGTTTGTAAATGCGGCATTATTTGAATAGCTAAAAGTGCCGCTGCACCTGCAACTATTGCATTAATCGCAACATATATAATTGCTTTTTCAAAGACGTAAACAATGGATAAATAGACCATAAATATTACAAGTGCGGTTCCAAACTCTCTTTGGAGCACAAAAAAACCGAGTAAGGCAAAAACCATCGCCATAAGTGTCCATTTGGGCGACGATACTATTTCACCTATTTTTATACGCAGAGCTTCAGGATTTGAGACGAATGATGCCATGAAAAATACGAATAGAATTTTTATGAATTCAGAAGGCTGAAATGAAAATTTTCCTAATACAATCCAATTTTTAGCACCGTTAATTCGAACGCCTATTAGTTGAGTCAGTACAAATAGAAAAATCATTAACGCATAAAAAAACCATATAGATCTAATGCGTTTATGCACCAAGTGATACATAGAACTCGTACCAATAAATACGGCCATGCCTATTAAAAACCATATGAATTGCTTCACGCCTATTTCAGTAGATAACCTGAGTTGCATCACAAGACCCAAACTCAAAATCAGTGCAACAATCGAAGCGATATAGGTATCACCCATTTTAAATTTTCTGAGAATCATGTAGGTCAAATAAGTGAGTATTGCCTTACATCCGCCGAGCATCAAAATAAAAGGTTCAAAAATACCACTTCTAATAGAGAGTAGTGCAAATAAAGATAGATCGATAAGCGCCACTAAATGTACGGGTGAAATAGGGCGCGTTTTTTTTGCTTTAACCGTTACAAATTTATCCATGTAGGTCCCCACCTTCAGAAAATACAAGTTTTGTAATGCCAAGTAAAATTTCATCGCCCTCTTTTAATAAGACAGGATTCGTAAGCTTTACAGCATTGACATAAGTCCCATTTACACTACCTAAATCTGCAATTGTAAAACCGTGTTTGTCTCTTTCAATTTGTATATGCTGAGATGAAATATGGGGATCAGAGATAACGATTTCACAGTTAAACGAACGCCCTATGACAGTAAGTGTATTTTTTAGTGGGAAAATTTCAGTGACCGTGTCCTTACTATTTTGTTCGATGGCAGACAATAGTTTTAGATGTGGATTCGTAATTTTTGAATCTTCCCAAACCGTCATCGTTTTAATGTCTAAATAAATCAATTTTGCAATATTAAATATAAACAGATAGATGACAAATGTTAAAACATATTTAGTTGTCATCGCAATTATTTCGTACATAAAATCACCTCACCCATAGTTTATACTGTTAGAAGAACAATGTAAACGAGATAACTTTTTGTAAATAAAGCTTGCATTATTGAATTTAGTATTGTAAACTACTGAAAATAGTATAACAAAAGCAAAGATAGAGAAGAGTAGATTTAATGCGCATATATAGAGAGTCAAGTATTGGTGGAAGCTTGATCATGCAAAATAAATTGAATGGGCTCTAGAGTGGAAGCTGAACTTTAAGTAGGCGACACGGGTTTCTCCCGTTATCGAGATAAAATATCGAATGGCTTTAGGATTCTGTATTTGAAAGAGATTATAGCGATTTTGCTATAAACAGAGGTGGTACCGCGTTAATTCGCCCTCTACATGACATAACATGTAGAGGGCTTTTTATATTTAAAATCCAAGTTTCAGGAGGTTAATCATGTGGCAAAAGTGAACGTTTCATAGCAACACAAATTATGCCCATGATTTGGGCCAAAAATTAGGAGGATTACGATGAGCGAGCAAATGATTAAACACGATGGATTTTTTGGGTCACACGGTGGCCGTTTTGTACCTGAAATGCTTGAAAAAGCTTTAAAAGATGTTGAAGATGCCTTTGAAATGTATAGAAATGATCCGGAATTTCTCAAAGAACTCAACGCGTTACAGAAAGATTATATCGGAAGAAGCAATCCGCTCACCTATGCGAAAAATTTAAGTGATGCATTAGGTGGCGCGAAAATATATTTAAAACGAGAAGATTTGAATCACACAGGTGCACATAAAATTAACAACTGTATTGGACAAGCCCTACTTGCAAAACGCATGGGTAAAAAACGCATTGTCGCTGAAACCGGCGCTGGACAGCACGGCGTTGCAACGGCAACTGTATGCGCCCTGTTTGGAATGGAATGTATCATCTATATGGGTAAAGAAGACATGGAAAGACAGAAATTAAACGTATTTAGAATGCGTCTCCTAGGCGCCAAGGTTGTTCCTGCATTAGGCGGTAGACAAACCTTAAAAGATGCGGTTGATTCTGCCTTAAACGATTTTGTGGAAAATTGCGAGAACACTTATTATTTACTTGGTTCTGCCGTTGGCCCACACCCATACCCTTTGATGGTACGTGAATTCCAAAGCATCATAGGCATTGAAGCGAGAGCACAAATCCTTGAGAAAGAAGGCAAATTGCCAAATTATCTGGTGGCCTGCGTCGGTGGTGGCAGCAATTCAATTGGATTATTTCATCCG
>JBBRVO010000076.1:0-11025 GCA_038246775.1 Peptostreptococcales bacterium | reverse complement strand
TTGTTTAGTTTTACAACTTCATTTCGAGATTGCGCGAGTCCTCTGGCGATTTTGATGATTTTCTCAAGATACATTTTTGAAAAAGAACCTGAAGAAACCTCAAGGAGATTTAAATGTATCAATATCTTTGCTATGGTTTTAAAATCAAAGATTCTTGACCCGATATCGATAATTTTATCAATATGCAGCGGCACATATTGAATCTCGCCAGGTGCAATTGCGATTTCATAATTTGAGGTATCTATTTTAGACTCTGGATAGTATATTTGTAAATTTATATGATTTAACCCGATTTCTTCCATTGCCTGAAAGGTTTCTTTCGCCGACAATTCAAGATCATTGACCAACAAAACATTCGTCTTATCTGGTATGGAAACAACGAGATCTAAATAATCGTAATTTATCGTTCTATTACCGATGATTTTAGGGACTGTGTTATCCAGAATTCCCTTACTTTCAACTTCCTCAAAAAGCGCCCTACTTGAAAAAATTTGAACTTCGCACGGCTTGATTTCTTTAATCCCAACGTCGCTGATATATAACTCTATAAGAATATCGCTTGGAATAAAATCTTTTAATTGATTATATAAGGCCTTAGATGTTTCATTTGATCCCGATATTAATGCAATATTTCTCATGAACGCCTCCTATGGAAAAAGCTGTACAATAAACTCAAGTTTATTATACAGCATCTCATTTAATTCTCAAAAAAGCTTCTTGAATTATTTTTCAAATGTCCCTTTAACGAGAAACGCGCCATCCTTCATCATGTGGACACCTTTAGCAAATACATCTTGAATGTCATAAGATTTTGCATCAACAAATACAAGATCTGCATCGAATCCAACTGCAATTTCGCCTTTCGTTTTGAGCTTTAAAATTTTGGCAGGATTTGTCGTAATAGGCTTCAAAGCTTCCTCAATATCCATATTGTAATTAGCAATCAATTCTTTGACACTTTCATATAGTGAAGACACCTTTCCAACGTCAAGTCCTTTAAGTTGGCCCGCTTGATCAAATTGAGGCAATGAGCCCTGACCGTCAGAGGAGAAGGTCATATTTGAAGCATCAACGCCTTCTACGATACCTCGGTAATAAGCATCCGAAGCTCTGACTTCGCCCTCTTCAATAAACTGTGGGACTGTAGATGTTGTGAAGTCTATATAACCACCTTCACGCGCATAATTAAGTGCTTGCTTATAAAGCTCTCTATTGCGATTGGCATGTGTTGGGAGAAATTGAGACGCTGGAATTTCAGTATTTTTGATCATAAATAGCAGATAATCCATCATTTCTTTGCCATCCCCTAAATGAACATTTACAATACCCGCTTTTCCAGATAAAATACCGCCCACTCTTGCATCAGCAGAGGCTCTAGCAAATTCATCGATTGTTGGCGCTGAACTTCTATGATCTGACAATGCAACTTCACCGATTCCTATAACTTTTTCCACCATTAAAAAATCTTTTTGAATAGAATCTGTTATGGTTTTAAGAGGCAACCTGTAAGATCCAGTATACACATAAGTTGTTAGCCCTTCTTCTTCAAGTCCTTTAGCTTTCGCAACCAAACTTTCCATGCTTCTCGTAATACCATCTGTGCCTAGACACCCTACAACCGTAGTAACACCTCCGACAATTATGTCCGTCAACATAATTTCTGGCGTTCTAGTTCTATAACTACCTTCTCCACCACCGCCTAATAGATGTACGTGACTGTCAATAAACCCTGGGAAGATCAGCTTGTTTTCAGCATCGATAACGTCTACTAGCTCACTGTCGAGTATAATATGATCTTCAATAGCTGCCACTTTATTATTTGCAATAAGAATATCCTTTTTACCCAGGTATTTTGGACTGTAAATCGTTGCATTTTTAATTAATTTTATCATGTTCATTCCTCCATCCAAATTAGCTTAACAGTCTCAACCTGTTAGTGTCTTAAAAATTTATTGAAGGTCTCTAATAATTTCCTGCCTTCATCATCTTTTGAAAAGCCAAGACGCGTTTCGGCACCTTCTCTTTCGATAATACGTAGTGAAAATTTCTTGATTTGAGCTGATAATCCATGCTTTTTAATTAAATAATCACCAACATCTTCATTCAGCACGGCTATCTCTAATTGATTTTTTACTAATTTTTTAAATAGTACTTCATCTCTACTGACGACACTCTTAGTGAGTTTGCGATCTTCTCTAAGTTGTTTAAAATAACTGTATCCGTTAACCACACCAACGCTGTAATCCCTGAGTTGTTCATATCGTGTTATATCTGTTTTAATATCAGTCAATCCATAAAAGGCATATACGCTTTGTGTTCTGTAAGGGTCACTAAAGTATAGTATTTTTTTACGGTCTTCACTATAACTAATCGTCGGCAAAACATTAGACAAGTTCTTTTCTATCATTTTTAAAGAAGTATCCCATGGCACCAATTGAAATTTAATCGTTTTGCCAAAATCTTTAAATGCCTTCTGTATCATATCTATATCAATGCCTTTAAAATTTCCGTTTTCATAAATAATATATGGCTCATAGGGCGACGTTGCAATAACGATTTCGTCTTTTGAATTGTTTTCATTTTCAAGAAGGGTAAAGCTTGTTGTTTCTATTTCTCCCATCATACGATTCAATCGATCAATTTCTCCAACTTGATCTTCAAGGTGTGTTTTAATTTCATTGACATTTTCATCAATCATGGTGGACGCAGTAAAGAATTCATTTACATTGGCCGTTGTTGATTCAAAACTTTGTGTCAAGACCTGCTTTAATTCATCCATCATATCATTGCTTTTAACGACAGAACTAAAGGTCGTTTTAATCACTTCCAACTCGTTGATCGTATCAATGACATTTTGCGAATCCACTTCAATTGATTGCACAATTCGAGTCATACTATCTTCAATTAAATCGGCTTGGACGCTTAACGTCTTTACAAAACGCATTAGATTTTGAGTGACATTATCCGTCTCTAATGACAGTTTTCTCACTTCGTCCGCTACAACAGCAAACCCTCTTCCATATTCGCCTGCTCTAGCTGCCTCAATAGACGCATTTAGAGCCAATAAATTGGTCTGTGAATTGATCCGTTTAATCTTATCAATCATAGTACCCGCTTGATTTGCCAAATCATTTAATGCCCCAACGTCTCCTTTAGATTTATGCAGTTCTGCCGTTGTTTCTTTCAGTTTTATCGCACTGTCATAAGCGGTTCCAGTTTTGTCTATAAGCATACTCTGCGATTTTTTCAAATCTCCAGATAATTTCTCGCTCTCCGAAGAAAAAAAATGAAACGCTTTCGTAATTTTTTCAAATTGAGTAAACATTTCGCTGACATTCTGCATCTGATGACCAGATACCGATTTAAGCTCTCCCGCATTAACATCAATGTCCAGCATATCCATTTTAATATTATCAACATTATAAGAAAACTCTGTTATAAATTTAAACAACGCTTCAGAAGTAGATTTCATAGTGTTCTCCTTAATTCGAATTTCACTCACTAATACTATACGCAATTATGATGCCAGTGATAAAAGTACCTTTGATTCACCAAATAAGAAACGCCACAACCATTAATAACCAATTAAACCACCCTATAAAACCACATACCATCAATTAAACCCAAATACAAAATACCACCCTATTGTTGATCACTAATAATGCAATCGGCAAAGTGGTGGTAATTTTCAATACGAATGACGGCTACTTATAGAATAAATTGGCAACAAACCTTACAACGTTCGTAAGCTGATTTTTAGACTTCAGCTCCACCGCTTCAACCATACAGAGTTCATGGCAACAAAGGCAGTCGATACAAATCGCATCATTGACTATTTTTGTCTCTCGATCAATGGCGCCTACCGGGCAGCCGTCCACACAAGAATTACAGCTTACACATTTTTTCTGATTGACCACCGGGACAACTTTAAAAAAATCGATGACACCACCCACTTTTGTGTAATCTCTTACCGCATTGGTGCGATAGTTCTTAGGCAGTTCATAATTTTTGAGTACTTCAAAATCACCAATCACTTCAATTTTATCTCTTTGCCATTCGCCAATGTTTCTTTTGATACTCGCTTTGAGAATCGTCACTCTCTCAGGCAGAATGCCCATCATCTCAATCGCGATACGATCAAGCGACAGTGGGTCTTCAGATATGAGAATTTTACCAGCCGGATAAGGGGTGCCGGCCGTTGGGCCCTCTCCTTGCATGGATACTATGCCGTCCATTATATGAAGAGGCATGTTATTTATCGCTTTATGAATATCCGCTAAAACGTCGCCAAACGCTTCAGGATTTGGCGCGTCTTTGTGATATTTTGCTTTTCGAAGTCCTGGAATTGCGCCAAATAAGTTTTTAACTGCACCTGTATAAACGCCCATAGAGTGCGTTTTCATCTTAGGTAAGTTTATCACAACGTCCATTTCTTCAATCGCTTTTGTAAGGTAGAGCTCTTTAGTATAATTACCTTCAATGTCTTTAGCCACTGGACCGATTTCATCAAAATTAATGAGCGTAAATCCTTCTTCTTCGGCAATTTTATCGATCCCTGCTACTGTAAAGCTCTTTTTAGTGGGTGCCATCCCAGCAATCGCCCCACCTGAACTATCGCCTACAAAGACCTGTGCACCGACAGCTTGCACAATTTGACCCACCGCACGTACAAACTCTGGATGGGTTGTCGCCGCTTTTTCGGCTTTTTTGGGTCCGATGAGGTTAATCTTTAAAAGTACCTTTTGTCCAGGCTTTATAAAAGTTTCAAGGCCTCCCATTTGAGTCAACGCCTGTAGAATAACCGATTTCACCTTCTCGTTCTCATAGGACGCACAATTTGACACATAAACTTTACTCATAATAACCTCCGAAGGACTGACTTTGCATAAATCATTTAAAACTCTAGCTTTAATACGTCTTCAATAAATACCTTAGCGATTTCGTAATCAAACTGTGTGCCAATGTATTTTTTTATCTCCGATACGGCATAGTCTTGTGTTCTTCCCGGTCGATAGGTTCTATCGCTAGTCATTGCATCATACGCATCGGCAATGAAGAGTATCTTTGATTGAAGGGGAATGGCTTCTTGAGAGAGGCCAACAGGATAACCAGAGCCATCGAGTCGTTCATGGTGATACAGAATATAAGTGGAGATCTGAGCGAATTCAGTGATTGATTTTAATATCTGATAGCCAATTTCTGGATGGCGCTTGATTTGTACCCATTCTTCTGATGTAAGTTGTCCATCCTTATTTAAAATTGATTCGCTAATCCCAATTTTACCAATATCATGTAATAACCCTGCCATGGATAATTCTTTAATATCTTCAACACTCAAATTTAAGGCAGAACCAATTTGTCTGCAAAGTTCACTGACCCTTTCACAGTGTAGTTCCTCTCTCGCATTCGTCTCAAAAAGTGTGGACATAATAAGTTTTATCGTTTCACTACGCATTGAATTGCCTTCAGAAAGTTTTCTGCGATACATTTGATCTTCCGCCATAACAAATAAGTCTTCGAGGGGCTCCTCTAGAGTAGTGCGCGTATGTACCCCAAAAGAAACAGAGACGATACCATTTTTAAATTCGGATAGTAAAAGGCGATTTCTAAGTAATTCAACGGTGTCAGAGGCCTTCTCAAAGCAAGTATTCGGAAGTAGAATAATGAATTCATCTCCACCGATTCTTGCGACGACAGTCGTATCATCGAAAACACTTTTTAGCACATTGGCAACTACAACCAGCAATTCATCACCTTTATCATGACCGAAAGCATCGTTGGTGAGTTTGAGCCCATTGACATCTGCCATGATTAAAGTGAAAGGCAGACTCTCTTTTGTGTCAAGTTTGTTAAGCGCCTGTTCATAATACCTTCGATTATAAAGATTCGTAAGATGATCGTGCTCACTGATATATTCTATATAGGCCTGTTTTTCTTTTTGATCAGTTATGACAAATTCAATACCATCCAAACAAATCGAGCCGTCTTTCATAAGTGTTGGCAGTGATGAAATGGCGCTCCAACGATAACTATTATCTGGATTTTGAATGCGAATTTCACTTTTAAAGATTTCATGAGAATTCATGACACGATTTTCTTCGTCCATATGTCGCTTAATATCATCTGGATGAATTCGTGAATCAATAAGATTTGAATCTTTGTAAACCATTTCAGGCGTAACGCCATATAAATGATTCACCGATTGGCTAACATATGTAAACTGTTTTTTACCATTCGGATGAATAATGACTTGATAAATCATACCAGATTGTAGATTGTTGCTAATGCTTGTGATTTGATATTCTTTTTTTCTAAGCGTCATGACTAAATCAAATCTTCTTTCGGATATCTCCATCCCGATATAAGCGACAATCACGCTACAATAAACAAGTACAACAAGGCTAACAAGGTCATATGGCGACGTGAAAGGAAAAATACTCGATAGAAAAGTTTGTGTGATGAAAATTTGATAAAATAGGATCATAACGATAAAACTAATTAGTCCTCCGAGTAAAGAGAAGATGAGTATTTTAAAATTTTTATCGTATTTTTCAAATAAAGATAAACCAAGCAACTGTCTAATAGGGTTGATTTTTAGAATCGCAGAAGTTATTATTAGTCCAAAACTCATAAGTATGATTTCTTTGACAACAATACCTTCGAGGATAGAGATCGCCATAAAACTTGACGCGTTATCAGTCCAAAAAGGTGGGTTTAAAGGAAACAAAAATAAAAAGCCATAATAAGTTAGATAGGAACTGAAGGTAATAAAGAGGATGAAAATCACAAGAGGATGGTATTGTACTTTCTTTTTTTCCTCATATAGGCGATCAAAATAACTGAATAAAACAAAATAGATGATATACAAAAAAACCGTAATCAGATTTGGCCAACCATTATTTAGCCATAATAGAAAAGGAAAAAAAGCACCTAATCCCAAAGTCCCTGAAATAAAACCGTACTTCGGACCATAAGCTCTTCCTACTAGGAGAGGGAAAAGAAAGCTCCACTGAAGATGGATATAATAAGGTGGCTGTATATATTGTATGGATAGCAATGATAAAAGAAAACCTAAAACACCAAACAAGATTGATGTAATAAATTTTCTTGTATCAGTATGTGTGGATTGTGTTGAAATTTGCTTGTTTAATGCCATCTTATCACCTACTTTAATTATCTAATTTATTTGTCTACTTTATTTGTACCACACTATAATTGTAATTACACAATAATATCGCTGTATTATCAAAACCCTCTTGTTTGGCCTTTCCAAGGAGCCTCTTTGCCACTTTGATACTCGTCTATACCTGGACCTTTCAACACATGCAAACGCCATATGCCATAGATATAGCTTAAGGTAAGTATAATTATGTTCGCCGGCATACTCAATAAGGTGTTAATGAAAAACAGACCTGAAATATTCTCTTTTAGAAACAAAGTCATTTGCAAAATGCCTTTTAAACCCGCAAAAACCGTCCAAAAGAGCGTTACTTCCATATAAGCTGGTCTAATATCAGCTCTCCAAAACCATTTCAAATCCCAGCCTCTTGTTAAATGACTGACCCATGCAGCCATCGGTTTTTTTATAATCACACTGGTAAGTGCCATGATCATAAAACCAAAGCTTCCAATAATTTTAGGCAAATAATAATTGCTTACATTTCCGCCTATATAGGCAAATCCGGCCGCTATGCTCACACCTATTAAACCACCAAAGGCATATCCAATTGATTGTTTAAGCAACACTCTTATCAACCCAATAAAAAGTGAAAACCCTATCGCCATAACTGTTGCTACCTTAATATCAAAATAACTTGATGCAATTAAAAATACCATGGGTGGCACCAAAGCATCTAAAGTTTTACCCGATATGACCGATCTTAATTCTTCTATAATCTCTTTTCCTTTATTCATTATACCTCCATGACGTGTTCTATAGTCCAAATATATCAGAGATATCCTTATCTGCAATTTCTCTCTTGCTTTTATTTCCTGCATTTTTCAGCATACTGTTCAGCTTTTGTTCCATTGATTTTCTGACAAGTTCTTGACCATCCATTCCTCTGAGCTCAAAAAACAGCATGGGATTCTGATCTAATCTGGCGCCAATCCCATATAATACTGCAGCCACATGCTTGCACATACTTGCCCAGTCAGGACAGCTACAGTCAAAATGGATTTCTTTTGGCGATGGAAACATACCATACTTTCTCTCTGTAAGGACACCTTCTAATTCTTTTGGAAATTTTCCTTCAATCAATTGTTCCAATGAATCGATTCTATGATTGCACAGTGCTGTAACCTGCGCCCATTTCTCACTCTTTAAAGGATCAATTTGAATCTTAACTTCATAGGGTTTTGACCGGCTTCCCTGCACCAAAGCCAATACCTTACCTTTAGTGATTTTTAAATCCAAGACGGTATTGCTCCGAACATAGCTTTTACCCCTTGAGATTCGATTTTCATAGTCTGCATAGCTCTCAAGATTTAAATTCCAAGCTTTACCCCACCAGCTCTTCGCCAGTGTTCGACCTTCTATGATTACAGGTTCAATCTCTGGATTTTTCTTTTTAAGTTTTTCTAGGGACCTAATCGCCTTTGCCTTTTTTTCTGCAACGGATTCATATTTTGGAAATCCATAATAAGGCATTATAAATCACCCCCCAAAGCAAATAGTTTCATCAGCTCTTCGTTGTTGTACTCTGTAAGCCACTGCTCACCGCCGCCGCTTAGAATATCTCCTGACAATTTCTGTTTTTCTTCAATAATCGCATCAATTTTTTCTTCGATTGTGCCTTTTGTAACAAATTTATGCACCATAACATTTTTCGTCTGTCCTATGCGAAAAGCTCGATCCGTTGCTTGATTTTCAACGGCTGGATTCCACCATCTGTCAAAATGGATGACATGATTCGCAGCAGTCAGATTAAGCCCAACACCGCCAGCCTTAAGAGAAAGCACCATATAGGGCACATAATGTTCTCCATTAAACTGTTCCACCATCTCATTGCGCCTTTTCACAGGGGTACCCCCATGAAGCACAAACCCCTCTTTCGAAAATATCCCACTTAGAAAATCTGAAATTGGCTCTGTCATCTCTCTAAATTGTGTGAAAATCAGAACCCGTTCTCTTTTCTCATAGATGGTTTCACAGATCTCTTTAAGTTGTTCAAACTTTCCACTATGTTCTGATTTAAATTCTTCTCTACCCAAGTATTGATCAGGATGATTACAGATTTGCTTGAATTTCATGATACTTGCTAAGACAAGCCCTTTGCGTTCAATCCCCTCCGTTTCTTTCAGCTTTACTGAAATCTGTTGAATCAACTGCTTATAGAGGGCAATCTGTTTCTTGGACAGGGTGGTATAGGCTTTCATTTCCAGTTTGTCCGGCAAATCCGCTATAATGCTTTTATCGGTTTTCAACCTTCTGAGCATAAAAGGTTGGATCATCTTACGTAGCTTGGTATATCCAATCGCATCGTCAGCAAGCGATTTTGTAAAGTCGGTAAATTCTTTGGTCGTTCCAAGTAAACCCTGATTCAAAAAATCAAATAACGACCATAGGTCACTTAATCGGTTTTCAATCGGTGTGCCGGTCATTGCAATGCGCATCTTTGCAGGAATCATTTTGATGGCCTTTGTTTGCTTAGTACCGGGATTTTTTATGGCCTGAGCTTCATCTAAAATCAAACAATCCCATTGTCTATTTTTCAGTGTTTCCAATCGGACCGCCATCCCATAGGTCGTTATATATAAAAATTCACCGTCTCTGATTTGGAGCGTTTCCGAACTTTTCAAATCACTTTTATGAAGAATCTGATATGACATTTCAGGTGCAAATTTTTCTATTTCCTTCTGCCAGTTTCCAATAAGTGATGCTGGCAGGATAAGAAGTACCTGCCCCCCCCTCTGAACTCTGAGATATTCCAAAAGGGCAATCACCTGAACGGTTTTGCCAAGTCCCATATCATCTGCCAAACAAGCACCAAATCCATATTGGGACATCTGGCTTAGCCATTGATAACCATTTTCTTGATAAGCCCTTAGTGTCGCATGAAATGAAGGCTCGGTGCCGATTTTTTTAATTGTATCAGGATGATTCAAAGTTTCCTTCATTGATCTGAACCATTGCCCATTGGTTACCGATAGTTCAATTTCATCCGCTGAAATATTCAGCAGCTTATTCATATTAAGTTCAAGCCTCATTGCATCCCCAAGAGATAAGTCTTCATCTTTCGATAGCGCTTTTACCTTTTCAAATGCCTGAAGCACTGCTTCTAATTTTCTTTTATTAATTTCAACCCATTTGCCTTTGTATTGAATGAGTCCCTCTGCCATGTCTAGAAAAGCCCTTAATTCCTGTTCAGATAGTTTCTCATCACCAATATTTAGAGTTGGCGAAAAGTCCACAATCGCTTCTAACCCCACTTTGGATGGCTCTTTTTCACCAACTATGACCGACATCCGAAGTGAATGGTTGCTTTTACGCCACCAATCTGGCACTCTGCACATTATTCCTGCCTCTTCATACATAGCAATTTCTGTCAAGATGGTGTATGCCTCTTCAGCTGTGAGTTTTAGTGGTGAGAAGAGTTCCCCACTTTCTAGTAGTTCCGAAATAAAAGGGCTATTCTCTGCTGCCCTTATGACGGTTGAAATGAGTGAAAGCAATTTCGTCTCATCTCCACTGAATTCTTCTAATGCATTTTTCAAAGGTGTGTGTATGGCCCTTTTGCTTTTAACTGGTTTGGTTGAATATGTCGCCATAAAGGCAAAGGGATACTGTGTATCTTTATTTTCGACTAAATGGAAGAAGACCCGACCCACGACATTTATTTTCCCATTATACTCGGCAAAATATCTCGTAACTGTCCCGTCGTAATTTTTAATTTCCGATTTAAAAACAGCTAACAACGCTTCCCATACCGCTAGAATCCAGTTATCATCAACATATTCCATCCCAATGACAAATGGCAGCGCTTCCATAAGGTGATACAGCTCCTCTTCCAGCAAATCAACTTG
>JBBRVO010000075.1:0-11145 GCA_038246775.1 Peptostreptococcales bacterium | reverse complement strand
ACTCTTCATAAGCTTTGCAGCTCCAGTTTCAACGCTAAAAATCATGGAACATGACGATTCAATCGGAGATGCTGGCATTGCAGCGACCTTAGCTGCAATTTTGGTCATGGCACAGGCAAATGCAGTTTTTCCTCTTGCAGCAGTTGGTCTCAATATACCAGTCGGTATTGCAACTTCATTGATTGGGGGGCTCATTGCCAGTTTTATCGCATTTAAACTAAGTGGTGGCCATACTTCAGATAAAGCAATACCTCAAGTGCACATGGAACCGATTGAAAAGTCTAAAAAGTTGGTGCCACTACTTTTTGAAGGTGGCGAAGCAGGACTTGCAATCGTTCTTAAATCCATCCCGCCATTGATCATTGCCATTTTTATGGTCAATCTATTCAAGCGTTATGGCGTCATCGATTTTCTAGAAGTCATCTTGTCTCCTACATTGACATTGATTGGCATACCAACGGTTGCAGTGCTTCCAATAGTCACGAAATTCATCGCAGGTGGTACTGCAATGA
Organism: Peptostreptococcales bacterium; assembly: GCA_038246775.1. GTDB lineage: Bacteria > Bacillota > Clostridia > Peptostreptococcales > Acidaminobacteraceae > Fusibacter_C. The sequence continues at coordinate 10,633 of JBBRVO010000075.1, read as the reverse complement.
TGGCAATAATCCTCGATCTGATGAAAGAGGGCGCAATGTCTGTCACCGATCTCAACCGAATTGCTGGCTTCACGCTCAATCCGCTGGATCCGGTTGGTTTAGCGGTCCTTATGGCAACTGGCAGTCGCGTCACAAAAGTAGCTAAACCAGCCATTATTGCGGCCATTATAGGCATCGTGATTAGAGGCATTCTACACCTCATCATTTTTTAAATAAAAAAATAAATGGCCGCATCTTATCAAATAAGATAAGATGACGGCCATTTAGATTTTTAATTCGTGCATGAATCAGTACTTGAATCAGCATTTTATGAATAGGCGACATCCACTAGGCACAGTGCGCCAGCCATAGATTTATGACCAACATATTCAGACTTTTGAAAATGTAATGCGCGTTCAACCGTGTTAAGTGGCAGTTGCCCAAGCCCAGCTTGGATCAGTGTCCCAACGATAAGTCGTTCCATATTCAGTAAAAAGCCATTAGCAATCATCGTAATGACGATTTCGAATTCGGTTTCCTTAACGGTAACTGAAAACACTTTTTTAATGGGGTTTTTTACTTTATTGTTGGTGGTGAAAGGGGTGAAATTATGTTCACCCAGAAAATCGATGGCCGTTTCTTTCATTTTAGCTACATCGAGTTTTTGCACCATCACATTGACATAGTTTCTTTCAAAGAGTGGGCGATTTGGCGCATCCATTTTCCATAGTCGATATTCATAAGTGATGCGTTGAGCCAAATATCTGCTATGAAATCTTTCATCCACCGCTTCTACGGAAAGGACGATAATGTCATCGGTTAGATATTTTTCGAAATAGGCGTGAAGCTCTTTAGCATGCATTTGATCATCTTTTGCGACGAAATTAACCACTTGATGCTTAGCGTGAACACCTGCATCTGTATTAACGGCACCGATGACTTCTACAAATTCGCCATAGAGTTTTTCCAGGATCATTTCGAGTTTGCCCTGAATACTCTTGTCTTGGTTCTCCTTCTTCATGGTAAATCCCATATAACGTCTGCCATCATAGGCGATGGCCATTTTATAATTTTGCATACTTTCTCCTCATTTTAAATGAATCGTTTAAGCCCATTTTATAAAAGTATAGCATAAAAAGGACTTTAACCCGTCATATGATACAAATAATTGGCTAAATTCAAATGTTTCTCTTTGGAACCGCAATAAAATTCATTATAATATAAATATGATCAAAAGCAATAGGGGAGGCATAAAAAATGAAAAAAAGAGCACTATTACTTGGAATCCTAGCAATAATAGCCGTAACAACTTTGACTGGTTGTGTACCAGGCGACGGCACAAGCACACCAGATAATCCCGCAGGCTTTATTTGGGCGATTTGGCACGGTTGGATTGCACCATTTTCACTCGTCCTTGGACTATTCAAAGACACTATCAACATCTATGAAGTCAACAATTCTGGCTGGTGGTACGATTTGGGGTTCTACATGTCTGTCATCAGTAGTGGCTTCGGCGGTTTATCCCTTTCACGAAGAAGAAACAAAAAACCAGTCTCAGTGGCTCATTATTCGAAGAAAAAAAGATAATAGATAACATTAGATAGGGGTAAATTTGGTGGGTATTAAAAAATGGTGGCTGATAAATTTAGCTTTGATAAGTGCCAATTGTCTAGTCCTTTTTTTAGCTGCAGGGACCTTACAGTGGTTTATGGCGTGGCTATATGCCTTAATATTGCTTAGCATCGTCGTTGGTACGCGCCTTGTGCTACATCCTGATCTCCTTATTATAAGGTCGATGCATCATGACGGCACTATTAAATGGGACCTGTTGACTGAACCTTTCGTCACCATCATAGGGCCACTAATAGTTTGTCTTATAGCGGGGCTCGATCAAAGATTTAGTTGGTCGTGGGTTAATCATCAAATCATACTTATCGCGTTACTTTTACTGTTGTTAGGTGTTTTAGTCATCTTATGGGCTATAAAAATGAATCCGTACTATTCAAGGACTGTTAGGTTTCAATATGAAAGGTACCCTATCATCATCACAGATGGCCCTTATCGAACGGTGAGACATCCAGGATACACAGGGAGTATTGCCATAACCTTAGCGACACCGCTCATCCTTGGGTCATGGATTGCTCTGATTCCAAGTGTTTTTATTGTACTTGGTATAATAGCAAGAACGGTACTTGAAGATGTAACCCTTCAGAGACAGTTTAAAGGGTATTACAATTATACAAAAAAAGTACCTTATCGTCTGATTCCTGGTCTCTGGTAATAACAAAACTTAATTTGAATGGAGTGATTGATATCTCTAAAAATTTTGATTTTAAAGCTGCAATCAATCTGAATCGTTTGTTGATCCTCATTTTACTTTTAGCAGCGGTTGGATTTGCCCTAACAGCTAAAGACACCACCCAAATCAACATCATGTCACCCGGGATGAAAATTCAACTTGGCAATAGCGTTGATGAAACGTCGATAACACTTCAACTTCAAGGGACTTATACAAAAGGACTCGTTGCGGGCACCGTTTTTTCAGGTAAAATATACATCGATGGCGACGTATATATCTGTTCGAAATCAAAAACAAGCGATACATTTGGTGCCATGGTCACACAAATCAAAGATGGCAAAACCGAGTCATTTGGGAATTTGTTCTTTGATGAAGACTTTTCTAAATTCGCACTTTTGTTAAACGGTTGGAACAATGAAAGCGGTATCATGATCATTGCACCGGCTGCAAACAGGATTGAGGCGCTTGACATTTCAAATGATATTTTAAAATCTTTCTTAGAATCAAACACACTTAACCCTTTGAATTAACTGGAGGACTTATGATACAACAGGAACGCATCAATGGCGGTACGCATTGATTGAAAAAATGAAAATCGGACTGACAGTAGGGAAATTTGCACCGTTTCACAAAGGGCATCACTATTTGATGGAAGCGGCATACAAACAAGTCGAGCATATGGTCGTCATCGTATATGATGCGCCATACCAAACCGACATTCCGCTCAATATGCGTGCGAACTGGCTCAGAAAGTTATATCCCGAAGCGATGATCATCGAAGGTTGGGATGTGCCAACTGATATAGGATGGTCCGAAGAAATCCAGCAAGAACACGAACGATTCGTTCTGTCTCTCGTTGAAGGCTTAACTATTGACGCATTTTTCTCAAGTGAGTCTTATGGGGATAGAATGAGTCAGGCACTGAATTGTAAAAACATCATCGTCGACATCGACCGTAACGCCATATCTATATCCGGAACGGAAATTAGAAATGATGCCTATACTTTAAGAGCATTTTTAGATCCAGTCGTCTATAAGGACCTTATAACGACGATTGCCATCTTAGGTGCACCTAAGACGGGTAAAACAGAGCTCACGATGGCACTTGCAGATGCTTACCAAACCATGTATGTCCCTGATTACGAAGCCTATTACCGTGAAAAACACAATAAAAACGATTTACTTGAAGAAACTGAGTTCGCGACTATCGCTGAAAAACAACTGGAACTCCAGGAAATCAAAATTCTAGAGGCACACAAATATCTCTTCGTAGATACTTGTGCCATACTTACGGGTATCAATTCTAAGCGAACGCACAAACAGGTCAATCAAGGTATAGAATTGAAACTTTGTGATAAAGACTGGGGGTATGATCTCGTATTTGTAAGCAATACGCCATATGACGGCTATCATCACAGGATTATTGGCGAACTCAAGATGCGCAAAATACCCTATTTTGTTCTAAATGGCAGTTTTGATGAACGCATAGCGCAAGTCAACTCCGTACTTTCAAATTATAAAAAATTTATGAATCCTATGGATCTTATTGTGAAGGGGGATTGAGATGAACATTATCGAAACGCAAAATTTAACCAAGTATTACGGCAAGGCGAGGGGCATTGAAAATGTCACGCTTGAAGTTAAAGAAGGGGAGATTTTTGGTTTTATCGGGCCAAACGGTGCCGGTAAATCTACCACAATTCGAACGATGATGGGGCTCATCTTCCCAACGAGTGGTTCTGCCAAGATCTTCGGTATGGACTGTACCAAAGAAGGGCCAAAAATTCGACAAGAAGTGGGTTATCTGCCCTCCGAAGTCTTTTATTATGATAAGATGAAAGTCCTCGACCTACTAAAATATACGGAAGGTTTTTATGCGAAAGATTGCACCGCTAGAATGCATGAGCTCGCAGAGATTATGGAACTCGATCTTAAAAAACGCATTGAAGACCTCTCCTATGGCAACAAGAAAAAAGTGGGTATCGTTCAAGGCTTATTGCATTCACCAAAGTTGATTGTTCTAGATGAACCAACAAGCGGTTTAGATCCTCTTATGCAAAAGAAGTTTTTCGACATCATCGAAGGTGAAAACAAAAACGGCGCAACGGTCTTTTTCTCTTCTCACATATTAGCGGAAGTGCAAACACTTTGTAACCGCGTCGCTATCATAAAAGACGGCACCATCATCAAAGTGGACGATATCAAAACACTACGAGAAGACAACTATAAAAAAGTCACCCTGCGTGGACTGAGTGGCGACTTTACGCATCTTATCATAGATGGCGTCACCAATGTCAGCAACGATAGCGAGGCACTTAAGTTCTTCTATAAAGGCGATATCAACCGTATGACGCATCTTATTGGGTCAGAAAACCTGAAAGATGTGCTCATTGAAGAACCGACGCTTGAGGAAATTTTCATGCATTACTATACGTAAAAGTGGGTGAAAACATGGGCAATGTATTCAAATACGAATTTAAAATGTATGCTAAATCTATTTTGATCTGGGTGGCCAGTATCGTCCTGCTTCTCGTGAGCTTTATGGCCTTTTTCCCAGCATTTAGCACCGATGCGACGTTACTGGATAAAATGCTCGAAAATTATCCACCAGAATTACTCAAAGCATTTGGTATGGGTGGAACGCTATCACTCGCCACAGTACTTGGCTATTTTGCATTTATCTTTACATTTCTTCAGTTATGTCTCGCCGTTCAGGCGGCGAATTATGGTTTTTCCATTTTATCGGTTGAAGAACGCGAATTTACGGCGGATTATTTAATGTCCAAACCCGTTTCAAGACAACAAATACTAATTGCAAAGTTTAGCGCTGCTTTATGCGCGCTCACGCTTACCAATGCATCCGCTTGGATAGGATCTTTTTTAGCCATCACACTTTTTCAAGATGGCAAATCTTATGAAGTTGACAAACTCATTTTATTACTAGCGACGATTGTCTTATTTCAATTGTTCTTTCTCACAGTGGGGATGGTGATCTCCGTCATGGTAAGGCGCATCCGTAATGTCCTTTCATTTTCACTGGGCTTGGCTTTTGGTACCTACATATTGAATACTGTGCGAGCCATCGTCGGGGGTGAAACCTTAGGTTATTTTTCGCCATTTTATCATTTTGATCCGGCCGTTATATTGGAAAAAGGCAACCTTAACATTCCCATGGTCTCAATTAGTGTTTCAGTGGTCATCCTTTCTATTATTGCCACTTTTGCACTTTATTCTAGGCGCGACATCAATTCATTATAGGGGGTTCGTATGCATATCATTAAATGGGAACTTAAAGCCAACCTAAAATCGTTGTTGATTTGGTGTGCAATTTTCACAGCCCTCATCTTTATGATGACGTCCGAGTTCTCAGCGTATTATAACAATCCTGAGATGGCGGATATCATGAAGGCCTTACCGGATGCGATGCTCAAGGCATTTTCCATGGAAAATGCAAACCTGACTACCACGACAGGTTATTTGAGTTTAGTTGGCCTGTATTTTTATCTCATGGCTGGCGTATTTGCCGTACTTCTTGGCAGCGGCATCATCTCAAAAGAAGAGCGTGATAAAACCGCAGAATATTTGATGACAATGCCCATCTCGAGAGAAAAGATCCTCCTATCAAAGTTGATTGCCGCATTGGTTAATTGTGTGGTTTTAGTTGCAACGATCATGGGTGCCACCACATTGGCAATGTTCAAATACGATTTAGATGCTGAATTCTTTGCCTTTTTAAATAATTTGATGATGGCTATTTTCCTTGAAATGATGATTTTTCTTAGCGTGGGGATGTTTTTAGCAAGTGTCCTTAAACGCTATAAAAGTTCTGGAAAAATATCCGCTTCTTTATTGCTATTGCTGTATTTTATCAATGTTGCCATTGGCCTCAGCAAAAATTTAGATATATTAAAGTACATAACGCCTTTTAAATATTTTAATGCGCAAGACATACTACAAACGGGGCATCTGGAAATGGTATTTGTCATTCTCTCTCTAAGCATTGCCATATTGGGAATCGTCTTTACTTTTTTGATTTACCCACGTCGTGATCTGCATATCTAAATGCACAAATAGAAGCATCACTTAAATTAAATTGGATTCTGGAGGTTAATAATGCTGATAAGGTACGCAACAGAACAAGATATATCCTCATGGTTATTACTTGCAAGACATGGGTCGCCTATTTTAAGTGCAACCAGTATGACCAGTGATCCCGCGTTTTCAAATTTCATGGTTTCAAAAATTGTTCAAAAAGAAGCACTCATTGCCGTAGATATGATTTCAAACTGCTGTTTAGGGGTTATCGCCTGTTCGAAGTCAGATAACGCCATCGCTTGGTTTGGCATGTATGACATGTATAAAAGTTCAGGAATCGGTTCGAGTCTCATGGAGATTGCACTCGATCTATTAGATAGCTCAAGGGATATCACCGTTCATGCCTATACAGAAGGTTTCGAACCTGGTGAATCAGACAGAAGCCTTTTTATAAAGTTCGGATTTATCGACCGTGGTGACACAACGACTGACGCATTCGGCAACCTCATGAGCACTATGGTGCTCAGACCCTTTAAGTTGTCACCATTAAAGCTCCTTTATGAAATCAAACATGATAATATTGGATTCCCAATTTCAAAAACGCCTGTCAACTATGTCGAGAGAAACTCTGTACGTTCAGTGCTTCTCAATTCAAATAATGATGTTGCGATTATATATGTTGCAAAAGGTCATTATTACAAATTGCCTGGCGGAGAACTTGAAGCGGGAGAAGACTATACTGAGTCGCTAAAAAGAGAGTTGCTCGAAGCAGTTGGCGCAAACATTGAAACCGTTGATTCCATCGGGATCGTCAAGGCATATCGTGACGATTATGAACAGCTTGAAATTTCTTACGCCTTCTTATGCAAAGTAGTTGGAGAGATACATATGCCAAATTTAACATATGCTGAAAATGAGATGGATTTTGAGTGTCAGTGGGTGCCATTGGCAGATGCACTAACTATGATTTCACAATATATGGGCAATAATTATATGGCTAAGTTCGTTTCCGTTCGCGATACAATGATACTTAATGCAGCTATAGACAAAATTAAAAGGCTACAAGAGGATAACCTGTGATTGCAAACATCATTCAAAAATAACATCGTATTTTTGTACCATATGATCTGGGTGATAAGATTGCTTCGCCTTACGTAAACCTTCTACCCCCATATCTTGCTCGCGATTAATATACGTACATCGGTTATATATTTGATAAGCCATAGCTTGATTGATTGCCGTATAGAGGCCCTGCACGGTCTGATCGGCCTTTTCTACATGAACGAGAAAGGTATCATTGGCGATGCTCTCGCCAAACGTCACGGCTACAGGATGGTCATCCACGAAGATAACGGCGCCTTCCATACCATGTGATTCTTGTATTTCCCAAGTAGAAAGAACCTCAAAGATGCCTTGAAACTCAAAACACAAATCTAAAGACGCTCCGCAACCGTTTGAAACGCACCATTCCTTTGCTGCTAAAAAAGCTGTGCCCGCATTTAGTGGGGTGATTGGTTCTATGCGATAACGCTGATCATAGAGACGATGAAATTGATTTAAATGGTTTTTCTTCTTATGGTAAGCGTTACCTTTTAAAGTGGCTAGATTTTCACTCAAATAGCAGTAATCAAAATCGTCTTTCATTGGTATGACCTTAATAGGTTCACCCAGATTCTCACTCAAACCCTCTAAAATTTTCAGGTAGGTATTACCGATATGCCTTAGATTTGGTGCATACCCCTTTTCTCTACAGTAATTACGCCAGATTCGGGTAGACTCGGTAAGTGCCTCTAAATCGTCATAATCCCCAATCGGTTCCGAAAAATATGTGCCGAATGGGTCACCCGGTTTGTAGACAATCCAAAGATAACCCCCAATTTCAAGTGTATGCAGGTCATGTTTTTTTCGCCACATCATTAGATTCGTGAGCGTCAGATCATGAATGTCGGAACTATATCGATTATAGTAAGGCTTGAGAACATCATATTGATTGAGTTCAAGTGGTAACATTTCTATGTTGTTTGCTTCAGTCATAATTTTCACCTCTTTAGTGAATTTTACCCAAAAAATCATCATGGTAACAGCAGAGAGAGAGACCAATGCGCATTTTATTCAAGACTTTGAGCCATTTAAAGGCAAACTTCACACAATATTTTATATTTGAAGCAGTTATGATGCTTCTGTCATCTACAATCATTCTGCCTCAGATTCTCAGGTTGTATCAATGGGCGCTCATACAAACAGGTACGCCTTATATCATCAACACAGCCTTATTAAAACCCGATATCGTCTCTGCACGATTTTGGGTCACTATCATGGGGCTCTTTGTCTTTGGACTCCTCCTACTCTTGGAGTACTTGATATTAATGTTGTTGATTGAAGGGAATATCAACCATCGTCCTATGACGCTTATAGAAGCCTTCTTAAAAGGGCTCTCAAATTTGAAACGTTTGTTGATTCCCGGCTTGATTTTTATGTTGAGTATGGCGGTCTTATTGATCCCTATGATTATTGGTACCAGTCAATTCAATCCAATCAATCTGACTATCTCAATTTATGATTGGATACTCGACGTAAAGCAGATTAGTCTAACTTGGGTGGCCGTGATCATCGTCTTACTATATCTGCATATTCACACCCTTTATTTTATGTATTTTATGTTGTTCAATGACTGTACGGTTAAAGAAGCGATACGCAGGAGTTTTGCCATCGTACGTGACAATCAGGTCAAGATGATTTTGCTCTGGGTGCCCGTTATGGTCATCTTTGTCGTCATCTGGCTTTTTTTAGGGTTATGGGTTCAAATCACAGCCGAGTGGGTGACAACACTTTTGCTACTACCTTATATTAAAAAACTAATCATCTATGTACTGAGTATTCTCACATACACTGTACTGCTTATAAGCTTTCCATTTCTCGTGACCTATTTGGTTTTGATTTTTCACGATGTCTTGGAAAAGAAAGCGCCTATCGTTCATGAGACTCTTAACGCTAAGAAGACCCATCAACTCTCAGAAACTGTCGGAGATTGGGGAAGTAGCCTATTGATGCGATGGCCAAAGTGGCTTAGAAAGTTGCATGCGTTACTTGGCGTCGTTATAACCATCGCTTTAATTTTCTATTTTGGACTCAACTACATCGTCGTCGAATCCATCGTCGGATGGGATGTTGAAATTGCAGCACATCGCGGTGATTCTAGCCGTGCACCTGAAAATTCATTAGCCGCTATCCAATCTGCCATCGACAAACAAGTAGAGGCTGTCGAACTCGATGTCATGCTAACAAGGGATTATACGCCCATTTTGTACCATGATAAAACATTCAAACGTTTACTAGGCATCAACCTCCTCGTATCGGAGCTCACTTATGAGACCATAGCCACTTTTGATATTGGCCGTTCATATTCTGACACGACTATCGAAACGCAAATCCCAACACTTGAAGAGGCCCTCTTACTCTGTAAAGATCAAATACACATAATCTTAGACATGAAGGATTATGGAGACAACGATATTCTTGTTCCAAAAGTTGTTTCACTCATCGAATCCCTTGATATGGTTAATTCGGTCACCATCCAGTCATTTAACTCGACAATATTAAAACTAGTAAGAGACCTTAATCCTGAAATCAAAATCGGTCAGATTATGTTTTATTCATCCGGGGATTTAACTGGACTAGATGTGAATTTTTACACGATCAAATACAATATGCTTACAAAGCAGTTTGTCGATAGAGCACATGCCCTTGACCGAGAAGTATGGGTATGGACAGTCAACTCTTTAGTCAATTTAAATGAAGTCCTTCGGTATGATATAGACGGCATCATCACAGATTATCCTGAACGTACACAATCGGTCAGAAATCTCCATAGATAAGTAATAAGGACAAGTCCCCAATATGGATGACTTGTCCTTTTGCTAGTTTCAACTATAATTTAAATACATTATATTTTGAATTATTTACTAAAATACCCCGCGTGTAATGGTGCGCACCTTCCCATTTTTGTCTTCCAGTTTAAATTCGATCTGGAGGTCGCTGGCATAATCACTTGATGGCGCCACATCAAATGTCACTGCATCTTTAATTTCCCAGCCATCGGTGCCAAGTTCAGAATTAAAGTAGGGCACTAAATCGCCCTCTTTGATGGCTTGATCTTTTAAAGAAATTTTATAAGTTGCTTTCACAATGTCTGTAACGCCAGGGTTATTACCCTCACTTAGTTTTTTAAAATCATAAAGTATTTTTGTATCATAAAATCCAAACCCGTTGTTCATTTCGTTCAGAGTGACCAAAGCCAATCGATACTCAAAATTGCCTTTT
>JBBRVO010000074.1:0-11230 GCA_038246775.1 Peptostreptococcales bacterium | reverse complement strand
CGTTTATCCATAAAAAAAACCTCCCTTCACAGAGAGGTATATACCCAATTTTTCATAAAAAAACTCCCTGAGAGGAATAGACCTCCAAAGAGTTTTTTTGGTGCGAGTGATGGGACTTGAACCCACACGATAATCTATCATACGATTCTGAGTCGTACCTGTCTGCCGTTCCAGCACACTCGCAAATAGGCTACAAAACATATTATACACTAAGTATTTATGTCTGTAAAACAAATTGCATGTGCTAAATGACATTAATTTTGTTCATTTATAAAAGCTTCAACTTCTGCCGTCTTAACGAAGTTATTGGTTTTGAGCAAGGAGAGATAGCTTTTGATAAGTTTTGCAAATTCTGTTTGTTGCCCTTTGTCGACAAATGCCGTGTAAGCCGCTTTTGCTTCATCATTCATTGCGTTTGTATCGTAATTAAAAAGTGGCACATTAGCGGTTCCGTTGATTGCGATGTATGTGTAACCCTCCAGATGCATCATCGCCCTATTTTCATAATAAGCGCCTGGATACTCTTTTAAATACGCTTCAAAATTGATGCCTCTTTGCAAGACATCTTCCCAAGGGATGAGTAGCGCCGCATCCTTTTGTGACGGATGGTCTGATTCTTCTTTCATAAGCGTATAAAAAGCGCCGGTTGACGCCGTGGTGTAACTTGCAAATTTTGCAAAATAACTATAATCCACATAGGGTGCAACGGTGCCTTCAATCGCTTCCATTTTGTAACCTAAAGTCGCCGCTTCAGTTATGAGTTTCCTAACTTCCTCTTCTTTCACTAGATTTTGGCTCAGATCCTCCTTCGAATAATTCAAAAGAATACTTTGTACTGGACTTGCAAGAAATGCATCCTGATACGATGGCAGCGCTTTCATTTGAGCACGCTCATAGCTTTGAAGCATCAAATCTGCATTTTCAGGCAATACTTTAACAATATTGTCCGTTAAATAATCGGCCATATTTTTGAGGATAATGATATCTAGGTTCTCAGAATCACCCAAAATTTTAAGTGCATCGATGATTTCCTGTTCCTGAGCATCACTTAATGTCGTTGCTTCCGTCGCTGTTTCTGTCGCTATAGAAGTCTCGGTTACTTCAGAGGTTATCTCAATACTTGAAGCCGTTGTTTCCAGTTTATTTGACTGTTTATTTGAACAACCAGAAATTATAAACAGGGTCCAAAGTGCCATGGTCAAGATAAACGTTTTTTTCATTTTTGCACTCCTTTTTTTTTATGGTTAGTCAACCACGCACTCGTTTAGATGCTCATACACCTAATTTAGTTCGCAACCGTTGAAGAATTCGACTGCACTTGATATAATGAACGGGAATCGTTTTTTAGGAGGGCATATGGCGCGTAAACAATATATGAGTATTCACTTCATGCGCATTATGGCGTGTTTAATGGTGATTTTGATTCACATAACGGCAACGCCAGTGGTCTCACTTTCTCCCAATAGCTTCGCTCAGGTATTCTTTGTCCTCATCAACCAGATTGCGAAGCCCGCTGTTCCAATATTTATCTTCATCAGCGGATTTTTGCTGCATAGCATCTATCGGGGCAAACCGTTATCTCCGCTTGTATACTGGAAAAAAAGATTGCCAAAACTTATATTGCCTTACGTGCTATGGTCACTCGGCTATTTTTTTATCTACATGAAGATGGGGTATTATCCACTCGATTTTAAATTCATACTGAAAGGTCTCTTACTTGGAACCTTTATCTATCACCTCTATTTCATGGTCATTATCATACAGTTTTATATCTTGTACCCACTTTTGCATGCCTTAGCGACAAAATTCGGCGAGACGCTTACTTTTATTGCGATCCTCGTCCTGCAAGTTGCTTTGATCGCCGTCCCTTTTGAATGGCGCGACCGTTTATTTGTCACCTATTTTAGCTATTTCGGCCTCGGCATCCTACTCAGTGTTCACTTGGCAAAACTGGTCAATCTGTGTCGTCATTACAGCTTACATTTTGCCGTTTTTTTATGTGTCGGCGGCCTCAATGCGCTCTTGTTTTTTAACGGTCTAAATAGCTGGATCCAGTTGCCATCCATCGCAAATTCACTTTTCTATGTACTTTTCAGCATCACCAGTCTCTTAGCCCTACTATTTGGATTTGAAGGGTTATCTGCGCGACTTGAAATGGCAGATCCGACACGTAAGCGCATTGGTAAACTCGGCGATGCGACGCAACTCATTTATTATGCACACCCACTCTTCCTCATGGGCAGTGACTTTGCAATGAATCAACTTGGGGTACTATCCATTAGCATGCGCGCATTATCCGCACTTCTTGCGGTGCTTTTGATTCTCGTACCCGCGGCCTATATGACAAAACGTTAAAAGGAGCACGCTCATTCAGGTTTAATCATTTACCTGTTATGAGTGGGCTCCTTTTTTATGTTCACTTGATTATTTTTTTGATTTATTGATTTATTGATTTATTGATTTATTGAGTCATCGCATTATTTAATGAATGCCTTGCCGCCCATATACATTTGAAGCGGTTTTGGTATTTTGATGGATCCATCTTCTTGAAGGTTGTTTTCAAGGAAGGCGATGAGCATACGCGGCGGTGCTACGACGGTGTTGTTCAGTGTGTGGGCAAAGTAGTTCCCTTGGTCTTTGCCTCTTACGCGAATCCCCAAACGTCTCGCTTGCGCGTCGCCGAGATTCGAACAGCTACCCACTTCAAAATATTTTTTCTGGCGTGGTGACCAGGCTTCTACGTCGATGCTTTTTACTTTAAGGTCGGCCAAATCCCCAGAACAGCACTCCAGTGCTCTCACTGGAATGTCCAGTGTTCTAAAGAAATCAATGGTGTTGATGTAGAGTTTTTCAAACCATTCTTTACTGTCTTCCGGTTTACAAACGACGACCATCTCTTGCTTTTCAAATTGATGAATGCGGTAAACGCCGCGTTCTTCAATCCCGTGTGCACCGACTTCCTTTCTAAAACAAGGCGAATAGCTCGTCATCGCCTGCGGCAATTCCTCTTCTTCAATCATGGTCTCGATAAACTTACCGATCATAGAGTGTTCGCTGGTGCCAATGAGGTATAAATCTTCCCCTTCTATCTTGTACATCATGTTTTCCATTTCAGTAAAACTCATAACGCCTGTTACGACTTCACTTCTGATCATAAAAGGCGGAATGTAGTATTCAAAACCTCGATCGATCATAAAGTCTCTCGCGTAAGATAAAATGCCAGAGTGAAGGCGCGCAACATCGCCTCTCAAATAATAAAAACCATTGCCACTTGTTTTACGTGCGCTCTCAAGGTCAAGCCCTCTGAGTTTTTCCATAATTTCCACATGATAGGGTACGTCAAATGCGGGTACAAATGGCTCTCCAAATATTTCAACTTCGACATTTTCGCTGTCGTCTTTGCCAATTGGCACAGAGTCGTCGATGATGTTCGGTATCGTCAACATGCGCTCTCTGATTTTAACCGTTAATTCTTCCTCTAAAACTTCAAGTTCTCCCAGCTCTTTAGAGATAGCCGCCACTTTTTCCTTTGTCTTTTCAGCGTCTTCTTTAAGGCCTTTTGCCATAAATGCACCGATTTCTTTGCTGATTGTGTTGCGCATGCCTCTTAATTCGTCGCCTCTTGTCTTGGCTGCTCTAAACGCCGTATCCATCTCAATTACTTCGTCCACCAAAACGAGCTTGTGGTCTTGAAATTTCTTTTTAATGTTTTCTTTCACAATTTCCGGATTTGAACGGATCATTCTAATATCTAACATCGTTGGTCCTCCTTTATTATTTTTGGTAAAAAAAAAGCCCCCAATCCCATAATCATAAGGGACGGAAGATTCCGCGTTGCCACCCAAATTGCTAAGGCTATAAGCCTTTGCCATCTCGAATCTGCTATAAAGGGCAGTCCCTTCGACTCATCGTCAACAGCTCCCAAAGTGGATGGACTTTCGTTCGCACTGGTTTGCACCTAACACCAGCTCTCTGAAGCGACCTAAAAAATCTTGGCTTTGATCAACACTGAAATATAAATGTTATTATCATTTTAACGCTTTTAAATTATTATTCAAGTAAAATTTTAAAAAAGCAGCTTAAAGGCCAATTGGGACCCTTTAAGCTGCTTCTATTCTATCAATTTATTAAACCTGCCAGTTCTGACGCATTTTGTTCCATTTGTAATCGCGGTGCGCTTCTAGTGTCTTGATTTCTTCTTCCTTCAAGTGTTTGAAACGCCCCTGCTTTTTCACATACGCGTCAATTGGCGTAAATTCTTTTGGATTTTTATTGAGTTTGAAAGCGCCGTTTTCATATTCAGCAAGGTACCACAGACCACAATCCACGGCTTCCTTCGCAAGTGCCACAGTGATTTCAGTCGCTGTGCCCCAACCCGTTGGACACGGTGCGAGAATGTGAATATACGATGTGCCTTTGACCTCTTTTGCCTTTTGAACTTTCATCATAAAGTCTTCAAGATAGCCGACGCTTGCCGTTGCAGCATAGGCAATATCATGTGCGGCAACAATTTCAAACATATTCTTTTTCATGGTGACTGAACCTGGTAGGTTTTTACCGACCGGTGATGTCGTCGTCTTTGTACCAAAAGGTGTTAAACCACTTTTTTGAATG
This sequence comes from Peptostreptococcales bacterium, assembly GCA_038246775.1. Classification (GTDB taxonomy): domain Bacteria; phylum Bacillota; class Clostridia; order Peptostreptococcales; family Acidaminobacteraceae; genus Fusibacter_C. The sequence continues at coordinate 6,616 of JBBRVO010000074.1, read as the reverse complement.
CCCGTATTCATATACGCTTCGTTGTCGTTACAGAAATAGATGATATTGTCGCCACGGTCAATTGCACCTGATAAAGCTTGCAACCCGATATCCGCAGTACCCCCATCGCCAGCAAAACCCACAGAGTGTGTGTTTTCAATGCCAAGTGCCTTGAGACCCGCTGCAACACCCGCTGCCACTGCGCCAGTTGATGCAAATGGCGTGATAATGGCATTGGTTTTAAACGCCATATTTGGATAGATAAATGAAACGGCAGACATACAACCCGCAGGGAGTGACGCAAAAGTACGCTCGCCGAGGATCTTCATCGCCAATCTAACAGCTAAGCTTTCACCGCAGCCACCACATGCTTTGTGACCATAAAACAATTCATCGTTCGTCAAATTTTTACCATTTAATTTTACCATTATAATGCACACCTCACATTCACATACTGAATCGTGTCACCTGCATTGCCTTCAGCTGTTCTCAGCATCGCTTCGTACATTTCTCGGATATTGTCTTTCGTTACATCTCTGCCGCCTAGCCCGCAGATGAAATTATGCACTTTAGGTGTTAACCCCGTCTGTAGGATTGCAGAATTGACGTTGGTAAAAATTGTGCCTTCATAGCCAAACGATATATTTTTATCGACCACACCTACGACTTTAGCCCCTTTGATGGCTTCAGTGAGCGCCTCTGTCGGAAAAGGTCTTAAATATCTGAGCTTTAATAGGCCAACTTTTTTACCTTCTGCTCTGAGCTGCCCGAGAATCATGCGGCTTGTGCCGGTGATGCTCCCTGTTGTAATCAAGATAACCTCAGCATCCTCACAGTCGATGGCTTCTAAAAGGCCGTGGTACTTACGTCCAAATGCTACTGCAAAATCTTCATCCACCTCTTTAATCACATCGATGGATTCGATCATTTCTTCATTTTGCTTGATTTTAAACTCCATGTTAAAATTGTTGCCAGCTGTGATACACAAGCTTTTTGGATTTTCAAGGGTCATTACATTTTCAGTGAGTTTAAGGGGTGGCAAGAAGGCATCCACTTTATCTTGTTCAGGAACTTCCACCACTTCATACGTGTGTGTGAGGACGAATCCATCTAAATTTACCATAAAAGGCGTCAACACCTTTGGATCTTCTGCAATTTTGTAAGACTGGATCATCATGTCGAGCGCTTCTTGCGCATCCTCTACATAAACTTGAATCCATCCAGAATTGAGCATAAACATAGAATCCATCTGATCGCCGTAGATATTCCAAGGCGTCGCCAAAGCTCTATTCGCATTCATCATGACGATAGGCATACGCGCACCGCTGGCATAGGGTAGGTTCTCAGCCATGTATAAAAGCCCTTGCGAGGACGTTGCCGTAAACGCGCGCGCGCCGACTGAGCTGACGCCCATAGCTGCTGCAAGCGCACTGTGTTCGGATTCAACGTGCATATAGATTGCATTTAATGAGCCATCTTCACAGAAATCGGAAAGACGTTCTACGACGATGGTTTGAGGTGTAATTGGGTAGGCGGATATGACGTGCGGTCTTGCAAGTCTAACGCCTTCTGCAACTGCATCATTTCCGCTGATAAATTTTCTAGCCATTGATGTCCGCCTCCTTTACCATAGCAATTGCTTTAACTTTACATTCATAGGCGCATACACCGCAGCCTTTGCAAAAATCGTAGTCTATCTCAAGCCTGTCACCAGATTTATCGATGACGCCATCAGGACATACGAGAAAGCAACGCATACAATCAACGCATTTTTCAAGATCAATAATAGGTCTATAGGTGCGCCATCCGGCGTTTATACTCGTGATATGATCGCTTGGACACGTTGCGCCCATTGGATAGTCACGTACAGTAGCAGGCTCAGTGAACGCTTTCATTTTCGGCTTATTCATAGGATGCAACCTCCTTTAGAACATGTTCAAATAATTTTATATTTTTTTCAGCTAGCTTTGGCGGCATGCTATCACGCATGGCTTGAATACAACTGTCTATTTCTACGACGCCGGTTGTTGCAATAAGTGCGCCGAGCATCGCTGTATTTGTTATGGGAATTCCAAGGTATTCAAGCGCCAATTTTGTGGCATCGATGCCTATTATTTTATAGTCTATATTTTCGGCATAGGGTTTCACATCCGTCGTATTGACGATGATGAGGCTGTCCTTTTTAAGACCCGCAAGGACATCGTTGCCCCAAAGCGTTTCATCTAAAACGACAACATAGTCGCAAACGTCTAATTCGCTGCGATCGGTAATTTTGTTTGCATCAATTCTCGTAAATCCAGTTACAGGTGCACCGCGTCTCTCCGGTCCAAATGACGGAAACGCCTGTGCATATTTGCCGTCATATACGGATGCGGCAAGTCCTAACAATCGTGCAGCCGTAAAACTTCCCTGCCCACCTCTACCGTGCCATCTCACTTCTATCATAGTTTACCCCTTTGCATGATGTCGTTTGAGTTTAATTGCATCTGATATATCAGATGTATATCTAAAAGCTGTTAACACAAGATTACGGGATTGATGGTTCAATGTCAATACATAAAATTCAAATAAAATGAGAAGTCTCCAAATTTTTTCACATAAAAACGCCCCTCGTAGAGATTAACTGCACGCTCTACAAAGGGGACATAATTTATGTGTATTCATTTAAAGTTTTGAAAATTCAACGGCGAGAACGGCTGCGACCTTTGCGTTGTTGTAAACGAGCTCTATATTTGAGTCAAGGCTGTCGCCGCCAGTGATCTCTTTCACTTTAGCAAGGAGGTACGGCGTTGTTTCTTTGCCTTTAATACCCGCCTTTTCAGCTTCTGAGACTGCTGAATCTATGGCGAAATTGATGGTATCGAAATCCATTTCAAAAGCCACTGGAATCGGATTGGCTATGACTAAACCGCCATTAAGTCCAAGATCCCATTTTGCTTTAAGGGCTAACGCAAGTTCTTTTTCAGTGTCTATGCGGTAATCGACGCCAAATCCACTTTTTCTCGTATAGAATGCAGGAAGTTCGTCCGTTTGGAAGCCAACTACCGGCACGCCATTTGTTTCAAGGTACTCAAGCGTTAAGCCAATATCTAGGATTGATTTCGCGCCAGCACAAACGACTGCTACATTTGTATGCGCGAGCTCTTGAAGATCTGCAGAGATATCGAATGATTCTGCTGCCCCTCTGTGTACGCCGCCGATACCGCCCGTTGCGAAGATCTTGATGCCCGCAAGTGCAGCGAGAATCATGGTTGACGCAACGGTTGTTGCGCCATCGCGCTTTTGAGCGACGATGAACGGAATATCGCGTCTTGACGTTTTAATCACATCTTTTGCGTTTCCAAGGTATTCGATTTCTGCTTCTGTGAGGCCCACTTTGAGTTTGCCGCCTAAGATGGCAATCGTGGCGGGAATAGCACCGTTTTCTCTGACGATTTTTTCAACATTGAGGGCTGTCTCAACATTTCTAGGGTAAGGCATACCATGTGAGATAATGGTCGATTCTAGTGCAACGACTGCTTTGCCTTCTTTAATTGCCTGCGCGACTTCGGGTTTGATTTCTAAATATTTTTCTAGCATAAGTTAAGCTCCTTTACTTTTTCAAATAGTGTCTCCTCAGACATCAGTGGGTTTATTGTATTCTCGTGTGAAAGCGCAATGACGGATGCGGCTACAGCCAACTTGGCTGAATCTTCCGTCTTCATTTGCCTAACATATCCAAGTGCCAATGCTGCCAAGAAAGCATCTCCTGCGCCGGTTGCATTGACGATGGTAATATTTGGCGCTTTTAGAATCTTTGACGTTTCTTTGTTGCTGTAATAGACACCTTCGTCACCTAGGCTTATGAACACTTGTGAGACGCCCTTTTCATGGCATATGGCAGCAGCTTTCGGTAAATCCGCCGCGTCTTTAATCTCAATTCCCGTCAGTATTTCAGCTTCGATCCGATTGGGTTTAATCGTGTGGAAATACCCAAGGAGCGATTTGACTTTCTTTGCTTTTGCTGTCGATACTGTGTCGAGGAAAAACACCGTGTCCTTGAATGTGGTCACGATATATTCGATGACCTCTATCGGCAAATTGGTATCCAGCACACACAAACTTGCATGGTCAATGATATGGCGCTTGCTTTTAATGTAGTCCACCGTCATGCGTTCGCAAATGTCCATATGTGAAATCGCTAGAACCATATCCATACTTTGATCGAGTATTGATAAATACGTCGACGTGTTTTCGCCACTTAAGACCAATGTGTCCTGCATATCGAGTCCGATGTGACGTGCTTCCTCCAGAATTTTTTGTCCGTAGACATCGTCTCCAATGACGCTGATCAAGCGGGTTTGGATGCCCATACGCACAAGGTTTTCTGCAATGTTGCGGCCAACGCCGCCCAGTGACATTTTTACCTTGCCAATGTTGGAATCCTTATAGATGAGTTCTGAATTGGGAAAACCCTGTATGTCCATGTTTGAACCGCCGATGACGCATACATAGTCATCTTCCTGCACGATATAGCCTTTGCCGAGAATGTGCCCCTTTTTCATGAGATTCGTGATATGAACGGCTACTGAGGACCTCGTGATGCCAAGTGCCTGAGCCAATTCAATTTGAGAGATCAGTGGATTTGTTCTAAGAAGGGCTAAAATTTCCTGTTCTCTATTTGTCATAAAGCCTCCATAAGCATTTGTTTGTTTTCTAATCATTTGTTTACTTTATTCTATTTTATCATTTTCTTATTAGCCCTGTCAATCCTAAAATTCAATTATTTTTTAAGACTTTTTTAATGGTATTAATTTTCGAAAGTGATATCATTATAATATCAATATAGTATTTAAGGAGGTCTGAAGTTATGAATAAATTGGATATTGAAAATATCTACGAAGAAGAAAAACTGATTAAGGCAAAAGATGGCATGGTCATGCTTTTTGTTTGCATTACACTAGCCATATTGGGGCTGATGGCAATATTTTTGGGTGGCTATCTGCTCGACACGGGAAGACTACCGATCATCAATGGATTTTTACTTGCTTTGGGCATCTTGTATTCCCTTGTTAGCTGGATTCCGTTTATGGGTTTGAAAATTCTCAAACCGCAAGAAGCACTGGTGCTCACCTTGTTTGGTAAGTATATCGGAACACTTAAAGGCGAGGGGTTTTATTATGTGAACCCCTTCGTTTCAGCTGTCAACCCTGCATCTCACGGTGGAATGTCAACGGCTACAGAAGATCAAAATCCAATCCCAGGTATGAACCAACTCGCAAACAATGCCAGACCTGTTACATTGGTGAAGAAAACAATTTCACTAAAATCCATGACGCTCAACAACAACAAACAAAAGGTCAACGACGTCCTTGGCAACCCTGTGGAGATCGGCATCGTCGTCACATGGCGCGTTGTCAATACGGCAAAAGCCGTCTTCAATGTCGATAACTACAAAGCATTTTTATCGATTCAATGTGATTCCTCGCTTAGAAATATTGCAAGACTCTACCCCTATGATTTGGCTTCTGACGGTGAGGAAAAGACACTCAGAGGCAGTAGTCAAGAAGTGGCTGACAACCTTGAAATAGAAATCCAATCGCGCGTTAGTATTGCAGGGATTGAAATACTTGAAGCGCGCATCACACATCTCGCCTATGCCCCTGAAATTGCAGCGGCGATGCTACAACGTCAACAAGCAGTGGCAATCATCGATGCAAGAAAAATGATCGTTGAAGGCGCTGTCGGCATGGTAGAAATGGCTCTGGAAAAACTCAGTGAAAGAGACATTGTCGTCCTTGACAATGAACGCAAAGCCGCCATGGTCAGTAATTTATTAGTGGTCCTTTGTTCCAATAAAGATGCACAACCTATCGTAAACAGCGGTTCTCTCTACTAAATTTAAGGAATATGGAGGTGGTCTCATGGCTGATAACAAAGAAAATGACAAAAAACAGCTCTTGCTCAGACTGTCCCCATCTCTTTGGGAAAGTTTGGCGCAATGGGCACAAGATGATTTCCGATCAATCAATGGACAAATTGAATATTTACTCACAGACTGCGTCAAAAAAAGAAAACGCGATAAAAAACAGGAATCCCAGTCGCCTGGAATTCCTGATTAAACATCTAACTAAATACAGTTTTTATCTAAATCTGATTTTCTTTAAATCAGATTTTTTTCAATAAGTTCCCCGCGTTCTTCTAGTTCTTTGATAATCCTCGCGTACATCACTTCATCAATTTTATATTTAGCTCGGTATATGAGATAACCGGCTAAGATGCAAAATAGTGGGAAGACGAGCATCGCTGTTTTCATCATGAGAAGTCCGCCTGCCGTAACATCTGCCGCCGTATTTGCCTCTTTTATACCGGATAATATGACAATGACGCCGACGATACCCGTCGCGACAGCGCCGCCCATCTTATTGATAAAAGGCTGGAGTGAAAAAGTCACGCTGTCGTTGCGTTTGCCGAGCTTCCAATGACCATATTCCACTGTATCCGCAAGAAACATGAGCATCAATAGTTGAATAAAAGCCTGTCCAACGAACATCAATATCCCTGCAATGCCAATAAAGAGCATTGACGTATTGGGTGAGAAAAAAAAGACGACATACCCGAGTACGACCAAAACCGTCGCCATGAGGTAAAAAGCGTT
>JBBRVO010000073.1:0-11481 GCA_038246775.1 Peptostreptococcales bacterium | reverse complement strand
AGTAGGCTTTTCTGATTCTTTGAAACCACTAAAAGAATACTTTCAAGCATAATTACATTCACTCGCAAATCTTTAGTTTCGTTCAATTTTAAAGCTCTTAATGCATTAAAAAAATCTGAGTAGTACTTAATATTTGATTCTTCGGATTCATCTGAATCTTTCGGAACCATAGCATCTTTTAATGCACTATCTATAACGTCTCTCAACCCTTCAAAGTCTAAACTATTTATTTTCTCTGTAGTTTTCTTGAACAGGTCTTCTGAAAAAAAACTAATCTTTGAGCGTGACTTTGCAAGCAATTCTATCAAATCATAGCGATATAAAACTGACAATTTTTCCAACGTGTTGATTCTTGGCTCAGGAAGACCAGCTTCAAGCCTTCGTAACGTTTCAATGGAAATACCCGTAATTTCTTTCACATTTTCTCGGGTATATCCGCTGTCTTTTCTTATTTTCAGTACTTTTTTCCCAAATTCAATATAATCCATCGTTTCACCTAATATATTAGTAGTTTTTTAGTTTGTTTTCATTGTATCCTAAGATAGATAAAAAACCAAGGAGGCAATTATTATGAAAAATAAGTTTGTGATTATATTGATGTTATTAACGGTATTAACGATTAGCATTGCAAGTGAATTAATCAATACAGATAAAACGTTTGTAGCAGGTGAAGACGATTTTCCAATCTACATCGGCAGATCCATCAGAGTATAAAACCCCACTCCTTCATAATAAGAAAATAGCCGCTTGTAAAAGGGTTATTTTTTTTGTCTAAACTGTTGCGGTATGGTATTATGAAATCACATCACAACTGGAACTAAACCAGTCTTAATAACGTCTAACGGATATGAAACAAGAAATTTTATCCATATGAAGGAGAAAGCTAATGCTACCTATAAAAAAATCAAAAAAATGGTTTAATGTGTTTCTAATATACGCGGCTGTCGTGTTTCTTAGTTTTATCGCGACTCGACTGATCTTAGGTAGTGAACTAAACGGTCGTATAATCGTCGTATTTGCTTTGATTGCTTTCGTTTCTGCATGCTTGCCCGTACTTGCAGGGTATTATGGCAAAACGTTGTTTTTCAAAATTTATGCGAGCGCCAATCTCATCGGTCTTCTCTATATGTTTAAACTCGTCTTAATAGACGGTGCAACTGGTTGGGCTGATTTGACAAGTATCGTCGTGTATATTTATTTACTTCCAGTTGGTGCCATTCTAGCACTTTTGGCAGAAGTCATCGGTTATTTTAGAAGTAAAAAAACTAAATAACTATCTGCATTCCAAAATTAGTGATAAAATATGATAGGAAAATCGTAAAGGAGACCAATCATATGATGCCTATGTTTATCAAATCCATTCAACTCGATGCGGCAAACCGCATCGTCGTTCAGGTGCAAGAAGTGATGGCAGAGTACCTATTGAAAGAAGATTTAAAAAAAATGCTTAAGGATATGGCCGTCAAAGCTTTAAGTTCTGATTTTATAAAACTAGAAGTTGCTAAAACGAGTTTTAGAATCACTGTGGCTGAGGGCACTGAAGCCGCTTCTAAAGAAAAAGTTGAAACTGAAATTGTTAAGGCCATCGAGATGGCAATGACGTTTATGTCACAAATGAATAACCCAAAAGAATAAGTAAAAGGACCTTTCGCCATGATTTTATTATTAAATCATGGCGCAAAGGTCCTTTTTTTTTTTACCACGTTTGTTGCTTTCTACCATTTATCATAATGTACGCATTCTTCACTAAAGCGCTCATTAACTTCGCGCGCTTCATCTGCAAACCCTAAAGCAACGATCGCCGAAGGGATGATATTTGAAGGTACATCCAGAAGCTCTGACAGTTTTTCCACAAATATTGGATTTGGGTAGACGCCACACCAGCAAGAGCCGAGGTTTATAGAGGTCGCTTCAAGCAACATATTTTGAACGGCTGCCGCCATATCCTGAATCCAAAAAGCGCCATCATATTTGACGTTTGATGTATCGGCACAGGCGATGATAGCAACCGGTGCTGTCTTAAGCATCTGTGTAAACGGATGAAAGGTCGTGATTGCATCCAAAGTCTCGCGCTTCGTGATGACGATGAAATGCCACGGCTTTTCATTGCCAGCGGATGGTGCGTAGGTTCCAGCCCTTATGATCTGTTTGATTTGACTTTCATCAAGCGGTGTCTCTTTATATTTTCTGATACTGCGTCTTAAGTAAATTTCTTTCATGTGTATGCTCCTATCTATTTTTGAATCTATTATACCACAAGCTGATATTTCTTAGAAAAAAAGCGTCCCTTATTTTTTGGTTCTGTAATCCTCGCTGATTCCGTGTTATCATAAATCTGGTAAACGATACATCTAAACATGCCTATATGGGGATATCTTATGTGACAACTATTATTACCCTTTTCTTTGATGTAACAAGGCACTCTATTACGGTTAGGATTCTCTGGAGGTGTTTTTTGCATTTATCAAATGACGACGCATTAAAACTCATCAACGCACTAAGGAGCGGCACGACGCCGCAACATCATGCTGAAGTACTTGCCACCGGCAGAAAAGAAGAAATTGAAGAATTCAGAAGATGTCTTGATTTACTAGATAAAGGGTCTGGACTTGTGAAAATCATCACAGGTGATTTTGGCGTTGGCAAATCCTTTTTAGTTAATACATTCAAGCGGCTTGCACTCGATGAAGATTATGTGATTGCTGACTTTCAAATCAATAACGGTTTTAGACTCAATAAACTCGAGGACCTTTACTATGCCATTATGCACAACCTCTACTTGAAAGATAAACCCGATACAAAAGCTTCATTCAATGATATTTTTGAATGGTGGATTAAAAATCTACAAAATGCACCTTTTGCAGATCGCAAACGCTTTGAAGTAAACACCGTTTGCCAAGCGCTTTCAAAATATAATATGAATTTTGCGCGTGCATTTTTGAGCTTTATGCGCGGTCGTATCCAGCGCAATCAAGAGATGCTGAACGTTTCTGGCGCGTGGATCACTGGTGAACGCAATATTCCTTTTGCACTCAAACAAAAATACGACCTCGTTGGCAGTGTGGATAAGACCAATACCATCGATTTTCTGAAAGCGTTTACCAAACTGGTGACACTGCTGGACTACAAAGGCCTCATCGTATTCATTGACGAGATTGACCTCGTTTTGCACGATAGAAATGACATCAGACAAACCGCATACAATAACCTCAAACAATTGATTGATTTGTCCACATCTGGGGATATGCCCAATATCATGTTTATATTCTCAGGTACACAAGAAATCATTGAAGATATAGAACATGGCATTCTTTCAAATGTGCCATTATCACAACGCCTCAATTTGGATCACTTAGTATCAAACACCCCTATGACAGGCCGTCAAAACATCCTTCAGCTTAAGTCACTTGACACTGAATCACTTCTTTCTTTGACGCATAAAATCGTGAAACTATACAGTCAAAACACGCTGCTTCCGTTAGACATCGATCCCCATACACTCTTTAGCAACACTATGAAAGAACTGAACGCTAACACCATGGTAACCAGGCATTACGTCACGAAGTTAATAGAACAACTAGACTTGCTTCCCGTTTCCAAACATAACTACCGTGCCACCCACGACGAGTGGTAGATAGTACGTATATAGTCGCCACAAAAGCAATGCAGTAATGATAATCTGAGATGGAAAGAATATCTGATAGATGAGGTAAAAGCTTCCCTCTGCACCTATTGCCGCACCTGGTATCGGTATAAATGCCGTCACCATAGAAACAAATGCCGCGGCACCCACCATATAGAAAATAGATAGGTGCGTCATGTGAAAGCCATAACCAATTACGAGTGGGATACTGAAGAAAAAGGTCAGTTGGACCATGGACAAGAATCCAATGATCAGCCACGTAGTCAAGCCCTTTTGCGTTTCGCCCATCTTATTGTGAAATAAATCGATTTGTCCGAGGACTTTTATAGTGATTGGTTCAATGCGTGCCGCATTGAACCTTTTTTTTAGCAATCGTGAGCATCCTAATACTAATCCCTTTGCAACTTTATAATTATAGGCAATCAAAAGCAAACTTCCAACAACTCCAGCATTCACAATAAATCCTATCACGCCAAGAAATACAAAATTTGGAATTTCATTTAAGAAAAATTTTGATTCAAAAACCAATACAATAAGGCTGTATAAAACGAGCACCATCTGATATATGATGAATTTTTTTGTCAAAACCGATGCACCGGTACCCAGCGGTATATTTTGACGATGTAGCATATAGAGCTGAGCGGGTTGACCCCCCGATGAAAATGGCGTTATGCCGTTGAAAAATTGACCTGCAAGCGTAATTTTAAAGGACTTCCAAAAACTCAGCTTTTCCTTGGCATGAAAAACCAAGCGATGCAATATAATCGCTTCAAACACCCAATAGGCGCAAATTAGCAAAACACCGTACAGAAGAAAAAAAGGCCGAATCGCTTTTAAAGCAACGGCTATGTTTACGAACTCGCCTTTCGCAGCAACAACACCGATTACAATAGCCATTCCTGCTAGCGGAAATGCCACATTAATTATACGCTTTTGATTTTTTATCATAAGTCTCACTACTTTCTAGTTCAAGCATTTTTTTATAAAATTCTTCCCACATTTTACCGACGGATTCTCTACAATAAAAGTCGCTACCTTTACTGGATTGACTTGCCCAGCTGCAATAAAAAGCATCATCATTCATTAGCTTTCTGATGAGGCTTGCAAATGACTGGTTGTCTTCAGCTTGCAAATAGAAATCGAATAAGATATTCTTGTAAAGGTCTAAATTTCTCAAAACGATGGGTATACCAACATTCATCGCCTCAAGAACTGTCATTGGAAAAAGTTCACTGTAGGACGGCAAAAACATGATGTCCGCCATATTGTAAATATCATTCATCGCTGACCGATCAACGATACCTAAAAATCGCACGTTAGCTGGAGGGTTTTCAACGACTTGACTTAATGCATCAAAGCCATCGGTTATTTTTCCAAATGAAAACCCACCCGCCCATACAAATTTTATCGCTGGGCACGCTTTTGCTACTTCGATAAAGTCGATGATTCCTTTTCTCGTCTGAATCTGACCAACACCAAGTACGACAAAATCATGGGCCAAAAGGCCATTAGCAAGGCGTATTTGATTTTTTTGAGCCTGGTTAACTTTGTGAAATTGCTCATGGGATACGTAATTAGGAATATAGCTGATAGTCATTCTATCAAATCCTAAATTTTCCATTTTATCAATAAACATTGGGTTGACAGTAACGAGTTGATCCATGCTCTTATAAAATTCTAAAATATACCAATAAAATATTCTTTTCATCCAGCCTGGCAAGGTGATACTACCCTCAATGGTTTCGGGTATAAAGTGTACCGACCCAACTTTAACCGTTCTTTTTCTGTTTAAAAACGTATGTAGAAAAAATCGAAAGTTAATAGAATGATAATGGGTGATTTCACCACTTTTTATCGTGTTTTTCCTGATGTCATAGGTGTTTTCAAGACGTTCTTCTATTAACTGCAGTTGTTCAGAATACGCTGAACCGACCCCTTGTCCCTTTACGCTATCTGCTAGGGACATCACGGAGATTATTGGTTTATTGCATTTCATGATTTCTCCCTCACTAAAATTTACTTTAGTCTTATTTATTTATACCCAAATTCTACATGAAAATTGTTAAGTTTTAATTAAAAGGGTATTAAGCTCTCATGAGATACTGGCTAAGTATTCGTAACTTATCAAAAAGGAGATGTTGCAAATCTAAGAATTTAGATAAGCAACATCTCCTTTTATCGTTGTCACATTATTTAACTAAAACGCTTTGTCTGGGGCTTTTATCGGAATCAGCATGGTAAACGTGCTGCCCAATCCTGGTTCACTTTCCACTAAAATTTTCCCGGCGTGTTTTTCCATAATATTTTGGCTGATGGCCAGTCCAAGACCGCTGCCCTTGCCTATGGCTTTTGTCGTAAAACCCTGTTCGAATATCTTTTCGATGTTCTCTGGGTCGATGCCGGAACCGGTATCTTTGATGGCGATAAAGGCACAGGAATCGAGGATGCCCGTTGTGATCTTGATTTCCCCGCCATTTTCGATTGCGTCAATGGCGTTTACGATCAAATTCATGATCACTTGATTGATTAAACCAATATAACAGTTTACAGGTGGGAGACTGCCATACCCTTTGACGATGGTGATGCGACTCTTCCACATGTTTGAGGTCAATAGCAACACACTGTCAATTGCCTCGTGCAAATCAGCTTCCTTAAACGCGGACTGATCAATTCTTGAAAAATTTTTAATGCTTTTCACAATTTGTATCACTCGGTCTGAAGCATCCACAATCATATCGTTTGTGGGTTTCATCATGCCGACTTTTTTCTTGATCTTCTCGTGATCTTGTTCTGTAGAGAGTTGGGTAATAATCAAGTCGAGTATTTGTGCATTGCTCTTAATGGCGCCGATGGGGGTATTGATTTCATGTACAACTGCCGCCGAGATTTGACCAACCGAGGCCATCTTCTCGCTCTGAATGAGCTGATTCTGTTGATTCTCAATAATGAGTCGGTTGTGAATCAATTCGTCATTTTGCATATGCAATTCTTCGTTTTGATTTTCGAGCAGGTCACTGAACCTTTTGAAATTGCCTATAATTGAATTGGAGTGGTCAATCATTTCTGCAACTTCTATCGGCGGTTTTTTAAGCTCTAACTTAAATTCAGAAACCTGATCGATTTCATTCGTTGCCATGAGTTTGAGTTGGTTGTTGATCTGATTGATCGGACGCATGATTCCTTTAGTCATGATCCTGCTTACTAGTTTTACGATTAAAATGGACATTACGCTTAGTACAATCCATAGGATAAACGTCATGATATAGATGACCACTATCAGGTCTGGGTTCATGCGAATCGTTATTGCACCTATTTTTGTACCCGCTTCATTGACGATCTGGATCACTTTCGTCGATGTATGCGCCATGCTTGCTACACTCTCTGATTCCGAACTTCGCTGAGTTGGGACGAACATTTTCCAATCGTTTATAGCCACATCCATCTGAATCAATTTGAATTCAATTTCGAAACGGTTGGACGATTCGTAAACATCCTTGGAAATGACAAAAATATGCTTATAATCGGATTCGTTTAGTGCCACAATTTTTAAATCGATTTCTTGGTCTAAGTTAACAATCATCTCAGAAGGCAGTTTTTCATTTTTTTTGATAAGACTGTTCAGATTGGCGATAACCTGGTTGACACTAAGGTCCTCCATATATCCGCTGAAGTTTTCCTTTCTTATGACACTGCCGCTCCCTGCCGAATCGTATTTCTTCATAAAATCGCCAGCTACAGACTCGGTGATATAATAAGATACGGGCATAAAGATCATTTGAATACCTGCATATATGACTAGTGTGACGATTACGAGTGTTAAGACGTTTGCTAAGAACATCACATTTTGAATTTTTCTTTTAATTGAACGCTTCATTAATTTTTACCGAAACTAAAGGTTTCTTCCTCTCATTATCTTTTATTCTATGTTACAATTAGTATGTTCTTATTATACATGTTTTACACAACTGGTTATACTATTAGGAGACAATATGAGTAAAATATTAATTATAGACGATGAAATCATGATCACTGCCACACTATCAACGTTGATCGAGCTCATGCTCGATTATGAAGTTTTTACATTCAACGACCCTAAAGTCTTGGTTGAGAGTGGTCTTCTTGACAACGAAAAAATCGACTTAGTCATCTCAGATTTCATCATGCCAAACATGAACGGTCTAGATTTGTTATCGCTCATCAAACAAAAGCAACCACACATCGTTCCAATCCTCTTGACAGGCTATTCAGATAAAGACAGCGCCATCAAAAGCATCAATGAACTAGGACTTTATTATTACTTGGAAAAGCCTTGGGATAACAGTGAACTCATTAAAATCATCCAAAATGGTATCGAAAAAGCCAACTTAGAATCCGAAATAAAAAGCAACATCGTCGTCATAGAAAAGAAAAACAATGAGATTACTAGACTCTACAATTTGTTAAGACGCGATTTTGACCGAGAGATGGACAATGTCTTGGAATTTGTCATCAGCTTATCAAACCTCGTCGAATCAAAAGACGCCTATACCGACAACCATACGAGGCGCGTCGCAGACCTTGCGTTAGCACTCGGTAAGTGCAAGGGATTAGACGATGCACAACTTAGAACACTGGAAATCGGGGCCATGATCCACGATATCGGCAAAGTCTCAACGCCCGAGTCCATCCTAAACAAACCTGGTGCGCTTACTCGGGAAGAATTTGAAATTATGAAGGGACATCCGGAGGCCGGAGCGCGGATCATCAAACCGATTTCAGCTCTTGAAAAACCAGCACATCTAGTTTTGTTACACCATGAAAAGCTCGATGGCAGTGGCTATCCATTTGGCCTTAAGGGCGATGCTATTGATATAGAAACCCGTATTGTCACGATTGCAGATATTTTTGATGCCTTATACACAGATAGACCGTACCGCAAAGGCATGAAAATGGATGTCGCCCTAGACATCCTTGAAAAAGATGCCGTAGCAGGTAAATTGGATCAGACCCTCGTTGGTTTATTAAAAGCACTTGCGGCGTCTGGTGTTCTGGATAAAATCTACGCGTGATACCTTCTTTGTATCGCTTGTTGATTTACAACGCCTATGCGTTAACGCTTCAATTTCATGAAGGCACAACCATAACTCTATTAGCAACATTCAAAAGCCATGCAAACGGTATGTAAATGATACCGTTTGCATGGCTTTATTTTTGGCATCAGTCTTCTGTTTTAATGAGACGTTTCATCTTTTCTTTTTCTTCATTTGACAGGGTATCCGAAAGCGCTTGAGTGTTTCCTTCCAAGCTTTTCTTTATATCTAGCCTGATATGTTCATTTGCCATTTCAATCGTTTCTTTCAGCTCTCTTGCAGACAACAAATCACAACCGACGCCTCTTATGATCATCTGCTGTAGACCATCAGATGTTGCCACTGTTATGTGGAACTTTGGCGCATTTTGATGGGCAAACTTCTCGATGTAAAGATCCGCAGTCTGAGCTTCGCTTGTGTACACCACTAGAAGGTCTTTATAACTTTCCATCTCCTGTCTGCGTCCTTCAACGCGGTAGGCATCGAAAACGACCATAATTTGGCCTTTGTAAATGCCTTGATAATTGCTGAGACTATCTAAGAGCTTTGCTCTAGCGGCATCCAAATTGTCTGCGGCTAAATGCTTGAGTTCCGGCCAATCAAAAATGATATTGTATCCATCCACGATGAGGTAATCTTCTTTGTTTTCATGCCTTCTATCAACGTAATGCACCGATTCATAATAGCTTTCTCTTGCTGATTTGGGCTTTTTCCATGTGGATTTTCGACCTTGGTTGGCATAGTAAGTGCTATTGATAATCGCATCGATTTCGTCTACACTCATAGCTATTGTATTAGAACCGATGGTTTGATTGGACAATGTTGCGTTGGCGTTCACTCGCTTAGCCTTCAAATAACTTTCGACATGCATCTGTGCTTTTACATCATTCCAAGGCACTGTAAAGCCACCCCCCTGAGCACAAAACACCGATCCGGTGGGATTTTCAATGTCTCTGTCCGCATCGTATCCACTATTTGCCAAAAATTGCTCGCTATCAAAGCAGCGATCATACCCGCTGAATGTCGTAAATAGTCTGCCATGGCCTTTGGTATAGGCGATGACCTCTGTTTGATAATGCCGCATCGCCGCCACTGGCGCACGCCCTGAAAGCGACGCCGTCTCGCCATCCGTCTTTGTAATCTCACAGGTGCCGTTCATCTTCTCAATATCTGTCATGGCCCTTCCTACCATTTTCTCTGGAAGTTCAAGCTGAAAGGCATAATAGGGCTCAAGCAAAATGGACTGCGCTTCCATCAATCCTTGTCGCACAGCTCTATATGTGGCTTCTCTAAAATCACCCCCCACCGTATGCCTGTTATTGGCACGACCGGCAACTAAGGTGATTTTCATATCCGTTATTTCTGAACCCGTTAACACCCCTCTATGAGCCTTCTCTTCAAGATGGTTAAGGATTAAGCTTTGCCAGTTTTTGCCCAATTGTTCGTCACTGCATCGCGTGTCAAAATGGAGCCCACTCCCAGATTCACCTGGTTCAAGCAGAAGATGCACTTCGGCATAATGTCTCAGCGGTTCAAAATGCCCAACCCCTTCCACGGTATCTGAAATTGTTTCTTTGTACACGATCCGTCCAGCGTCGAAGGCAACCGATACATCAAATCGATTTTGGATAAGGCTTTGAAGTATTTCTATCTGCACTTCACCCATGATTTGAACTTGAATCTCACTTAATGCTTCATTCCAGACAAATTTAAGCTCTGGTGCCTCTTCTTCGATTTGACGGAGCTTCGGGCGTATCATGCGCGCATCGATGCCCTCTGGTAGAATCAATTGATAAGATAAAACAGGTTCCAGAATCGGTGCATCTGAGGATGTTTCAATGCCCAAACCTTCCCCTGAACGCGTGGAACTGGGTCCCGTTACGGCACAAATTGAACCTGCCGATATTTCGCTGACCGCTTCGAATTTCGTTCCAGAGTAGATGCGAATTTGATTGACTTTGTCTTCGTGATCAGAGCGCTTTATAACGTCTTTAACCTTGAGGGTTCCACCAGTAACCTTTAGATGCGTCAGGCGGTTTCCCTGTTCGTCTCTAGATATTTTGAAAACTTTGGCGCCAAATACATCCAGGTAGTTTGGTCTTTCCACATAGCGTGAAAGACCCTCCATAAAAGTTTCAACGCCTTCGAGCTTAAGTGCAGAACCGAAGTAACATGGAAACACTTTGCGGGCTTTTATTGCACGTCTGATCTGAGCTCGCACTATATGGCCGCTTTCTAGAAAAGCCTCCATCATCGCATCATCGCATAAAGCGAGTGCCTCTTGACACGACTCAACACTGTCATTTTCAAAATCGACACAATGGTCATCAAGTTGATTTTTAATACCTACCATGAGCGATGCTATATCCGTACCCTTTTGATCCATCTTGTTAACGAAAATAAAAACGGGAATATCGTATATTTCAAGCAGTCGCCACAATGTCTTCGTATGCCCCTGTATGCCATCTGCACCGCTGATTACCAATATGGCGTAGTCAAGTACTTGAAGTGTCCGCTCCATCTCCGCAGAAAAATCCACATGACCCGGCGTATCGAGTAACGTCATCTGCTTATCTTCTATTTCTAGGATTGCTTGTTTGGAAAATATCGTGATGCCCCTAGCCTTTTCAAGTTCAAATGTATCTAAAAAGGCATCCTTATTGTCCACGCGACCTAACTTTTTAATTTTGCCACTCAGGTAGAGCATGCTTTCCGAGAGTGTCGTTTTTCCAGCATCGACGTGCGCCAAAATGCCAATAACCCATTTGT
>JBBRVO010000072.1:0-11631 GCA_038246775.1 Peptostreptococcales bacterium | reverse complement strand
GTGGAAATGGAAGACAATCTCATTACCAATAAAATTATTAGACAGGTCACAACCCTCCCCTATAAATCTCAAAAAGTTGAAGAGGGATTTTTGATTGACACGTCTCATAACTGTGCATTAATCAAAGACAAAATGGTCACGATAGATGGCAGTAAAACCAGATACATTGCCGAAGAGGTATTGGGTTTGAGAGGTGATATGACCGTCAAACGCAAAATCGACCTCATCACCAAATCGGCACAAAAGGTCATGGAAAAATACGACGATCAACCATTTGTGAAAACAGCAGCCGTTAAAAAAATGATTACGGCACACCTCGATGAAAATGGCGCACTGGATATGGCGACCATTGTCAATCAGTGCTTTGAAACGAAAGTTGCAAGAGAAGCTTATGTTCAAGAGCTTCAGGATAAAGGTATTGAGCCAGATTCGCTGACTGTTAACGAAACGCAGAGAAAAAAATTAAAACGCACACAGAAAATTAAGACGGCAAGTGGCGTTGAAATCGTCTTGCCGTTTGAATACGTCTCAAGAAGCGAGAATCTAGATATTGTGACACACCCCGATGGATCCATCTCCATTGAACTTAGGAATTTAGGAGAAATATTATGAGGTTAAATAAGTTTTTAAGTGAATCAGGCGTCTGTTCAAGGCGTGAAGCAGACCGCCAGATAGAAGCGGGCAAGGTATACGTTAACGGTGTGGTTGCAACACTTGGCACACAAGTCACCGAATCCGACGAAGTGAAATTTGGAAATCGAGTGATTCAAGCAGTGACTGAAAAGATCGTTTTAGCATTTTACAAACCCATAGGGATCGAGTGCACGAGTAGCCTAGATGTCAAAGATAACATCATCTCCTATATCAACTACCCAACTAGAATCTTTCCAGTAGGCAGACTTGATAAAAATTCAGAAGGTTTGATTCTCATGACCAATGATGGCGATCTGGCCAATGGGATTTTAAAGGCGCGTTATTTTCATGAGAAAGAATACCATGTGACAGTGAACAAAACCATCTCAAGGACATTTTTGACACGTATGTCTGAAGGTGTTGAGATTTTAGAGACGACTACGAGACCATGCACGGTTGAGCGCATGGACGATCGCACATTTAGTATCATTTTGACACAGGGTCTCAATCGACAAATTCGACGCATGTGCGAAGAGCTTGACTACGAAGTGGTTAAACTTAAGAGAATTCGGGTATCAAATATCTTGTTAGGCAATTTAAAAAAAGGTGAGTTGCGCCATTTGACGGAAGATGAGCTTTGTGTGCTGCGTGAGTCTATTGCTGCAAACGATGACACGGCATATTTGACTCAAGAACCAAGGTGAATTTGCCGATAAAAGAGATAGATTAGTTAGATAAGCGAAGTTTTGGGTTATAGAATAGGAGAAAATCATGCTGACCAATATTTTTTTGTCTGGTGTAGCAACTTTTTTAGTGTTTCTAATGGTAGAAAGTTATAAGAGCATCAGACAATTTCTCATTTTCAAACGCGTGCGCGAAGCGATTCTCATCGCGACTTTTAATTATCTTAAAAGAACGCCGAAGGGTTTTGTAGATTTGTCTAGGCTAAAGCATTTACTATTTGATAAACTCAAGGAAATCAAGCTCGCTACTTGGGTTAAAGAAATTACGATCACTTGGCAATCGGTGGACGTTATTCAGTTTGTCTTTGAACTCGAATTTAAAAAAATTAGGCCAAAATATAAATTTATCATCGGACTCAAAGACATTGAAGAGTTCAAGGATAAAACTAAAACTGTGTAAGGATGTGAATCATGAAAAAGGCTTTTGTCATTTTATTAGTCGCCCTAGCCATATTTTTATTCTACAGTATCATCACACATGATAAAGCCCCAGATAACATAGTGTCTTATCGTTTTGATTTTGACGAAATGGACAAAGACTTTTGGCTCGTTGGCGAATGGGAGACATTCAATCGCTCTTATGACATCGTTTCTATGGAAGATGGTATTTTAAAGCTATCTTCTGACACGACTGGCATCATGCCATATATGTTGAGTAAACCCATCGAACTTCAAAGCAAAGACGTTCTAACAATCAAGCGCAGAGTAAAGATTAGCCATGGCACAGGCACATTTTCAGGTGGTTTGGCACTCTACCAGACGGCTGATCTTGACCTAGTTCCGACTGGAACGGACGGTTCTTGGTTTACAGCTATTGGCGATGGCATCGTGCTCGTAGAATATTCTTATGATCTCATCAATGTGAGTGAACGACCTGGAAGAGATGTAATAAGGTTTTTGGCATCTGACTGGGATTACAACGACAACTACCAATTGGTTACGCCTATTTATGACGAATGGGTGGATGAGACATTGAGTTTTGATATGCGATCCAATCAAATGGTTTACAAAATAAACGATAGAGAGTATAAACTCAATAGCTACAGACTCGACAAAAATGCCATTAGAATCATGATGCATCCATATGGTTCCGGTGTGGGAAACACCATCGAAATCGATTCGATAGAAGTGACCATCGAAGATAAGAGTAGCAAACGCTAAATCCAAATCAAGAGGAGGCCACTTTGACTTACACCTATGAAAAAGGGCTGGAATATGCGCTTTATTTACTTTCGTTACAGATGAGAACAGTTAAGCAATTGGAGGACAAACTTGCAACTAAAGAGATGTCACTTGAATTGATTGATCAAATCGTCGGATTCTTGAAAGAAGTCAAATACCTAGACGACGTGACCTACGCTCAGTATTTTATCAGAAGTAGGCGTAGCAAGTATGGTGACTACCGCATCAAAATGGAACTCAAACGCAAAGGGGTTTCAAATGCCGATGTAGAAGAGGCCTATCAACAACTGGAAGATGATGATGACGCACATCACGACCCAATTGACGCTATACGCATCGTTTTGGATAAAAAAATAGCGAGCACCAACATCGATTGGGATCGCCTTAAAACAGATTACAAATATAAATATAGCACCTACCAAAAATTGGCAAGTTTTTTAGCCAATCGCGGGTTTTCCGGTAGCGTTATTAAATCGGCGGTCAGTGAGCGGCTTGCTCAGGAGTTCATCGATGAATAACGAGTTTGGGTTATAGCTGCCATTGATAAATTCCACATGAAGTAACTCAAACGACTTCTTAGCGCGTGTCATACCCACATAAAATAGGCGGCGTTCCTCTTCAAGGGCGTCGTTTTCTGTTGCTTTAAAGCCAGGGAAAATCTGCGGATTGACATCTATCATAAAAACGGCATCAAATTCAAGTCCCTTTGAACCGTGTATAGTAGATAAAATGATAGATTCAGAGGTGTTATTGAAATTTTCTTGAAGAAAGCATTTTAAGCTCGAGATGCGGTTGATGAAGTCAAATCCCGTACGAAGTGGTTTGGCAATTGCCTTGAAGGCATCGAGCCGCGTACGTGCATAATTCATGCTGAGACCTAGCCGCTGTGCATTGCTTTTTATATAATCGAGGTAACCGAGTTCAGTTTCGATAAAATGAAGCGCATCATAGGGTCTAAGCGATTTAAGCGTCTCAAACTGGTTTTGTAGCCGCTCTTGCGTCCGCGTTTGATAATCGAGTAAAAAGGGCGTGTTCACCAAAATCGAAAAGACACTGCGACCTCTGTGGTTAGCCTTAACGTGGCTTAACATGTCTCTAGAAATAAAACCATTCATTTTGAAAGCGATGCGACTGAAACTGTCCAGATCTTGTGGAATCAAAGCTAGCGTAAAAAATGCAATCAAATCTTCAAGCATCCAATGATTGAATTCGCGAAGTGGCGCCTCTTTGATCTGAAAGGTCATACCGTGACGTTCTAAGAGATCGATGACGCTTAAGGCAGACACTTTATTCCTGAACAAGATTGCTTTAGTGCCTTCAGCGTTTTTAAGTTGATTCGCAAGATAGTCGTTTCTAGTGGTCAAGTCGTCAAACAATCTGACGACAGGTTGTTGCGCGGCAGGATGAAATGGCTGCATCAACTTGTCAAAGCGCTGTTTGTTTTTAGAGATGATAGCGGCGGCTGTCACCACGATGTTAGCATCAGATCTAAAATTTTCCGCGAGGTAAAATAGCTTCGCATCCGGGTATTTACTTGGAAATTCCAACAAATAGGTGGGAAAGGCACCTCGAAAACCATAAATCGACTGATCGTCATCGGCTACTAAAAAGAGATTGTTAGTTGAGCCAAGGAGAAGTTCAATCAGTTCAAACTGGAGTTTTGATGTATCTTGCGCCTCATCAACTTGTATAAATGGATAACTGGTACGGATCTGTTCGAGAAGCTTTGGCGTCTTTTGAAGAAGTTTAATGGCGCTGAGCAACATATCGTCAAAATCGAAGAGGTCGTGGTCCCTTTTATAGCGGTGATAGTCCTCTACGATGTCAAAGATGTCCGCCCACTGAAAGTTGAAATTGGGAAGATCCTCCCTTGTCAATTTGAGGTTGTAGATCAGACCAATGTGGTTGGCCAACGTCTCAAAGTCGTCTTCAGTTAGGGACTCGTGATGTCTTTTTTTATAGAGGTCATCAAGAATTCTAAACTTCTGAGCACCATCGTCCAATAATTGCATCACTTTACCGGTTTGCTTCAAATAATTGCGATAGATAGCGTAGGCAAACTTGTGAATCGTCATGAACTGAAAGTGGTAATTCAAGTGCCCAAATTCGCTAGTATAGCGCTGTGACATATCATTGGCAGATGCTTTTGAAAAGGTCAATGTCAATATTTGACTTGGGTTTACCCCATACTTTGTCACCAAATTGATCAAACGGTGCAAAAGTAGCGTGGTTTTACCACTTCCAGGTATCGCCAAGGTAAGTGCGGGGCCTTTATGGTGCAATGAGGCGGTGTTTTGTGCCTCTGTCAATCTATTTTGAGCCATTTTTACTCCTAAATGTGCTTTGTATGTGAATGATATGTGAATAATATATAACATGAGGGTAAATTTTGCAATAAACCCTTGTTTGATTGGCTATATAAGGTATAATTATAGTGATTTTCAGTATTAAACTTTACTTTTTTGACTGAATAAGATAATATAATTAGGTTAAAATGGTTATTTAAAAGCCATGTTTTCAATCTTGGCGAAATTAATTATAAAGATCGGGAGGCATTCTAATGAGTTATGAGATTTTAAAGAAAGAAAATAGTGAAGTGACTATCAAGGTTACTGTAGCTGCTGAAGAATTCGAAAAAGCAGTTGTTGCCGCTTACAACAAGAATAAAGGCAAATTTAACATTCCGGGATTCAGAAAAGGCAAAGCACCAAGATCTATCATAGAAAAGCAATACGGAGAAGGTACATTCTTCGAAGATGCAGTAAACAGCTTACTTCCAGTTCACTATGAAAAAGCATTGGATGCGCTTTCAATTGATCCAGTTGCTAGACCTGACATTGACATTGAAGAAGTGGCACCTAAAGCAGATCTCGTATTTACGGCTGTTGTAACCATTGCACCAGAATTCACGCTTGAGGGCTATAAAGGCATCGAAGTTGAAGACATTAACGCTGAAGTAACGGACAAGATGATTGACGATGAAATCGATAAGACGAGAAAAATGAACGCTAGACTTGTATCGGTTACTCGCCCTATTCAAAGTGATGACACAGCAATTATCGACTACAAAGGCTTTGTTGGCGACCATCAATTCGAAGGCGGCACAGCTGAAAATCAAGAACTCGTTATCGGCTCAAACAAATTTATTCCAGGTTTTGAAGAGCAGTTAATTGGCTCAAGTATTGGTGACCATGTTCATGTCAATGTGACATTCCCTGAAGTTTACCATTCTGATGAACTCGCTGGCAAAGAAGCGACGTTCCACGTTTCAGTTAATGATATTAAATTCAAAGAACTCCCCGCACTAGATGATGAATTTGCAAAAGACGTATCGGAATTCGATACCCTTGACGCTTATAAAGCAAGCATGAAGGCAGAACTAGAAGTTTCAGCGGTAGAAAGTGCAAAAGCAGCAAGACGTGACAAAGTCATCGACAAAGTTTCTGAGCTTATCACGGTTGAAATTCCTGCAAAGATGATTGAAAGTGAAATCGATGGCATGCTCAAGGAATTTGACCAACAACTTAAACAACAAGGGTTGAGCCTTGATCAATACGTTCAATTCACGGGTGGTTCTGCAGAGGCACTTAGAGAACAAATGCGCAATGATGCCATTACAAGGGTTAAAACAAGCCTAGTTATCGAAAAAGTAATGGTTCAAGAAGCTATTGAAGTGACTGAAGCAGACGTCGACGCTGAAATTGAAAAAATTGCTGAAATGCAAAAACGCGATGCTGGCGACATTAGAAAATTATTTGAAAAAGACAACTACGACTACTTGAAGTCAAATCTTAAATCTAGAAAGACGGTTGACTTCTTAGTAGACAATGCCAAATTTATTTAGTATTAGAGTCGCGGAGGTGCAAAATGGCAAATTATATCCCATATGTAATCGAACAAACGAGTAAAGGTGAACGGTCATATGATATCTTTTCTAGGTTGTTAAAGGACAGAATCATATTTATCTCTGGAGAAATTGACGACAACACAGCGAACCTCGTCGTTGCTCAACTTCTATTTTTAGAGGCTGAAAACCCGGACAAAGATATCAATATTTATATCAACAGCCCAGGTGGTTCAATTACTGCTGGAATGGCCATTTATGATACCATGGAATATATCAAACCCGATGTGTCTACCATCTGTGTGGGCATGGCGGCAAGCATGGGGGCATTTTTGCTAACAGCGGGAGCTAAAGGCAAACGCTTTGCACTTCCAAATGCTGAAGTGATGATACACCAACCTCTGGGAGGTGCAAAAGGTCAAGCCTCGGACATCAAAATCCAAGCAAACCGCATCATAAAAATGAGAGAAGACATCAATAAAATTTTAAGTGAAAAAACAGGCAAGCCATATGAGCAGATCGAAAAAGATACAGATCGAGATTTCTTCATGACCGCACAAGAAGCCGTAGAATATGGCCTAATCGACAAAGTATTTGTCAAAAGATGAGATTGATATGAGAAATGAGGTAATACATGGATAAACCAACATTAAAATGCTCCTTTTGTGGAAAAAGTCAGGAACAAGTCAAACGTTTAATTGCAGGTCCTAATGTTTATATTTGTGACGAGTGTATAGAACTTTGCAATGAAATCCTTGAAGAAGAGCTTTCAATCTACAAGAAGGAAGACAGTGACGAATGGTCGTTGGAGTCCTTACCGAAACCGGCTGAAATCAAAGCAATTCTCGATTCTTATGTCATCGGACAGGAAAAGGCGAAAAAGACTTTGGCAGTTGCAATGTACAATCATTACAAACGCATTCAAAACATCATTGATGAAGAAGAAGTTGAACTGCAAAAGAGCAATATTTTATTAATTGGACCAACGGGTTCAGGGAAGACGTTGCTTGCGCAGACTTTAGCTAAAATTCTCGATGTACCTTTTGCAATAGCAGACGCTACAGCACTTACAGAAGCTGGTTATGTCGGCGAGGATGTTGAAAACATCATTTTGAAACTTGTACAAGCCGCAGATTATGATATAGAACGCGCACAAAAGGGTATCATCTATATAGATGAAATCGATAAGATCACAAGAAAGTCCGAAAACCCTTCAATTACGCGGGATGTTTCCGGTGAAGGGGTTCAACAAGCGCTTCTAAAAATTATTGAAGGCACTGTAGCAAATGTTCCACCGCAAGGCGGAAGGAAGCATCCACACCAAGAGTTTTTGCAAGTGGATACGACCAATATTCTCTTTATATGCGGGGGCGCATTTGACGGTATGGAATCCATCATTAATTCAAGAATTAGTGAGAAAGCACTTGGATTTGGCGCCACGATTCAAAGTAAAAAAAATGTTTCGCTCGGGGAACTTTTCGATAAGATTGAACCTAAAGATCTTCTAAAGTATGGATTGATTCCCGAGTTCGTCGGCCGTGTACCAATCGTCGTATCGCTTCATGAACTCGATCAAGACGCGCTTGTTCGCATCTTGAAAGAACCTAAAAACGCCATCATCAAACAGTATCAAAAAATGCTGAAACTCGATGATGTGGATTTGGAATTTGAAGAAGACGCATTAGTCGAAGTGGCTAAATTGGCGATTGAAAGAAAGACCGGTGCTCGAGGTTTGAGATCCATTCTTGAGAGCATTATGATGGAGATCATGTATGAGATTCCTTCGCGTGACGATATTAAAAAATGCATCGTGACGAAGGAAACCATCCACAACCATCAACTGCCAACTCTTGTCCTTTTTGATGCAAAGAAAGAAAGCATCAAGAAAGAATCGCGCAAGGGTAAAGAAAGTGTATCCTAAAACGAGCGAAAGCTCGTTTTTTAATTGGTTCGGGTTGACTGTTTTAAGGTATAATTCATAAGGAGATCCCGATTCAAGAAGACGTCGAATTATATTATTTTCGAAAAAATGAGGTGATGAAGTGGAAACTGACGGTAAAGTAATTAATATTCCCTTGATACCACTAAGAGGATTATCCATATTTCCATATATGGTATTGCACTTTGATGTAGGGAGAAAAAAATCAATAAAAGCACTAGAAGCGGCTATGGCAAAAGACCAACGTATTTTTTTGACAACGCAGTTTGATATAGACAACGACTCTCCTGAATCCACGGATTTTTACAAAGTCGGCACGATTTGTAAGATTAAACAGATGCTCAAACTTCCAGGTGATGCCATTAGAGTCCTCGTTGAAGGCATCCAGCGCGCACAGGTCAATGAAATCGTGGAAGACACCCCTTATTTCAGAGTGGATGTTACGGTTCACGTCGATACGGTGGAAGTGGACAAGCAGACGCGTGCACTTATGAGAAGTTGTATCACAGCTTTTGAAAAGTATATCGCAACCAGCAATCGAGTAAGTGCTGAAGTAATCCTATCTGTCACAGCTATTGATGAACCAGGTCGATTAGCGGATACTATTGCTGCACAAATTACGCTTAAGACTGAGCAAAAGCAGGAGCTCATCAATGCAATTGAGGTCAATGATAGGCTTGAGAGTCTCTATAAGCTCTTATTGACTGAAATTGAAATTTTAGAAGTTGAAAAGAACATCAACGACAAAGTCAAAAGCCAAATCAACAAGTCACAGAAGGAATATTACCTCAGAGAGCAGATCAAAGCCATCAGAGACGAACTTGGTGAAGAAGACGCTCAAGAAGACGAAATAGAAGACATGCGACACAAGCTCAAAAAACTCAAGCTATCCAAAAAAATCGACAAAAAAATATCAACTGAAATCGACCGATACTCTAGATTGTCACCTTCTTCAGCGGAAAGTGGCGTCATAAGGAGCTACGTCAACTGGATCTTGGATTTGCCTTGGCGAAAAGAGACGAAAGACGAAATCGATCTCGTCAAAGCACAAACGATACTCGACGAAGATCATTACGGTCTCGAATCGGTTAAAGAACGCGTTGTGGAATACCTTGCGGTCAGAGATTTGACGCAAAGCATGAAAGGTCCAATCATATGCTTAGTTGGCCCTCCAGGTGTGGGTAAAACATCGATTGCCAAATCCATTGCACGTTCTCTCAATCGTGAATTTGTCAGAATGTCACTTGGTGGCGTTCGCGACGAAGCGGAGATTAGAGGTCACCGACGTACCTATATTGGCGCGATACCTGGAAGGATTATCAATGGCATTAAAGAAGCTGGAACAAAGAATCCTGTATTTTTATTCGATGAAATTGACAAGGTCTCTAGCGACTTTAGAGGTGACCCTGCTTCTGCACTCCTTGAAGTCCTAGATCCAGAACAAAACAAAGAATTTACTGACCACTACCTCGAAGTGCCGTTTGACCTATCAAAAGTCATGTTTGTCACAACAGCCAACTCGCTTCAGACGATTCCAAGACCATTACTCGATCGTATGGAAGTCATCCAAGTGTCAGGTTATACGGAATATGAAAAACTCAACATCGCGAAAAAGTACCTCGTCCCTAAAAAAATGGAAGAGCACGGCCTTTCAAAGACGAGCTTATCTATCTCGGATGAGGGCATCTTAGACATCATCCGTAAATACACAAGAGAATCTGGCGTTCGTGAACTTGAAAGAAAAATTGCCGATCTTTGCAGAAAAGCGGCGGTGCGTATTGTCAAGGGCGATGTGAAATCCGTTCGTATCACTGAAAAAAACTTGGATAAATACCTTGGTAAGTCAAAATACCATTATGATTTGATTGCTGAAGACGACCAAATAGGCATCGTCACGGGTCTCGCTTGGACAACTGTCGGTGGCGAAACACTATCCATTGAAGTCAACACCATGAGAGGCAAAGGCAAGCTTCAGCTCACTGGACAGCTCGGCGATGTCATGAAAGAATCCGCACAAGCAGGCCTTTCTTACATTCGAACGGTTTCAAACAAATATGGCATTGAAGAAAATTTCCATGAAACCATCGATTTACATGTGCATATCCCAGAAGGTGCCATTCCAAAAGATGGACCGTCTGCAGGCATCACTATGGCAACGGCCATGATCTCGGCATTGTCCCAAATTCCAGTTGATCGCTTTGTTGCCATGACAGGTGAAATCACTTTGAGAGGCAGAGTATTGGCTATTGGTGGATTTAAAGAAAAGGCACTTGCAGCGAAACGCGCAGGCATCAAAAAAATACTATTCCCATTTGACAATCTTAAAGACCTTGAAGAAATTCCTGAGGTCATCAAAAAAGAGATCGAATTTATACCAGTTAAGACAATGGATGAAGTGCTTATCCACGCTCTAGTAAGAGAGGACGTAAAACAATGAAAATTAAAAACAGCCAGTTTGTGATTAGTGCGGTTGCAAAATCGCAGTATCCAGACGACGCGCTACCTGAGTTCGCATTTGCAGGGCGATCAAATGTTGGAAAATCATCGCTCATCAATATGCTGCTCAACAGACGAGGTCTCGCAAAAACAAGTGGTACCCCGGGTAAGACGCAGCTTGTGAATTTTTACGACATTGACGGTCTCTTTCGATTAGTCGATCTTCCCGGATATGGTTTTGCAAAAGTCTCAAAAGAGAAAAAAGCCAATTGGGGAAACATCATTGACACCTACCTCAACAACCGCGAAACACTCGTTGAAGTATTTCAGCTCGTGGACATCAGACACAAGCCTTCTAGTGAAGACAAAGAGATGTACACGTGGATTAAAGGCTGTGGCTTCAACGGCATCGTCCTAGCGACAAAATCAGATAAACTGACAAAGAATCAAGTCGCAGGGCAAATCAAGATGATTAGAGATGAGCTTAAAATGGATAAGGATGCTGTCATTGTCCCTGTTTCGGCCACAACACGTGATGGCAAATACGACGTTTGGGACGTTGTCAACGCACTTTTCGAGACAAATGACTACGACATCGTTATTGAACGTCAAAATCCTGAAAAATAATTGAGATAAGTGAATTATATCAAAATAATTGGAGGCAAACGCATGAACCCACAAGTTAAAATCACAGTCAAAGGTTACGGCACCATGGTCGCTGAACTCTACCCTGAAATCGCACCGACAAGTGTCAACAATTTCTTAACACTTGCAGGAAGCGGTTATTATGATGGCCTTATCTTTCACAGAGTCATCAAAGGCTTTATGATCCAAGGTGGCTGTCCAGATGGTAC
>JBBRVO010000071.1:0-12046 GCA_038246775.1 Peptostreptococcales bacterium | reverse complement strand
ATACCAACACTTAAAACCTTATTTTGAAAAAGTTCAGTTGAAACCCTTCACGTCACTATAACCGACATAACCAATAACAAGCTATAACGATAAAAAAACGCCTTAACCATAAGGTGTTTTTTTTTATCGTTAATTTTACTTGTCTAAATATCCAGAGCGTAGAAATACGCACACTTGAAGAAATGATTGCAGAGCGTAGCGACTTGCAAATTGATGATATCATTGATAAACTGATATCGGAACTCAATCAAAAAATGGATAGAAAATAAAGAGGCTATGGAGAAAATCATGGTGCCAATAGAAATAACAAAAGCGCAACTTCGCTTGTTTATAGTGTACTATCAAGGTTTAATTGAAAGTGATCAACAAACGTCAGAACTTTCACCGTTCGATGCGGTTGAAGCGCTCATCAAGCAAATTGGTTGCATTCAATACGATCCACTAAATGTTGTGGGAAAAAACCCAGACTTAGTACTTCAAGCGAGAATCCCGGGTTATAAACAAGGCGATATCGATTATTTGCTTTATGAGAAAAGAAGTCTAGTGGATGCTTGGGATAAGATGATGTCGATTTATAGCTCTGAGGACTTACCGAAGTTTAAACGGTTAAGAGATAGAAAAGCGATCGAAGTTGAAAACACGCTGAAATATAGAGGGTCTGAAGCAGCCACTGAATGCACAAAGTTGGCAATCGATATCATCACTGAACGCGGCCCTTTACTTGCGAGTCAGATTGACTTTGGAAACACAACCAAGGGCGTATGGGGACATGGTAAGCTCTCGAGTGCAACACTAGATTATCTGTTCAATATTGGAAAGCTGGGCATTCATTCAAAGCGCAATACACAGAAAGTCTATGATCTTATCGAGAATTTACAGGGCGTAGATTTACTTGGAATTGTAGATCCTTTTGAATCAGAAGAGTCTTTCGTAAAATGGTATGTTAAACGCAGAATTGGTGGAATCGGCGCTTATTGGGCAAAAAGTGGCGGCGGTTGGTTGGGCCATTTCATAGGGAATGCAGCAATTAGAAGGCGATTAATCGCTGAAATGGTCGAGGAAGGTTCATTGATTAAATTGCATGTAACCGATATGAAAGAACCCTTCTATATGCGAACAGAAGATCGCCCTATACTTGAGGCATCACTTAAACTCGATGTTGAAAAGACCAAAACAACCGTGAAATTTATCGCCCCACTAGACAATCTGCTTTGGGATAGAGGCCTAGTCAAGCGTCTCTTCGATTTTGATTATGTCTGGGAAGTTTACAAACCCATTCGCGATAGAAAGCATGGTTATTACGTGTTACCTGTGCTCTATGGTGACAAGATCATCGCGCGATTTGAGCCTAATTTGTATCGAAAAGGTGGACCGTTTACGATTGATCGATGGTGGTGGGAAGCGGAAGTGGTTGTTGATGATGTAATACTCGAAGCATGTAAGCAAGGCATCTTAAAGTTTGCAGAGTATCTTGAAGCAACGGAGATAGAGGCATCTAAGTTATTCGAGTGGATCATTTAAGAAACTGCTAATTCTGCTTAAATCCCCTCAATTTGGGTACATATGTAATGACTTTAAAAGTCAGAAAGAAGATGATTTTATGTTGAATATTGTACTTCAAGACGATTTGAAAACTTACCTCAAACAGCATCATCACACTGAAATTTCTTTGAGACTGATACACAACGACTACACGACTGGAAATGTATATACAGAAGTGCCACGTATTCGTTTCAAAGAACCTCGCGATATCGAGAATTTTGATGCATATACTGTAGACGATGTCCAAGTATTTGTTGATAAAGAGGTTAAGGCGAATGATGATACGATAGAATTTTTTGAAGAGTCAATGCTTGGTATTCACAGATGTCACGTCAAAGGCGTAAGGCTCGATCAAAAGCTAATTTAGTAAGTGTTTAAAACCTGTTTAAAAACCATGAACTTTTTCGTTCATGGTTTTTACTTGTAAAAAAACAATTAATATATATATTTTTTTTTCATTATATTGTATTTTATTGTTAAAAATTGTACAATATAAAAGCAAAACGGACCTTAATGACCGTTTAGAAAAATTTTGGAGGAAATATGAAAAAAGAACACAAATTATTTGTGGAATTTCTACCGTTTATTAAAGAGGTTATGCAGAAAGATATTATGGCGTCAGTGACGGATCTTACCCACTTTATTGCTTACGTTCCAGGTGAAGCCCTTGATGTGAAATTAAAAAAAGGCATGCAAATACCGGAAGGTGATCCGTTAAAAGCGACAATTATGAGCAACAAAATCATTACGGCTGTCGTGCCGAAAGAGGTTTATGGTGTGCCGTTTAGGGCCGTTACATACCCGATCAGAGACAAAAAAGGCAATTGCATCGGCGCTATTGGGGTAGCAGAAACCTTATTAAAGGAACAACACATCAAGGAAACACTTGAAGCCATTATAAACCGCATTGGCTACTCAAATAAAGGCATCTCAACCATTAGCGAGGACGTCAATGAGATGGCAGTCGGTATTCAAGAGCTTTCAAGTGTTGTAGAAGAAGTAAATGCTTCCATCATAGAAATTACGGAGCTCTCAGATAATATCACGAACCGCGTAGACTCAGTCGCACGAGCGAGTCAAACCGTCATCAAAGAAGCTGAAGAAGGCATTAAAGCCGTTAAAAATATCAATGCAACACTCACACTTACAGTTGATGAAATCTTGAAAGTCCGTGAGCAAATTGAACATCTATTTAGTTCCATAGAAAATGCCAATAAGACAGTCTCATTGATCAACAATATTGCCGAGCAAACGAACTTGCTGGCGCTCAATGCGAGCATTGAAGCGGCGCGAGCTGGGGATCATGGTAGAGGTTTTGCCGTCGTCGCCGATGAAGTTGGCAAATTGGCCGTTCAATCAAAGGTTTCTTCTGTTGAAATCGCAGATATGATCAAAGGCATACAAACTGAAATTCGAAACGTTGTAACAAAAGTCAACGAAACGGTATCAAAAACGGATAGCAACAAAACCAGTGTAGAACATGCAACTTCAAATATCGAAAGAATTCTAACGGATATCCAAGGGGTAGATTCAGATATTCAAGGTGTCAGAGCACAGATCGAAAGGCAAGCTAGCAACACGAACGAAATTAAGCAAGCCGTAGATGCCATTACAGTGACGATTGAAGATAAGGCATCATCCGGAACGTCCATCAACACGTTACTGAAAAAACAGGCGAATGATTTGGCTCAATTTGAAAAAGAGATTAAAGTTACTTCTGAGTCTCTGATGAGTTAGTCGTTATGAAATTGATTTTTTTATGTAAATTGATTATGTCTACTTTGCGTAATGATTCTTATATAGGGTAACTATGTAATGACTTTAAAGAGTCAGAAAGAAGGTGACTGTATGTTGAATATCGTTCTTCAAGATAGTTTGAAGACTTATCTCAAACAGCATCATCACGAAGAAATATCTTTGAGGATTATTCGAACCGATTTTACAATTGGTGACATGGAATCTCTCGAACCTCATGTATACCTTGAAGCACCTCAGAATATGGATGACTTTGATAGCTATTTAGTTGATGGTGTTAAGGTCTATGTCGAAAAAATGATCGAAGCCTTTGATGATACAATTGAATTGTTTGAGGATATGTTCCTTGGCGTTCATAGGTGCCATGTATTTGGCGTGAAGCTCGATAACTGAGTGCCTCTTATTTTAAGAAATTTATAAAAAAACCATGAGCAGCTTTAATGTGCGCATGGTTTTTTTGCGAATTGAGGTAGGAGCGTTGCAAACGTTATCAAGAGTGCACCGATGATGCCCTGTATCCCCACGACTTCACCGAGTATGAGCCATCCTAGAAAAGCGCCGAAAATCGGTTCAAAGACATAAAGGAGCGCCGTCCTCGACGCCGTAACGATGCTCTGTGCATAATTGGCCATTAAATAAGCGATGCTCGTACAACCGATACTTAATATTGCTAGGTTTCGAATCATGAGCGGCGTCAGCACTTGAAAAGAAAGATCGGTTAAAGGGGATTCTAAAATAAAGGCAGGCACAAGACTCAATAGACCGACGGTCATGACCTGTATTGTGGCAATAATTAACGGATTTCCATTTTTCACATAGGCTTCAACTTTTAATATGTAAAAGGCGACAATGATAGTGCCTATTACAGTGATAAAATCGCCGGTATTGAGTCCGCCCTGTGCCCCATCGAGTGTAACGAGTGCAAGGCCTACGAGCGCCAAAAGTGTAGAAAGCCAAACTATTTTCGGTTGCGTGTGTTTCATAACAAGCGTTAAAATAATGGGCACAAAAACGACATTGCTACCCACAATAAATGCGTTTTTAGCAACGGTAGTGTACTTGAGACCATAAGTATGAAAAATAAAGGCAAGAAAAAGAAGAATACCTGTTACAACACCGCCTTGGATTTGTTGTTTGTTCGGTTTGAATTTACCTAATAAGGTGAGTGCCACTACGAGTATTGCGCCTCCCACCACAAAGCGTGAGGCCATAAAGGTAAAGACGCCCATTGAATCTAGCAACGGTTTAGTAAGTGCAAAGGAAGAGCCCCAGAGTGCAACCGAGAGGAGCAACATTAGTTCAGCCATGGTATTTTTCATATCCAACCTCAAATTATGTCATTATCTCAATTTTACATGAAAATCGAATGAAAGTAACCCCAATTAGTTATCTGAGATTGTAATCTGTGAAAATTTTGTTTTCTCTGTTATAATGAAGTGTAATTAACTTAAAACTATCGTGAAAGAAGGCAATATGAATCAATCATTTTCAGATTTTGGACTCTCGCAAGACCTATTAAAATCGCTCGAAGAGCTAGGATATAGCAGCCCGACTGAAGTTCAAGGCAAAGTTATTCCAAAAGTACTTTTACATGAAGACCTTATCGTCATATCAAAGACTGGTAGCGGAAAAACAGGTGCGTTCGGAATTCCGATGTTACATGCACTTGAAAAGTCAGATGATGGACCGAAAGCACTGATTCTGACACCGACAAGAGAACTTGCCGTACAAGTCGATCAAGATCTAAAACATATGTCAAAATATAAACCTATCAGAACGACCGTCTTATATGGCGGCCATAGCATGCAACAGGAGATAGAAAAATTGTCCCAAGGTGCCGAGATTGTAACGGGAACACCGGGCAGAGTCTTTGACCATATGAACCAAGGCAATTTAAAAACGCATAAAATTGAATACCTAGTGCTCGATGAAGCGGACCGCATGCTTGACATGGGCTTTTTTGATCAAGTACAACGCATTATCAAACGCATTCCAGGAAATCGCGTGACGATGCTCTTTTCAGCGACGATGCCACCTGAGATTCAAAAGCTCTGCAGAACCTATATGAAAACACCTGAGACCATAGAAATTGAATCGGAAACAAAAACGGTAGATACAATTTCTCAATTTTATTATAAAGTGGAAGCCAATGAAAAGCGTAAGCAGCTTCACAGAATATTGACTGTGGAACAACCGGATAGTTGTATGGTATTTTGTAACACACGGATTGCCGTCGATAGAGTTAACGAATTTCTTGAGGGAAAAGGGTATACCTGCAAGGCACTTCATGGCGCGAACTCTCAAAGCAACCGTATGCGTTCGATACAACAATTCAAAAAAGGCGACTTTGAAGTTTTAGTAGCCACTGATGTCGCTGCAAGAGGTATCCATGTTGACGATTTGTCTTTGGTCATCAATTACGATGTGCCACAAGAGAAAGACAGCTATGTACATCGTATTGGACGTACAGGACGTGCAGGTAACGGCGGGCGCGCCATTACACTCGTCACAAAAGATGATTTATTCTCACTTTATGAAATTGAAGAGCACGTAGGTGTCTTGATACAAGAAGAAGAACTGCCGACAGATGCGCAGGTGGCTTCAAAACCACAAAAAACGCCAAAACCTAGGCCTAGAGTGGATCATGCGTTGGCGTCTGAGCATAGATCAAGTAGGCCGAATAGCCATACAAGATCACAGGGACAAGAACGCAAAGGTAAACCTGTCGATGCGAAAAAGCCCGTACATGCAGTTAAGCCAGCATCACCTTCACCTTCGCAGTCAGGTAAATCGGTGCATACTGAGCTCCAAGGTGTAAAGCATCAAGGTGAAAAGCACCAAAGCAAAGCTTATCAAGGTAAAAAAACATATGAAGCCAAAACAGCAGAGGTGAATACGCGTCCAGCGGTTGCGGTCACGAAACAAGCGGATGCAATAACCAAACCAGCCATTGCTATTACAAAACCAATTGATACAATATCGCGACCTGTAGACATGCAACCTAAACGCGAATCGATACTTTCAAAATTAACTAAGTTATTTAAAAAATAAGCACATAGATGAAGGTGGAAAAATGGCTACTATATACCCATATACACTTACGGACCAAGACACATTTGAAAATATTTTTGATAAAGGTGATTTTCTAATGAACCACGTTGTGATGCCAGTGGGTAAAGTTTTCCCCAAACATCCAACAGATTCAAATGTCTATATCATTGTGTTAAGAGGAGAACTCACCGTTCTTCTTGAAGAGGATGCAGCAATCATCCTTAGAAAAGGCCAGGTTGGCAATGTACCACAAGGGGTTGAATCTTCCCTGAGTAACATGAGTGATGAGGTAATCGAACTCATCGTTATGAAACTGAAAACTGAGTATTGCCTCATTTCATAATCAATAACAGAAAAATTTAGGACAACCTTTAGGTTGTCCTAAAACTTTTTACATAGAAGGTACGTCTTATCCATGTAAGCTTACAAAAGGAAAATCAGGAGACATTCATGAATAAGAAAAAACAAATGGTACAGCAGTTTCAAGACTATTTAGGTACACAGAAGAATGCACATTTCAGACTGGTCTACAGCTATACTAAGAATCAAGAAGACGCATGGGATATTGTACATGAAAGCATTGTAAAAGCATTGAAATCAATGGAGAAACACCAATATCCAGATACAATAAACAGCTGGTTTTATAAAATACTGGTTAACACCTCATTAGACTTTTTGAGAAAGAACAAAAAATTTGTACACTATGACCAAGAAGCCATTGAAAACACGCTAGAGACTGTGGACCATTACATTGATTTTGATTTACAGGACGCACTTGACAAACTGCCAACGGATATTAAAACGATTATTATTTTGCGATATTTTGAAGATATGAAAATTGTCGATATCGCAAAAGTTCTTGAAGAAAATGAGAACACTTTGAAAACGAAACTCTACAGAGGTCTTAAATTATTGCGAATCGAACTTCAGGAGGCACCAGATGGATCCATTTAAAGAAATTAAAGCCACATACATGAATACAGAGACACCAAACGATCTTGATATGAGAATCAAACGTAGTTTTAAGAAAGCACAAAAGGCCACACAAATGAAAACCGTTCGTAAAATAACGGTTGGTGCTGCATCTTTATTATTAATAGTCACAGCAACCGTGAATGTAAATCAGGATTTTGCAATGACATTATCAGAAATTCCGGTGCTGGGGTCTATTGTAAAGGTATTGAGTTTCAAATTTGACGCGATAGAAACCGAAAATGTTCATGCCAATATTGAAGCCCCTTTAATCACTGGACTTGAAAATGAAACGCTTCAAGCGACGTTGAATGCAAAATACTTTGAAGAAAATAAAGCGCTCTATGAAGCATTCAAAAAAGAAGTGGTGGATATTGAAAATGTAGGTGGCCATCTAGGGGTTGATAGTGGCTTTGAGATCAAAACGGACACGGATCAAATACTTTCAATTGGGCGATATTATGTCAATACAGTGGGTTCATCTTCAACGACGTTTACGTATGACACCGTTGATAAAATTGAAGGCATGATGATCACTTTGCCAAGTTTATTTGTCGATGATGCTTATATTGAACGTATTTCCACCTACCTGTTAGATTATATGAAAGCAGACATGTTAACCAATCCCGATAATTTTTATTGGGTGACTGAAGGGGATATTGAACCCTTTGTGTCCATATTGCCAGATCAAAATTTCTATTTGACAGCAGATGGAAAATTGATGATTTCATTTGATAAATATGCCATTGCACCAGGCTACATGGGCGTGTTAGAATTTGAAATCCCCACTGAGAGTATCTCGGATTTATTGGTTAGTAATCAATATGTCAAATAGTGCTTTTGAACATTAATTGTCAGTTTTGTTAGATTCTATGTGACTCATAATGAACTTGATGATTTCATTGACAAAGAGTGGAACCAGTGCAAAGCCAAATACCAACAACCAGTCGTTTATGGACAACATTTGAACTTTAAACGCTGTGGCAAGGAATGGTAGTGAGATGACGCCAAACTGTAAGATCAAACCGATTAGTATAGCGCCGATGAGGTATTTATTAGTGAACAAGCCCACTTTGAAAATAGATTTTCTTGCATGTCTCACAGAGAGTGCGTAGAACAGCTGCGAAGCGGCTAATACGACAAAGGCCATCGTACGCGCATAAGTTAACGCATCTTCAGAAATATTTTTAGACGCTAAACTGAAACCGTGTTCGTATAGGCCATAATAGAAAGCAGCTAAAGTTAAAATGCCAATCAATGTCCCGCCGATTAATGCTCTAGCCCCAGCGCCACCAGCAAAGAAGCTCTCTTTAGGGTCTCTCGGCTTTTTCTTCATGATGTCTTTGTCACCGGGATCGACGCCAAGTGCAATAGCTGGAAGTGTGTCCGTTATAAGGTTGATCCATAATATCTGGGTAGGCAGCAATGGTATCGGCCAGAAGAATAGGACTGAGAAGAAAATTGCAATAATTTCACCCAAGTTACAAGATAAGAGGAAAATGACGGTTTTTTTGATGTTGTTATAGATGTTTCTACCTTCTTCAATGGCATTGACAATGGTTGAAAAATTGTCGTCCGTCAAGATCATATCACTTGCACTTTTCGATACGTCGGTGCCGGTGATGCCCATTGCTACTCCGATATCTGCGTACTTAAGAGAGGGTGCATCGTTGACGCCATCACCCGTCATGGAGACGATATTGCCAAGGGATTTAAATGCTTTGACGATCTTAACTTTATGTTCAGGTGAAACGCGTGCAAACACTCTTAAGTTTGGAATTTGTTTAACAAATGCGTCATCGGACAATTCGTCGATTTCAGAGCCTGTAATGCTTTGTGAGATATCTGTTGCAATACCTAACTCTTTGGCGATGGCAAAAGCCGTATTTTTATGATCACCTGTAATCATGACCGGTGTGATGCCTGCATCTTTTGCTTCGTTAATAGAGGCCTTGACTTCGAGTCTAGGCGGGTCAATCATACCGACGATTCCGATGACGACGAGATCGCTTTCCATGTCTTCTGGTTCGATGATGCCATGCGTGTCTTTATAGGCGACACCTAGAACTCTAAGTGCATTGTTTGACAGGTCTTCAGTGACGTTGAGATATTTTTGCTTCATTTCTTCGGTGAGTGTGACAATTTCGCCGGCGACCAATGCGTGCGATGAGATTTTTAAAAGGTTGTCAATCGCACCTTTTGTATGCACTCTGAATCCACCATCGTGCACATTGAGTGTCGACATGAGTTTTCTGTCCGAGTCAAATGGTTTTTCTCCAACACGTTCGAATGCGCTGTTTAGGGCTTTACGCGTCAATTCGTAGCGATCGCCCATGATGACGAGTGCAACTTCAGTGGGATCGCCCGTACTCAGTCCATTTTCATATGTGGCATCCGAGCAGAGTACAAATGAGGTAATTAGTGCCTCTGTATTGGCGTCCGCTTGCAATTTTTCAGTGGACGCTTCAAGGTTTTGAAAGTTATCTAATGTATAGTGTTTGACGACCGTCATTTTGTTTTGAGTTAAGGTACCCGTCTTATCGGAACAAATGATGTTGACAGAACCCAACGTTTCAACAGCTGGAAGCTTCTTAACGATAGCGTTGATTTTTGACATCCGCGTGACGCCAAGTGCTAACACGATGGCGACGATGGCAGGAAGGCCTTCAGGGATGGCGGCGACTGCCAAACTTATGGCCGTCAGGAACATTTCAAACAAATCTCTTTTTTGGAAGAGTGCGACGACGAAGATCAAAGCACAAATCCCGATTGCTAAAAATCCGAGTGTCTTGCCGAGCTCTTCAAGTCTCTTTTGAAGGGGCGTAAGTTCTTCGATGTCCTCATCGAGAATTTTTGCAATTTTACCCATTTCCGTTTCCATAGCGGTTGCGACGACCACACCTTCACCACGGCCATAAGTGACCATTGTGGACATGAAGGCCATATTAGCTTTGTCGCCAATCGGCATTTTAGGAGCTGTAAAAATTTGTTTTGCATCTTTCTCAGAGGGGACAGACTCACCCGTTAAAGCCGACTCTTCAATTTGTAGGTTAGCACTTTCAATGAGCCTTAGATCGGCTGGAATAAAACGACCCGCATCGATGATGATGATGTCGCCTGGGACAATTAGTTCGGAATTAATCTCTATAGCTTCGCCGTTGCGTCTTACAAGTGATTTAGGCGTGGTCATCTTTTGAAGTGCCTCAATAGCTTTTTCGGCCTTGAACTCTTGGACAACGCCGATGACGGCGTTTAGAACGACGACTAATAAGATAATTGTGGCATCTATGTACTCGCCAATTGCGATTGTGATAACGGCAGCGCCTAAAAGGACGTAGATGAGCATATCCTTCAATTGGGCAAAAAATAACACAATTAATTTTTTCTTGGGTTTGCCTTTCAATTTGTTTTCACCGTATTGTTCCAATCTCTTTTGCGCTTCATCGGTTGATAAGCCTTGTTGCTGATCAACTTTAAGCGCTTCAAGCACTTGCTGTTGTGATTTTGTAAACCACATGCGTATCCCTCCTCAATTTCTTCTAGTTCAATTATAGTCTGTTTTGGTGTTGAATCAACAAAAAAACTTTAGTTAGGTTCATATTACCTTGAAAGATTATGCAAACCCCTTGACAAACTAGGCGGTAAAGGCGTAAATTTCATATAGAGACATAAATTTGTTTTTCAAACCAGTATATCGTGCTGATGTGGCTCAGCGGTAGAGCAGCGCACCCGTAATGCGCAGGTCGTGAGTTCAATTCTCACCATCAGCTCCAAAAAAAAGTGTGTCGTTTGATGTTCATGCATCTTGCGGCACTATTTTTTAGTCGCATGCACAAATTATATAGCAACCTCAAACACGAATGTTTGTCTATTTGTGTGATATAATGGGTAAATATGTAATGTTAGTGTCAATGGTATATTCAGACGTACACAAAGAAAACGTTTAAGGGAAAGAGGATATTATGAGAATCGTTGCAGACAGTAGCTGTGATTTAAACGAAAAGATAAAGAGTGAGGTTGAGATAACACTTGTGCCTTTGACACTTGCTCTGGGAGATATGCAATTTAGAGATGATGAAACACTAGATGTGGGTAAGATGCTGGATGCGTTTGATTCCAGTAAGGAAGTGCCAAAATCTTCCTGTCCATCACCACAAGATTTCATCGATGCCTATACACCGGAAGGTTCAGTTTTTGTGGTGACAATAACGGCAGCACTTAGCGGTACTTACAATAGCGCCGTCCTTGCAAGAGATATCTTTTTACAAGAAAATCCAAATAAATTTATTCACGTGTTCAACTCAAAAGGCTCGTCGGTCAGGGAAACTTTAATCGCCCTCAAACTCGATGCATTAATTAAAAATAAATTGATTGAGACCGAAATCGTAAAAGAGGTGAATCAGTATATTGAAAACATGTTCTTTTACTTTCAATTGGGTTCGCTGGACACTATGATTAAAAATGGCCGCATTTCCAAGATGAAGGGCATCATAGCCAATGCACTCAACATCAAGCCGATATTAACAGTGGATGATAATGGTGAAGTTAAGCTCATAGAAAATGTCAGAAGTGAGAAAAAATCTATACAATACTTTGTCGACTTAATCGGAACTTCATGCAATAATTATTCGGAGCGCATACTTGCAATTGCACATTGTGAAGCGCTGGAAAAAGCGGAAAAAATCAAATCAGAAGTTGAGAGCAAATATAAGTTTAAAGAGATCCT
>JBBRVO010000070.1:0-12078 GCA_038246775.1 Peptostreptococcales bacterium | reverse complement strand
TTATGAATTCTATAGTTAGGTTCTCGGGTACGACGATATGCCGCCTCTCACATTTACCAAATTCTTATAGCCGGCTTTACTGAGAATCTGTGCCGCCTTCATACTTCTTGCGCCAGATGCGCACATAAGAACCACTGGTATATCCGGATTGAGTTCTTTCAATCTTTTGTGAAGCACATTGAGCGGGATATTTCTGAACCCCTTCACCTTACGTGCATTGTATTCATTAGGGTTTCTTACATCGACAAATTGCCGTTTGACACTTTTATCCATGATCATATCATCCAGTTGATTGCCTTTTACTGTAATGACTTTGGGTCCTGTTAACTTTTGAAAAATGACTAGAACTAGATATGCAGCGGTTATTCCAATTAAAATTTCCATAGCGCCTCCACGCCCCCTATGCTAGGGGGTTATAATAAGATTTTAGCATAGCTCGTTATCTGTGACAAGTCCCTAAGAAGAAATATTAGTTTCAGGATGCGTGATCTTATAAATGAGTGGAATGACAATGAGCGTCAACAACGTCGAAACCAAAAGCCCCCCCATGAGCGCCATAGCCATTGGTGAAAAGAATGAGCTTCCTGACAAAGCCATTGGTACTAGGCCTATGACGGTTGTTGTCGTAGTTAGCATTATCGGTCTAAAACGCCTTGACACGGAATTGATACATGCCTCATAGACGCTATTACCTATTCTTCGTTCCCTATTGATATGTTCAATGAGCAAAATAGCATTGTTAACAACAACACCAATGAGACTCGCAATACCTAGTCCTACTGTGAAAGTAACGTTTTGTCTAAATATGAGGAGTATAACGACTGAACCGATGATGGAAAGTGGAACAGTAACAAGGATTATGAGCGGTTGTAGCATTGAATTAAATTGTATCAGCAAAATAATATAGATTAATACAATAGCAAACAATGCAGCACCAAGTAAACCAGATATATACTTGTCAAAAATTTCTTGATCACCACCAAACGAAATATCGACGCCGTCGAGATTTATAGTAGGTAACAGACTATTTTCAATTGTATTTTGTAGATCTGATGTGGTATAGCCAGGACGAACGTTAGAAGAAACTGATACGGAGGCACTTCTATTATGACGCTTGATTGAACTGAGTTCCTTGTCAAGTGAAACGCTTGAAAATTGCTTAATGCGTACTTTTGAATCCATAATACTCGATTTGATACCCAAATTCTGAAGATTATCTATTGTTTCAATATCGCTCTTAACGACGATTTCATATTGGTTTCCACCCTTTTGTAGGATGGATGATGTCACGCCATTGATTGCTAATGTGGTTTGAAATTGGATATCATAGTTGGTTAAACCGAAAGTTGCCGCCTTATCGTCGTCAACATCCATTTTATATTGATAGACGTAGTTCGCAATGTCATTTTTGACGTTAATCGTACTAGGGTCCGTCAGCATATAGTTATAAATTTCTTTTGCTACGCGATTGACGTCTTCTCTATATTGGCCAGAAATTTTTATATCAACAGCGGGGCCGGGCTGATTGATTTCTATAAGATTTACAGTGGCAGTGCCACCTGTTAGTTTTTCATCACAAAGACTTTGAAGATAATAAGCCAATTCCTGCCTTGTCTTAAATCTGTCCGATTTGCTCAAATCGATTTGCATCAGCAATTGGCCATAATTATCAGAAGGCGGTCTGACCCCAAC
The DNA here is from genome assembly GCA_038246775.1 of Peptostreptococcales bacterium. Taxonomy (GTDB): domain Bacteria; phylum Bacillota; class Clostridia; order Peptostreptococcales; family Acidaminobacteraceae; genus Fusibacter_C. Next base: position 10,386 of record JBBRVO010000070.1, on the reverse strand, counting down.
CGTAAGATAGAATTTTGGAAATCCTCCTCCAATGGCGCTGTCAATCGCGATAATTTCCGGTTCTTCTTTAACGAGCTTCCTTAAATCCGCTATCAATTGCTCAGTGTATGCGATGTCACCACTTTTTTCAGCATAGACATCTACATAAACGATGTCTTTATCGGCATATGGAAAGAGTTCTACCGAAAGGAACATGACACCATAGGCAGTAAAGCCTAAGATCACTATAATAAAGAAAATCGATAATTTGGGCATTTTAATAGCGCCTTTGATACCCGATTCAAAAAAATGTCGAATTCTATTTTTATGCGTATCCGGTTTGTTCTTGTTCTTAAACATGACACTTGCAATGGCAGGCGTTACAAGCATTGCGACAATAAATGAAGCAATCAGTGCGATAATCACCACTTGAGGAAGTGATTTTGCAAATTCGCCAGCTTCTCCCGGTAACATAATCAGTGGCGCAAAGGCAACAATCGTGGTCAATGTAGACGTTAGGACTGGTATGGATTGTTCAACGGTACCTTCATAACACGCTTCTTTTACATCAATACCAGAATCAATTTTTAATTGAACGGCATCACTAATGACGATTGAATTGTCCACCAACATCCCAAGTGCAATAATTAATGCGGCAATGGACATCTGCTGCAAGTCAATATGAAGTACTTGCATCATAATGAGCGTCATCATAATCGATAATGGAATCGTCGCAGAAACAACAAGTGCATTTCTTACCCCCATTCCAATCAACACGACTAACACAACAAATCCAATCCCTTCCAAAAGGTTAATAATAAAACTATTAATAGATTTGCTTACTTCCTCCGGTTGGAACAATACTTCTCTTATGCCTAAATCCTTAGGCAATTTATCATTCAAAGTATTGATTGCACCCCGAATATCTTCACCAATTAGAACGATATTTTGATTTTCGTCAAAATAAACTGTCAATAGAATCGCATTGTCATCGCCTTGCTTGAAGCTCCGAGTATTTTTTTTATACTCAAAATCAACAGAGGCAATATCTTTAAGTCGTACAAGTCCCCCATTGTCTTTGGAACCAAATACGATAAGATTTTCTATATCACTAATATCTTCCAACCCTGAAGGGGATGTTATGCTGATTTTACCACTTGGTGTATCAATGGCACCAGCTGGTATGGATAGGTTCTGCGCCTGTATCAAATCGTAAATGTCTTTGATAGATATTGCAAGGTGGTTTATTTTATCCGTCTCAACTGTTATGACAATATCCTTTTTCGGAGCACCTTCCACAGTGATGCGTTTAACGCCATCTATTTGTTCAAGCTTTTGCTTATACGTTTCTGCATAATCGGCCAATTGCTCATAGGTATAATGATCGCTTGAGAGACTAAGAATAATTCCCGCTGAAGTCGTCAAATCGGTATTGATCTGATAGTCCATTACATTAGTTGGCAACTCATTTTTAATGGCATCCAGTTTTACGCGCATACTCGCCCACTGCTCATCATAATTCACATCATAATTAAGCGTAACGATCGCGACCGAGACATTGGGATTTGAATAAGATGTGATATATTCAACCCCATCAAGTGATGCTAGTTCATCTTCAATTTTTTTAGTCACGAGCTCTTCCACTTCAGAGGCGGTTGCTCCTGGAAATACCGTAATAATCTGAGCGGTTGGACTAGAAGTATCAGGATTTTCCTGTTTCGGCATAAAATAATAGGCATAAAAACCATAAACGAAAATCATCAATGAAAGTAAAAAAGTTACTTTTCGCTCATTAATGGCCATCCTGATGAGTTTATTCATTGGAAGCCTCCCTGGCTGTAACTTGTTGCCCTTCTTTTACGATAGAATTGCCTATAGTGATGACGCGGTTTCCGTCTTCTAGGCCTTCAACTCGGACCTTGTCATTGTTGAGTTCTTTTAGTTTTATATTTCTTCGCTCAACTCGATTTTCTGAATTGACAATATAGACATAATCTTCTCCATCATTTTGAATATGATTGATAGGCAGCCAAATTCCAGTGATTCTAGAGAGTTCAAAAGACACAGTGCCTAGTTTTCCAATTAGAAACACTGATTTTGTGTCAAGGGCTACTGTTACAGTATAAGTGCGAGACGATTCATCTGGTATTCGATTGATATCATCTAGTTTGGCTTCTGTTACTTTACCATCTAAATCAATAGAAATAACTGGATTTCCAAATCTTTCAATACGTATAAGATCATCATCTGTAACCCCAACGCGCATAATTTGTTCTGGAGATCTCACTATCAACACAGGATATCCAGCCCCAACGACATCCCCTGATTTATTCATAACTTCCGACACGATACCATCCATACTAGAATATAAAGTAGAAGATGCTTCGGTGTTACCCTTTAGTGTCATAAGTACATCGCCCACCTTCACCTTTTGGCCTTCTACCACTTTTACGTCTCCGACGATACCATCTTGCTTAAAGCTTAATGGCAGAATTTGACGTGCTGATACAAAGCCAGTATAGGCAATTGTCTCTTTATGTGCCTCTTTATTCACTGTAGCGACACTGACTTGACGCATTTTTTCCATGGGTTTAAGGGTTTCTTCTTTCGAACACCCCGTCATCAACAATGCAATAAGGGCTAATATCACTAAAATACGAACGTTAGATGCCATTTCTAATCCTCCTTGTTTTATGTTTTAGTCTTAGAAAGACCTCTTTTTAAAAGTTTCAATTTGATATAATAATCCGCTTTTGACTGTTCAATAACATCAAAATCTATAAACGTCTCAGCTATAGCATCTCGCGTCGTCGCGGCAAGAAGTTCAACCATATTTGCGAGTTCAGCTTTTCCATAAATGTCTAACAAATCTAAGTTGGCATAAGGTAAGAATTGTTCTGTTAAATTATTGAGGACTTCTTCTTTGGATCGCTTTGTGAATAGCCCCGTGTTGATCCTTATATCCGCAAAAACATTTCTTAAAAAACTATTTGTACTCTCTTCCATAACAAAATCTATAGCAAAATGATATATATCGAGAAACATCTGAAATATATCACCACCTGAAGTGGTCAAACTATGCCTTGCAAGATCAAAAACACCCTTTTGATAGCCGAGCATAATATAAGAAAGCATATCGTCTTTGTCTTCAAAATATTGATAAAAACTGCCTCTAGAGATATCTGCCGCTTGAATAATTTTATTGATTGACACCTCTGAATATGAGACTCTAATAAATTCATCTTTGATGGCATCCAATAATTTTTTCTTTTTTTCATCAGGCAAATTATAAAATGTTGTAGTTGGCAATTAAACCCCTCCATCCTTTACTGAAATGACACAGTGTCATATGACACCTTGTCATTTTACGTGTAAAGTTTCATCCTGTCAATATGTCTTGATGCGAACCTCGCAAAAAACTTGTTAAAAGAATTGACATATAACAGGATATATATACCCATATCATAAATAAATTATCAAAATATAATGAACAAAAAAGCTACCACAATGAATTTATGTGGTAGCAAATTAGTTTATTTGAAGAGTTCATACGTCACACCCTTTTTATATATGCCAACCGTTGTAACCATGTAGGTATTGCTAGATATTGAAAATTGATAGGCACTATTTTCACCAAGTGTCAAACTCACAATAGCAAACTCTCCAATTTTTGGAATCTCAACATTTCCATTTGAATCTGAAATCAAATTATAACTGACTTCATTTGTTTCATCGATGGCACGTAACGAAATGCCGTTCAGTGGCAAACCATCTGAGCCAATAAGGTGCACGACATAGTTTTTTGATGCAACAGCTGTTCCTGCTTTGATCTGCTCAGGTGTCACTTCATCAGTTGACTTGACGAGAAGGTCATTTACCCATTCGCCATATTGATAGGAACCATCTATAAAGGTATACATGCCAAGTCCATTGTAGCTGTCATTTACCCATTCACCTTCATAATAATCACCTTCAGACCAAATGAATATACCATGTCCCTGCAACATGCCACGCCCCTGTAATTTACCCTTATCAAATTGACCAATATAGAGATTGCCGTCTGCAAATTTCAAAATACCATTTCCCTTTGGTGATGATCCGTCAAATTCACCTGTATACAAATCGCCATTCGCATAATAGATATTGAAGATTCCACTACCTATATATAAGGCTACTGGCGTGTTAATGACTGCTTCAGATCTACTAATATAGGTCTCCTTCAAAACGGTACTCTGTGTCAAGCTTTCAATGCCAAGAACACCATAAACATCTTCCATAAGGAGTGCCTTAACCAATAATTCAAAAACGTTCCCACGTTTTAATATTTGATTGTTCTCCGTTGGAATCAAGGGCTTTAAACCATAAGCATCCGCAATCTCAGAGGCCGCAGTTTTATATTGGATGCCCTTCAAATCAAAACCAAGTGCCTTTATTAAAAAAATACTAACTTGATTATAATTGACTGAATCTGATACGCCAAATATATTAGCACTTTTTCCAGATGTTATGCCTTTATTAAAGGCAAATTCTACATATTTATAGCCCCAATGAGTTGTCTTTACATCGTCAAAGGTTGCAACTGTAGGCGGTGTATAGTCTTTAAATTCTGCGGCATAGAGTTTTGAAATGATTGCGATCATTTCGACTCTCGAGATGTGCTTCTCAGTCATCAAATCTCCGTTGAATCCTGTGATTAATTGATAATCGGCCAATATTTTACCAAAACTATCATCAGATGTTTCTTTAGCGAAAGTTAAAGGTGATAAAACAATCACGAGCATAAAAAAGAGTACAAACATGATCTTATCGCTTTTTCTAATTGTTTTCAAAATCATCTCCTCCATCATCTTATTTCTGATCTTTAGCAATATTATTGTGTAACCATTCATGGTAGTCTTTCGTTACATGTTTTTCAACTCTATCCCATTCGGTTAAACCGAATCGTTTCCGCTTTAATGCCACATGCAGCTTATTGACGCCATATAGCGAGGCAATTTCATCGTTTGAATGTTCTTCTTCGACAAATAATTCTCTTAAAGTTTCCAATGTAATGTTTTTGAAATTTAATTTGATGCCTTTTAGCTTTTGTTTATTCAATTTTTCATAGAGTCTCATGGTTAACCCTCCTGTGGTATGAGCACAGTATTATGATACTCTCTTTTTACTAGTTTGTACGCTTGTGTGGCACTATTAATAAATCTTAATTAATTGCCACTATCTCACAGCCAATTTTTCTTAACAAATATATCCCGTTGCTGTATTTTTTTATTTTTTACCCCTTCAAGGATATTGATAAACAGTAAATAAATAGATCCCTAGCAACAAATGAATGAAATTTGATTATTGGCGCATTGAAATTAGGGTTGCATTAAATTATAAAAAACACTGTGAGGTGGTTACCACAGTGTTTTCCTAATAGGGGGATCAATCTCGAAACCTATACAATGACTGCATCAAGTGCTTTCTTTTTGCGAAACTGCCATATAATAACAGCGCCTAAGATAAGTGCGGCAATTGCATTGACTGTGTAGTCAGTTGTAACCATCATGACACCACCACCGATAAATAAAAATCTCTCTAAAGGATTCATCTTTGTTTGGAAGTATCCGGTGAGTCCTGAAGCAACTGCGATGATCCCTATAATTGCCGTCACAAGAATAAATGCAAGATGGACTAAAGTGACATCAACCAATAAGATCTCTGGACTATAGACGAAGATATACGGTATGATAAAAGCCGCAATTGCTAGACGCGAAGCTTGTAGCCCTGTTTTCATAGGTTCTGATTTCGCGACACCAGATGCGGCGACTGCTGCCAAAGCAACTGGAGGTGTTACGTCTGCTATGATACCAAAGTAGAATGCAAACATATGTGCGGCAATAATCGGCACACCAAGCATCAAAAGTGCTGGCGCTGCAATGGTTGCTGTGATGACATAGTTCGCCGTCGTTGGAACGCCTATCCCTAAAATTAATGACGTAATCATCGTAAAGAATAAGGTTAGGAACAAGTTACCATTTGCCATGCTCACAAGTAATGATCCCATTTTCAACCCTAAGCCTGTTTGAGTAACAACGCCTATGATGATACCAGCCGTTGCACAAGCTGCGATAACTGTTATGGCACTTCTTGCTCCATCTACGAGTCCCATCAATATTTCTTTAAAAGACAATCTAGTTTCTTTCTTGAATGATGAAACTATAATCGCAGAAGCAATTGCACCTAGAGCTGCTCGTATCGGTGTATAACCGGAAATAAGTAAATACATAACGACAATAATTGGTAGCATCAAGTGACCGCGTTCTCTCATAACTTTGCCTGCTTTTGGAATTTGATCTTTAGGCATCCCTTTTAGACCTTGCTTCTTCGCTTCGTAGTGTACGCCTGCCCATACGCCAAAATAATAAAGTAGCGCAGGGATAACGGCCGCACCGATGATTGTGACATAAGGTAAATTTGTAAATTCAGCCATAAGGAATGCCGCTGCACCCATGATTGGTGGCATGAGTTGTCCACCCGTAGATGCGGTCGCTTCAACAGCTCCAGCGAATTCTGGTTTATAACCAAGTTTTTTCATCATTGGTATCGTAAAACTCCCCGTACCGACGACGTTTGCTACAGAAGAACCAGATAGTGTGCCCATAGTAGCACTTGATATAACGGCAACTTTAGCCGGTCCACCTGGTGCACTACCGGCAATTGAGTTCGAAATATCGATGAAGAATTCACCCATACCCGTTTTACCCAAGTAAGCACCAAATAACAGGAACATAAAGATGAAGGTTGACGAGACGCCAATTGGTAGTCCAAATATACCTTCGGTAGTGTAAAATAAGTGTTGTACTAAGTTGGCCACTTTAACACCTCTATGTGCCAGTGGACCTGGAATATATCGACCAAGCAACGCATAGCTGATAAATACGAGTGCAATAATGACCATCGGCCATCCAATAACTCTTCGTGCCGCTTCAAGAACAAGAATAATTGCGATAATCCCGACAATCATATCAAGCGTGCTAACACGACCAGCTCGTAATACCAATTGCGCGTAATTAAAATAAACATAGAGACATACACTTGCCGCCATTAGAGATAAACCGACATCAAGTGGGTGTAATTTTGTTCTCGAAAATTTCTTGGCTGACGGGTATAAGAGATAGACTAATGTGAGACCAAATGCAAGGTGAATAGATCTTTGCAACATTGCATCTAAAACCCCAAATATGCCCGTGTATAACTGAAATATTGAAAAAGTAAATAATATTGCAACGAGAATTTTCCCTTGAATGCCGCTTAATACTCTATAATCTGAACCTTTGTCATATTTTCGCAGTAAGTCATCTGCTGACATATCTGCAGGCGCTGTTTCTGTTTGATTTTTTACTTTTAAGTCAGACATGACACCGTTCCTTCCTAAAGGACAACCTGATAGCTGCCTATTTCAAATACTTTCTTTTTGACAACAAATATTTTGATGCTTCTCGCATGTTTTACAGCCAACGCGTCTTTCGATCCCTCTGCCGCTTGAACCGAGCTCTCGAACAAATCCAAAATATTATGAACGTCTCCATTAACAGTTATCGTATGCTTCGGTATTGGAGAAATAATCATGTTAACCACATCAAAATTTCTTTTTAAATATAATATGAACTTACCATCAATTATTTCAAAATCCGAATCTTTCTCTTGTTCATAGGGAAGCCCTACTCCAAAAGACTCATAAACGGTCTTTTGGAGTATCAGCTTATTATCCTCAGTGATTTCGAAAAATTCATCAACTGGCGTCAACAGCACTGAATGTATATAACCCAATTCAAAGTGGTTGCTATCGGGGAACAACATTTTAGATTCACCCGTTTTCTGATCTTCAACGACGACAATCGTACGTTCATGAAGACCCGTTAAAACAAGTGTCATTAACAAAGTAAGTCCAAGTAACATGATGATGACTTTTCTAACCAAAGTGTCCCTTCTCTCTTTTCAAAATGCTTTAAATTAAATTATTTTCCGTCAAAGTATCTTTGAGCGCCTGGATGAACAGGAACTGACATTGCATCAAGAGCTGTTTCTACCGTTATAAATTTACCTACGTTATGCGCTAAAACAACACGATCGAGGTTTTCATAAATTTGTTTAGTAAGTTCATAAGCTAAATTTTCATCCATATCTGCAGAAACACATAGCATAGACTTAACAGTTAATGTGTTCATATCTTCTGTTTGTCCTTTGTAAGTATTTGCTGGAATGACATAATCTGTGAAGAATTTGTAATCCGATTTTAACTTAGCAGCAACTTCACCATCGATTGGAACGATGAACACATCATTTTGTGCAGATAAATCTTGAATAGCAGCAGTAGGGATACCTGCTGTTAAGAAGGCTGCATCTACTTGATTGTCTTTTAAGCCCGAAGAAGCTTCGGCAAATGACAAGAAGTTTGCTTGAATATCTTTCTCAAAATCCATTCCAGCTGCTGCAATAATTTGTCTAGCATTGGCTTCAACACCAGAACCGATAGCGCCAACTGCAATTTTCTTACCTTTCAAATCTGCGACAGTTTTGATATTTGGATCCGTTGTAACGATTTGAAGTGGCTCACTATAAAGTGTTGCAAGACCTCTCAATTTTTCGAAAGTTTGGCCATCAAACATCATGATGCCATCGTGTGCATATAAAGCAGTATCATTTTGAACGATAACCACTTCAACTTCACCATCCATCAATAAATTGATGTTTGCTACAGAAGCGCCAGTTGATTGTGCAGTTGCATTAATGCCTGTGATATTGTTATTCCAGATTTCTGCAAAAGCGCCACCAAGTGGAAAATAAGTTCCTGCAGTTCCGCCTGTACCAATGTTGACAAATACGTTGTCAAATGTAACCATTGCTTCAGTTGCTTCTGTTGTTTCAGCACCGGCAGTTGTTACTGCTTCTGTTGTCGCAACTTCTTCTACTTTTGGTGAACAACCCGTAACTAGTGTGAACATTAAAACCAAAATTAATAACAACGATAAAGCTTTTTTCATAATTTCCTCCTGCTCAACTCATAATATAGTTCACTACAACCTATGTATATCATACAACCTACAACTTTCTACAAATTCCTACGCATTTATTTAAAATTTGTTCACATCTTATGTAGTTTTTTGTAATATATCTGAAAAGAAGTAAAAAAAAAGACCAAAATGGTCTTAATCAAGGAGTCTTCTCTCTCCCTCTAGTGCCCGTAACTTGCTGATTTCCTGGGATACTTCTAAAGTGCCTCTATATTGTCCGTGTTCATTTCTCAATGCAAAGTATTGAATAGAGATAAACAAACCTTTCATTTGTATCCAAAATGACGCTTCATCTTTGTCGCCACGTCTAAATGAGGCGATGATTGCTTCAACGACGTGCACACTTTCAGGTGGATGGCAGTTTCTGACATCCCTACCGATAACCGCAATAGATCGTGGAAAGATGCGGTCTTTTGGTCTTGAAAAAAAGGCAACTTTATCATTTTCATCCACAAGTGTCATATCGATAGGGAGTACATCAAGTAGAAGATGTAGCTGTTCGAAATCCATGTGTCCCGTCTCAGATTGAAAGAAATACTTTAAACTCGAATAACTGGTCTGAGGCAACGAAGTACTTACCCTGTAACCCCCTTTTGCCGATTTTACGACGATGATCTCAGGTGGTTCAATAAAGGCAAATTCATATTCCAAACTTTGCTGGCGCATAGACAAGAATTCATCTGCATCTATCTTCATTGAAGCAGTGGGAAAAAGGACCAATTCTTGTTTTTGTACGAGACCAAACAAAACAAAAAAGAACTTGCCTAACATGATGTGTAAATCCTTTGTATTGACATTATTTTGAGCGGCTTCAACCTTACCACCAAGTTCTTTCCAAATATCTCTCAGTTCATCATGTAGTGACCACATCATTTTTAAGCCATTAAAATATTCAGCTTTTCTTTCCATATATGGAAATAGGATATTTTCAATTTTAAGGAGATGCGCATTGTAAGCTTTCGTATCTTCAATGAACGCTTTAAGTTCAGGCAATATATCTTCAAGTGCATTATTTTTTATTTTTTCTTTAAATGCGTTTAAATAAGCAATCAAACCAGCATTTTCAGACATCATGTCGTGAAGGAAACTATTTTGTGCAGGTCTTTGCCACTGAAACTGGCTGAGGGATTTGTGATAGACGTTCATGAGTTTGTCAACGACTTCCAGGAGCTGTTTTGGTGTATACCCCATCTTGAGTTGCTCATACTGGACCATGATGAGTTCTTGAGGTGTGATGTTTTGAATCTCCCGAAGATATTTAAGATAAAGAGCTTTTCCGTCTTCTTTGTGGTATAAGCCTTGACAGTATGCGATTAAATTTTCGATTTTCGGGTCCATAGTTTCACCTCGT
>JBBRVO010000069.1:0-12582 GCA_038246775.1 Peptostreptococcales bacterium | reverse complement strand
GCACCCGTCAATTTGTCATACCTGGACATGTTCACGGTTTCGTCCACTAGGTATTTATTTTTAAGTGCAATTGAGATTTGAGAGGCAAAGAAATGAAGGAGTTGTTTATCGATTGCGTCAAAGGCGTCTTCAACATCGCTATCGATGTTGATAATGGCAAAAATCTGTCCATCTATGATGATTGGTGAGGATAGCGCTTCAGCGATATCTAGACCGCCAGCGCTTTCTATGTGACTGTTACTGTCCTTGTCAAGAAACTGTGAATCGTATTCACGCACATTCTTAATGATAGTCGGTTCGAGATAATTGCCATGTGAATTTTTGAATAGAAACGTCTCTTCAAGTGACATCTTTACTTTGCTAAGTTCTTCCATGTCGTAACCGACACAGGTCTGAAATTCATACTTGTCGATATCTGTATTATATAGAAGAATACTGCCTTTTGAAGCATTTTCAATTACGTCGATTGCGGACGACAGAATCATGGCATAGTAATCTTTTGAATCGTTGAGATTTAGGAAAAGATGGTTCACTTTGAGAAGCGTATCCAGAGTGTGGTTTTTGAAAGTGTTGATGCGTTCAAGTTCCTTGAATTTTACTTCGTTTTCGTCAAGTTTGATTTTGGCTATATCGAACGCATCTTCATAAGTGCGAAAAAGTTTAAATATAGATTTGAGATTCGGTAAGAGATAAAAAGAAAAATTTTCATCGAGCGACTTTTCTGGAAGGTCAATGTGATCTTTAAAAGCGTGCATACCACGTGTAATAATTTTGACGAGGGTTGTCAAATAATAGGTAATGATGGCGATTAAGACCGAAAAGAGCATGAAGAGTCCTAAAAATAAAAAAACATCTCCCCAAGATGAAAGCATTTTTATGACGATAGTCGTCACGGCACTTATGAGAGCCAATGTACCGAGAATTACTAAGATTTGTTTGATTGAAATTTTCATAGAATAAGACCTTTCTTGTCGGTTATTACGAGTGTTGGTTACGCTAATTGTTCTTTTCTTAAGTTGCATTTAATATATTTTTAATATTTATACGATATAAATGAACTATAGACTTATAAAACTATTATACATGATTATTCAGATCAAATAAATAATAGTCTTAATTGAAATGAGGAGGTCACATATGGATGGACAAACATTATCAATAATCTGGGCAGTTCTTATCGTATTCTTTACTTTAGTGGAGGCATTTACTCTTGGATTGACATCCATCTGGTTTGCAGTAGGTTCGCTTGCAGCGCTTATCGCATCTGAACTAGGTTTTAATATAGTCGTTCAAATTGTGTCATTTATTATCGTAGCAATTGTACTACTCATTTATACAAGGCCACTTGCTCGAAAGATTTTCAAAGTCGGGCAAAATAAAACGAACATCGATGCTTTGATTGGCAAAACGGCTTATGTTATAAAAATCATACAACCTATGGAAATTGGTCAAGTTAAACTCAACGGACAGATCTGGTCGGCAAAGGGAGAAGAAGAAGAAACTTACGCCGTAGGAGACATAGTTGAAGTATTAGCAATAGAAGGTGTTAAATTAATCATTAAGAAGCACATTCAGGAACTAAGAAATCAAGAAAGTTAGAAATATCATAAACTATCAGGAGGTTTATTTATGGCGTACATTGGTTACATGATTGGCTTTACACTTGCAATTTTGTTTTTGGTCCTCATTGTATCGAATATAAGAATTGTACCTCAATCCAACGGTTATGTCATTGAAAGATTGGGTGCTTATCTTATGACTTGGGAGACGGGGCTACATTTTAAAATTCCATTGATTGATAGAATCTCTAAAAAAGTGTCACTAAAAGAGATGGTCGCAGATTTTCCACCTCAACCTGTTATCACAAAAGATAATGTCACGATGAAGATCGATACGATTGTCTATTATCAAATCACAGATCCAAAGCTGTACACATATGGTGTTGCAATGCCGATCTTGGCCATAGAAAACTTGACGGCGACAACGCTACGTAATATCATTGGTCAACTTGAACTCGATGAAACACTATCTTCTAGAGACCTAATCAACACGCAAATGCGATCTATTTTAGATGAAGCAACAGACCCATGGGGCATAAAAGTTAACCGTGTCGAGCTTAAAAACATTCTGCCACCTAAAGACATCCAAGAAGCGATGGAAAAACAGATGCGAGCAGAACGTGAAAGAAGAGAATCAATTTTGAGAGCAGAAGGCGAAAAAAGATCTGCAATATTAGTTGCGGAAGGTAAGAAAGAATCCGTAATTCTAAGTGCAGAAGCTGAAAAGCAAGCGGCTATACTAAGGGCTGAAGCCAAGAAAGAAGCTCAAATTAGAGAGGCAGAAGGTGAAGCGGAAGCAATTCTCAAGATACAACAGGCAACGGCTCAAGGTCTAGATATGCTCAAAAGCGTTCATGCCGATCAATCCGTCTTGACACTCAAGAGTTTTGAAGCCCTTTCAAAAGTTGCAAAAGGACAGGCGACCAAATTGATTATTCCATCAGAGCTCACGAATGTTGCGAGCATGGTGGCAAGTATTACAGAAGTAGCAGGATTTGGAAAGACTGAAGAAAAAACAATTGAAAAACCTATTTTAAAATAATTGAACGCGTCAAATAATTGAACGCGTAAATACAAAGCCTTTTGATTTTTCGAAATCTAAAGGCTTTTTTTATAAGTACTAATAATGAAATCAGAAAAATATTGCTATTGATATTACTATTTAAGTTTGTGGAATGTGAATACTTAAAACTTATTAATAAAATTAATAAGTTGATTAATATAATCAATCTATTTATTAGAATTAGGTTAAAATTATAATATGTCGATTGACTTGTTGTGAAAAGAGGCGTATTTTATAGTTAATAGGCTTATTGAAAAGAAAGAGGTTAATTATGAGGCGCATGGTATTGGGTAAATGCCCAGTGTGTAATGAAAAATTAAAAGTGGTCAGACTGCATTGTGAAGCTTGCAAAACCGGTATCGATGGCAAATTTGAATTGGATAAATTTAGCTATCTGACAGAAGAGCAAAAGGAATTTATTGAGATTTTTGTGAAGAATCGTGGCAATATCAAAGAAATTGAAAAAGACCTTGGCATCTCATATCCTACAGTTAGAAGAAATTTGGATCAAGTTATTGAAGCGCTAGGCTACAGCGTTAAACCAAACGATGAGGAGATTAACAAAAAAGAAATATTGGAAAAATTAAGTACCGGACAATTGACTTCAGAAGAAGCACTTAAAAAATTAAAAGGTGACTCATAAATATCGGAGGTAAACGAAATGAGTGAAGATGCGTTAAAAATTTTAACGATGATCGAGAATGGAACCATCAACGCAGAAGAAGGTATGAAGCTTCTAGAAGCAATCAACGGATTAGAAAAGAAAAAACAAACGGCTAGCAAAAAAACGCTAAAAAGTATTCGAATTTATGTAGAAGATGAGCGTCGCAACAACCAAGTTGACATCAAATTACCCTTTGGTGTTTTTAAGGCAGGGGTAAAAATCGGAGAAAAATTTTCGCCTGAACTTCAAGGCATCCTGGAAGAAATTAACTATGAGGAAATACTTAAGTCTATAGATGAAGGTGCAACCGGCGAACTTATGAATGTGCAGACACATGATGGCCATACAATTAAAATATATTTCGAGTAGGGGACTATATGAGCGATAAATTAGAAATTTTAAAAATGATAGAGAGTGGTAAAATTACGGTTGATGAAGGTCTACAGATGATCGAAGCACTTGAACTTACAGAAAAGATAGAAGACGATGTCAGAGAAGAAATTTACAGCAACCAAGATGAAAAGAAAACGATTAAAGAAGATTTTGGCATCGAAAAGGAATTGTATGCGACGCCAGAGAAGGATTTCAAAGATTTTGACGTGTCCCTGACGACTTGTAAACTCAATGTTGAACGCTCAAACGTCGACGAAATCACAATAGAATTGATGGATGACAAAACGAGAGATTTGATTTCAAAACCCGATTGGCTACACATTATAGAAGAGCGTAACACTATCTCCATAAAGGAATCCCGCGTAACCAATCTGACCGATATCTTTGATTTTTTCAAAAGTGGCAACATGATGTTGAATGCGGTCTTTATTAACGTAAAAATACCGATGGATACAGTTATCGATAAAGGCCGATTTTCAAATGTTTCAGGTTCTGTATCTCTCATTGGTCTAAAAGGAATTGACCTTGAAGCAAAATCAGTGAGTGGCAAAGTGTATGTCGCTGATTTGAAGGCAAAAACCATCCAACTCAAATCCACGTCCGGCTCAGTTGTTGCAGACACGATCAAAACAGGCAAAAGCTATTTAAAAACGACATCGGGCAAAATAAAATGTACGGGCGATTCGTATTATCTAGAATGTAAAACCGTTTCGGGCGCTATAGACGCGAACTGTGGCGCACTGCTTAGCAATGTCCAGGCAAACACAATTTCAGGTAAAATTACGCTTTATTTGACTGAGCCAGAAAATTTCAATTTACAACTTGATTCAATATCAGGTGGCATTGAAACCAATGGTTTTGCCGTTGTCAATAAATCGAATTCTGGAAAACGCTCTGTCAATATTACCAACCGTTCTGATCGCAAAAGTATTGTGGCATCCACAGTATCAGGCAAAATTAGCATCGACAAGTTATAAAGTGTGAACGTATTAAATTTCAATTTGTGAGGGGGCGAGTTGCACATGAAAGAATTGTTGTTGAAACGCAAAAGGGCATTTACACTCTATGTACTCGCCTGTTTTTTACCTGTAGTCAATCAACTTATGGGAAATTTTGGATTTGCATACCTCATCGGCGTCATCGAGAAAGCCAGTATGACCGCATTCTATGGGGCCGTTGCAATCATCGTTGGAATTGTTGTCGTATCTTCATTGTTACAACTAACTTCCAGGTTTATGAGAATAAGATTTATGCGAGATACACTTCTAGATATTAGAATGCAGGCATTTGATAAACTATTAAATGACAGCTATGCACATTTTAGTAAAAAATCTAAAGAAGTTTACATTTCAAACCTTATCAATGACATCAACACTTTTGAACAAATCTTTTTCTTGCGCCTTTTGAATATCCTCTTCAATGGCGGTGTCTACGTCTTTTCCTTATTGATACTGCTTTTTTTCGATTGGAAGTTCGCGATTGGCATATGCGTGATCTCATTTGTGGTATTTTGGATTATCACGCGGTTTGAAGCCAAGACTGTCTCCATGCAAGAGCGCGTCTCTACACTCAACGAGCAATTCACAGTCAAAGCGTCGAATACATTCAACGGCCTTGAAATTTTAAAGCTCAATAATATTGAAGACAAGTTCCTGATGCAGACCATGCAGGCCATCGACCAAGTGGAAAAGAAGCGTTTTCTATTTACTGTCTTTACGGAAGGGCAGCGCAGTTTGACAAACATCATGCGGTATATGATTTTTATTGGCATACTTATGTACTTAATGCTTCAAGGCTTCAATGGCGTTTCGATCTTAAGAATTACTTTTATGCTTCAGCTTTCAAATTCATGCGTTTGGTCAGTCGGACAAGTCATACCGCTTTTCAATGAACTTAAAGCTTCCATAAAAATCTATGACAAAATTACTAAATCGGAGGAAAGTGAAACAGAACAAATCGTCAATTGTGTGCCATTTACTTTCAATAATTATATTGAGGTGGACGATTTGAGTTTTACTTATGATGACAAGAGCGTGCTCAGAAATGCAAGTTTCAAGTTGTTGAAGGGCAAGAAATATCTATTAAAAGGCGCCAGTGGTTCAGGCAAGTCGACACTTATTAAGCTCCTATCAAAAATTTATGAAGACTATTCTGGTAAAATTCGAATCGATGGGGCAGATTATCATCATATATCTTCGGAAGATTTTAATAACAATGTTTCCTATATCTATCAAGACGTTTTTTTATTTGAAGACACACTTAGGAACAATATCACCTTATATAAAGACGTACCAGAAGATGTGCTTGACTCTGCAATCGAAAGGTCGGGTCTTAGAGATTTGATTGATCTTAAAGACGAAGGTTTAGAGCTTAGGCTTCAAGAAAATGGCAAGAATCTTTCTGGCGGACAGAGACAAAGAATAGCCATAGCAAGATCCATTTTAAAAAAATCAGATATTTTATTTGCCGATGAAGCGACTTCAAGTCTCAACGAACAGTTAGGTCGTGACATTGAAGCGACAATATTAGCGCTGGAAAGTACAGTCGTATCCATTTCACATAGATATTATGAAGGCATTACCGATCGTTACGACTTCGTACTTGAAATCAAAAATGGCATTTTGCACGAATACACAAGTACTGACTATTTCAAGGAGGTGGTAACTGCATGAGAAAATCAATATTGCAAGCATCACCACTCCTTTTTTTGGCTGCTTTCGTAGCCGTCATCGGCTTTTCTTTAGATGGCCTAATTTCCATTCAGATGATGAAGGCAATTGATGCCGTAGTCGCACTGGATAAATCTGGATTTAAGGCACAGACCATTGTCCTCTTTTCACTGGCATTACTTCTCATACCATCCAACTTAATATTGGCGTATATAAAAGGGCTGTATAAGAAAAATGCCATCGTACGGGCAAAACGTCACTACATTGAGAAAATATTTGAAAAAGATATCAATAAGTTTCAGTCAGAAAATACATCTATTTACCTCAGTACATTGACTAACGACGTTTCTAATATTGAAAGCAACTTTATTGATGGCATCTATGAGGTGATCATCCAAACAATGAGTTTCATAATTGGCATGATTGTCATCGCATATGTAAGCCCGATTGCCCTTTTTGTGGGCGTCGCTTTAGGAATTCTCGGTACAGTGGTTTCTGTAGTTATGAGCAAACCACTTCAAAAGCATCAAGAGCATCGCAGTGCCTTTTATTCGAGTTATACCTCCTATATCAAGGAATTTTTAAGTGCGTTTCATATTATAAAAGCCAACAACTTAAGCCAAAAGGTGCGAGACGATTTTTATAAAAAATCGGAAGATATACAAGAAAAAGGCTACTTGATTGACAAAATTATTTCCTATATCGGCGCAACTCAAAACTTTTTGATGATGTCTATGATGTATGGCCTGTTGGCTTTTTCAGCGTATATGGCGATCAATGGCTCTCTCACCCTTGGCGGTGTCGTTTTGATTGTCACCAATATGGAAAAAATCATGTTCCCATTGATGCAAATCAGCGAATGGATACCAAAGATCCTGTCAAGTAAGGGCATCTTCAACAAGATTCAAAAACTTTTAGACGACGTGCAGATTACCGATGAAACAATTAAAATCGACGATTTTAAGCATGCCATACAATTTGAAAATGTCGATTTTTCATATGATGACCACGAGGTGCTTAGTCAGATCAACCTAAGCATAGATAGGGGCCGGAAATATTTGATCATCGGTCCAAGTGGTGGCGGTAAATCTACATTGCTCAAACTGCTAAGAAAGTATTTCAATCCAGTAAGCGGTACCATACAGCTTGATCGTCAAAACATTAAGCATATCACTAAGGAAACGTATTTCCATCAGCTGGCGAATATTGAGCAGCAAGTCTTCATCTTTGAAGATACTGTAAGGAACAACTTGTGTCTCTATAAAAACTACTCTGAGGTTGAAATCAAGATTGCCATAGAACGTGCAGGTTTATTTGATTTTGTAGAGAATCATCCTGAAGGTTTGGAGAGAATGCTCTATGACAACGGTAAGAATATTTCTGGAGGTGAGAAGAGTCGGTTGGCCATTGCTAGAGGTCTTTTGCAACAGGCGAAAATCATCATCCTCGATGAAGCCTTTGCCAGCCTTGACCCTCAAATTGCCAGTGAGATTGAAAGGACATTGCTTGCGCTTGAAGACGTGACGGTTATCAACGTGAGTCACGTCGTCTTTGAAGAAAGCAAAATGAAATACGATCAAATTTTCATGGTTAAAAATAAAGGCGTCTTTGTTATGACTTAAAAAAACTCGGCAATCCCATGTGAGTGATCATAGGATGCCGAGCTTTTTTTAAGTTTTGGGGTTTTGATAGACACATGTCCCGCCCAAATAGGTGGATGAGATTTCCATGCTTAGAAGCTCAAGTGGCTCAAGTGAATCGAGCGGTTCAGCTAAAACGATGAAATCTGCAAGATAGCCCTTATCGAGCTTACCTTTAAAGCTTTCTTCATGTGAAAAATAAGCGGCATCCGATGTAAAGGCGGCAAGTGCTTGCTGAAGCGTTATGCACTCTTCGACAAAGTATGCTCTGCCATCAGGTCGTGTACGGGTCACCGCATAATAGAGGCTTCTGAATGGATTTGGATCTTCAACGGGCGCATCAGAACCAAAACCGAGCTTGATGCCAGACTCGAGCATCGTTTTATAGGCATAGGACGATTGAGCTAAAGCATGACCAACTCTGGATTCTACCATGGTCATATCGTATTCAAGAAAGACGGGTTGTACCAAAGCGTCAATATTTGATTCGGCCATAGATTGGATCAATGCTTCATCCATGATTTGACAATGAATGATGACATTTCGCGTATCTTCACGCGGCATCCGTTCCTGTAATTTGGTCAGTTCTTCTATGGCAAATCGAATCGTATAATCCCCAATGCCGTGAATTGCCACATCGATGTGATTTTCGCATGCAAAGGTCATCAAAGTGCGAAGTTCATCTTCAGTATGGATGAATATGCCTTCAGCAGCTGGATCATCATGATAGGGTGCGCTCAGTTTCGCCGTTCGTGCCCCCAAACTACCGTCGGCTAATATCTTGAGAGGGCCATTTTTATAAAGGAGATTGCCTGCGTTCTGACGATAGCCGCTTTCAACTTGCCGTTTAAAATTTTCTAGGCTAAAAAATTGGGCTTGTTGGTAGACGCGCACTGTCAATGCATGGCTCTCAGACATTTCTTTAAACAGGTCCATGAGTTCTTCATGTCTGTCATGGGAGACCATGATGAGATCGTCTGTCTGCACGGAGGTGATGCCATAAGCGTTGAGTTTAGTCTGCGCGCTAAGAATATGCTTTCTAATAGACGCCATAGACATGGGATTCTGAATGAGTGATACGGCGTTTTCTTTTAGTATACCCGTTGGCACGCCGTTTTCTAAGCAGACGTCACCACCTTCAATCACGGTAGCTGCACTGATGTTGAAGCGGTCAAGTGCACAGCTGTTGACGACGGCTATATGGCCACAAACACGACTCAGAATCACAGGCCGATCGCTGCAAACCGCATCGAGGTCGTATCGGTTTGGCAATCTGCCTTCCACAAAATCGTCATGGTTCCAACCGCGACCAGATATGATATCGCCACTCTCCCTAACATAAGTTTCAGCCTCTAATCGTTTAATGTATTGTGCCAATCGGTCTTTGAGTTGTTCGATGCTATAGGTCTGTTCCAGTTGACAAAGGCTGAGAGAAGCGCCATAACCGATCAGGTGCATGTGCGTATCATTGAAAGCCGGATAAATAATTTTCTCAGGAAATTGAACATGTTCATAGTCTTTATAAAAATCTTCAGGAAGGTGATCAAGTACGTCAACGATAAAGCCGTCTTCGATAATCAAATGTTTACAAAGTGGTGTGATTTCTGACATTGTATAGATCTCTTTTGCAGAAATTATTTTTTTCATTAGCATCTCCATAGAACTTTTTATAAATATTATAACTGGAATTGGATGACTTGTCAGTCGATTATGGTATAATGGAAAAGGCATTTTCTGATCAAGCATGTATAGAAGTGAAAGATTTATTTTAGGAGGAAGCATGAAATTAAAGAAAATATTAATTATCATCACGAGCGCTGCACTGATACTTGGCGGATGTACGAATAAAATAGAAACCACCGAAGCGTCGTCTGAAACCAGTTTGGAAGTTACCACTGAAAGTGTTGTAACCACAGAACCAAGCAAAGAGCATGTGATTATTAAAGACGAAAAAAAAATAACAAATGATTCTAAGACAAATAGCATCATAAGTTCGCAATCGAGCTATCAAATTGGCACCTATATCACCTTGAGCCTATATGCTGACAAGGAAGTTCCAAATGAAGTCTTTGATAGATTGTTTAGTTTAATTGATTATTATGAATATATCGTATCCAAAAGCATCGCGGGTACTGACCTCAGTCTAATCAATGAAAATGCTGGAATTGCACCAGTGAAAGTTAACGATGAGTTGTTTGAGATGGTTAAGATCGGTATCGAATTTGCAGGCTATTCAGATGGTCTTTTAGATATTACTATAGGACCACTCGTTGAACTATGGGGCATTGGTACAGATCTGGCTCATGTGCCTACTGATGCTGAGATAAAAGAGAAAATGGCACTTATTGATTATAAAACCATCGTACTCGACGAGAATGAAAAGACAGTTTATCTACCGAGAAAAAATATGTCTTTAGATCTAGGAGCCATCGCAAAAGGGTATATAGCTGATCGAGTGAAAGAACTTATTTTAAAAGAAGGCTATGAAAGCGCCATTATCAATCTGGGTGGTAATGTTCTTACAGTTGGCACCAAACCAAACAGTGATAATTGGTCCATAGGTGTACGCGATCCTGATTCAGATGCGGGTACAACAATGGGCATCTTAAAACTTATTGACAATTCAATCGTTTCTTCTGGCATTTACGAACGGTTCTTCATGGATGGCGATAAACGGTATCACCATCTAATCAACCCCGATCTTGGCTATCCAGAAGAAAATGACATTATGTCCGTATCGATTGTCTCTAAACTTTCCGTTGAAGGCGACGCGTTGTCAACCACTGTATTTTTACTAGGTCTTCAAGCTGGTTCTGAGCTTGTTGAACGACTTGAGAACACCGAGGCCGTGTTTGTAATGGCGGATCATTCTGTCTATATCACAAGTGGATTGGCTGACAAATTTATACTGACTAACGAAAAGTATACGATTAAAGAGCTTAAAAAGTAGGAAAAATAAGCGCATAAAATATAAATAAAAAAACAAGCCTTTCGGCTTGTTTATTTTTTTTAGGTGTTGTTGTTTGCATTTCTCTATTTAATAGTATTATCTCAATTTAAGTGCTTGTTTTGCCAAGTCAACGAAAGAAATAACTTTCATTGATACGCCAGCAACTGCATCTGTATGACCATCTGCATCTGTTAAAGTGATTGCATCGAAATCTTGTGAATCAACTAAGAATCCTTCAACCAAAGCTGCTTGTTCATGCCATTCTGCGATTGCTTTACCGATTTTAACCATGCCGTATTCGCCATCAGCAGAGAATGTTTTTTTGTCTTTTGTAGTTGCTTCGCTTGTACCATTCCAGTTAGCAGAAACAACAAAACCATTGATTACTGTGAAAGAAGCATTTTCTTTCCAGCCGTTTTCTGCATTGAATGCAGCTTCTTCAGCGTAGAAAGTACCATCAACGAATTTGCCTGTTCCAACTGGACCAGCTGCTAATGCTTGATCAACTAAAGCGGAAAAATCAGATACGGCGATTGTTACACCAGCGATTGTATCCGTTTTGCCTTCAGCATCTGTGTTTAAAGTAGCAAGTGTTTGGTTTTCTACTAAGTAACCTTCTGCTAAAGCAGCTTGTTCGTGCCATTCTGAAGAAGCTTTACCATAGGCAACCATACCGTATTCGCCATCTTTAGATGTTGTTTTTTTGTCTTTACCAGCAGTAATGCTTGCGCCATTCCAATCAACTGTTGTGATTTTGCCACCAGCAACTTCGATTGTTAAAACTGACTTCCAACCTGATTCAGCGTCAAAAGCGTCATCTGATGCGAAGTAGATACCATCTGCTAAAGTTCCATCTGCAGTAGTAGTTGCTTCAGTCGATTCAGCTGCAGTTGTTTCAACTGCAGTCGTTTCTTCAACAACAGGGTCTTTTTTTGAACATCCAATAAATAAACTGCTCATCATAACTAACACAAGCAATAGACTAAATAATTTCCTCATTAGTAACCTCCTAAGTGTTTTGCAAACAACCTAAACCTATTATACCAAAAGTTTATGAAATATCAATTTTTATTAAGGAATCTTGACACATTTTCATCGCAAAAAAAGGCTTTTATGCCTTTTTCGAATGATTACTGCATTGAGTGTTTTATCTTGAATAACCACTTAAGTGATGAAAATCTAGTCTTCATAGATGACAGCCGTTCCATATGCTAAGATTTCAGCAGCACCTTGAATGACGCTAGAGGTGGTATATCTAATATTAATAATGGCGTTTGCACCCATTTTTTGTGCCTCATCTACCATAATTTTTGTCGCAATTTGCCTTGCTTCGTTGAGCATCTCACTATATTCTTTCATTTCACCACCCACAAGATGTCTAAAACCTGAGATGATGTCCTTGCCAATATGTTTTGCTCGAATGGTACTTCCCTTAACCATACAAAGTGTTTGCGCAATTTTTTTCCCAGGTATGTCTGGCGTGTTCACTAAAAGCATCATAACCTCCTAAACTGAATCGATTTGAATGATGAACGAACTTAACCTTAGTATTTTTTGTAATCGTCTCCTTCGGATTTTGAATCTTTGAAACGATCAAATATAAGTGCAATAATCAAAACGATTCCAGTCAACAGGAGACAAACT
>JBBRVO010000068.1:0-12599 GCA_038246775.1 Peptostreptococcales bacterium | reverse complement strand
TCATCCATTTTGTTTTTTGCTTCGTCTTTCAAATCGTTCGATTTTTTCTTTAAATCGTCTATGATATCTTCTGACTTGTCTTTCGCGTCATCTACCACATCACCGAGTTTATCTTTTAAATCATCTGCTTTTTCCTTTGAACCATGTACCATTTTATCGAAAGTATCTTTTAAACTCATGTATTTCCTCCTCGTAGAACTAAGTATCTATAATATGATTTACGTAACATAATATTTTTACCCTGAATGAGAGTATTTACGCAATTATATCCTTTTTTATTGACAGTAGTATGCTAAAATTATAGTACACATTATTATTTTGGAGGAATCTCATGCAAGTATTGATTTTATATGGAAGTAAGACTGGAACGACGGAAGACTGTGCAAACAGGATTAAGAACGTACTTGAGGCACGTGAAGACGTCCCAGAAATCGTACTTTACAATTTGGACAAACGCCCAAAAATCAATTTGGACGATTATGAAACCATCGTGATTGGTTCGCCAATCTATATGGGCCAAATCAGAAATTCCGTGAAGATGTTTTTGGGCTATAATATAGAAAAGCTAATGACGAAAAAACTCCATTTTTTTGTCTGTGGTTTAGCACTTGGCGATGAAGGTGTGGCGCTATTTAAAAAACAAGTACCGACGACGCTTTTTAGACATGCGAAACAAGTCAAACAACTCGGTGGCGATGTACATGTGGACCGATTGGGTTTTCTTTATAAATTTATTATGAAAAAAATATTGGCTGAAAGCAAACCTGAGCTTGGATTGCTCGAAGATGCAATCGTAGAGTTTGCAAATCAGATTGACTAAAGGTAGATTCAATAAAATAAAACCATCAAGACTATTTCTAGTTTTGATGGTTTTTGTTTAGTCTAAAAGTTTAAAGGTCATTTTTACGGGTTCATGATCGGCGTATTTAAAGTCCATGCCAGATACCTTTGTTTCGATGATTTGAATATTTGGAGAAACAATAAAGCCATCTATGAAAAATGTAGCTAATTTATCTTTATTCCCAACATAGGGCTTTAAAAGAGATCTGTTCGTAGGCATATTTTTATCGACACCCATTTCCCAGCTAGGAAGGCTACTCCAGTCAAGGGTTCCAGGCGTCCATTCGGTCAAAAGATTAGAATCGAGTTTAAGGTCTTTAATTAAGGTTTGATTCCAGTCGCCACCGGCTATTACAAAATTTCCTTTTTCGTATTCTTGTGTTATGATCTCAGACAAGAATTTTGTTTGTTCGATTTTCCTCTCTCCACTGTCAAAGGCTTCTAAGTGAAAATTAATTAATACAAACTCATTTTCTTTATCCGTTATTGGGTATCTAGTTATTTGAATGGCCCTTTTAAGATTAACGGTTCTAACAGGCCACGAAAACGGATTGGGAAGTGAGACTCTCTCTGAAGTATTAATTTTAAAGTGACCCATAGTTAAAATGCCTGAGTTTACTTTTCCAATAGGTGGAAAAGGAAAGGGCACATAGTTTACTTTGAAATTGTAGGCAAAGCTGCCTCCCATCGTATCGAGTAACAGCGCATCTATTTGATTCATATTATACGATCTTTTGGAATCTTCATCAACTTCTTGAAGGATATAAAAATCACTATTTAGCGCAATAATTTTTTCTTTTATAGATTCAATAGCGTTTTCGACCAGAGCTTTGCTTTTTGGGCGAATCATTTTACCGCCATCCATAAAAAAATCTTCAGTTTCACCAAGTGCGCCATAGCCGATATTAAAACTGGTAATAGAATAATCTTTATTTATCTCTAGCAGTGTATTAGTCGTGTTCCCTATGGTGCTAAGTGTTTCTCGATCTTTTGGATGATATTCTAGGATAGTAAGAATAGATAAAAACAAAGCAATGATTACAATTAATGAAATAAATGCAATAAGAATTTTTTTCTTCATCTCTAACCCTTCTTTCATTTGCCGATAATCCTAAGGTGCACCCATCTAACAAAACCCCTTGAAATCAAGAGGTTTGCAATGTATCGCTATTTTTTTTTATGATTGGTGGAGACAGTGGGACTCGAACCCACGACCCCTTGGCTGCCAGCCAAGTGCGCTCCCAGCTGCGCTATGCCCCCGAGACCTAAATCTATTGTATGACGTTATTTGCAGAAATGCAATGTTAATATTTTAAGTGTTCACATCATTTTTAAAATCGCTTAGGGATAAATAAAAGTGGGTATTAACAATTTATGTTCTGTAAAATGATCTAGAGGCATCTATTTATGTAATTGTAGAGCTAAAATAGGAGGCGTTATGTCAACAAGAAAAAAACTCGGAATTGATTTTGGAAATATCAATTCTAACACGAAACTAGAAGACCGCATCAAGTACATCAATTTCAAATTGGCATCATTGGGCTTGCCAATATACAGACCCGTTGATCAAATGGACACTTCTAGTGCTGACCTCATTGACTTGTTGGATGACATAATTAAAGATTATAAAGAAAAAACGAGAATGGTCGATGTCGGTGAAATTGGCATTCATAAACGCATCAACCAATTCTTTGAAAGCTATTTTAAAGAAGAGAGTACACCGCCGGCGGTTGTAGAAGATCATTTTACACTAGATCACTATGGCCTAGCCCGTGAAATGTCATTGCCGCCAGGTGCCGACACATACAGCAACGAATACATTAGCAGTTATCGCATTAAACAAGGGGTTTTAAACAATCCTAAAAACGATAGACGAACGACAAAAGGCTCCTTCCATATTGTTGAAGGTGGGCTTGCAATTCCCTTTGACAAAAAAGCGGTTCCAAAAGATGTGTTCTTAAAACTTTATCAAGCGGCGATTCAACCACCAGAAGCATTAAAAATATTGCCTTTTACGGCCAATCAACCCGAGCCAGCAAAAACGTTTGTATCGCTCACCGTGAAGCCTATCGTTTGTCCCAAAGTTCCAGGTGTCATAAAGGAAAAGACGATGGAGGTGCTTTTCATAGCGCCTGGCAGTCTTGTTTCGAATCTGGATTTTTTGGAATCTGTATTTGGAAATTCAGGCGACTCAAGCTATCACAATAACGATTCAGGGCTTGATGTCGATGGCTGGTCAGGGCATACAGGGTATATATTACTTGCACCTCATCTCAATAAAATCAGAAAAATCGACCTTGGTTTACCTCATACTGATGACGCAACAGAAAGACAACGGCGAGATGGTATGTGTTATAGTGACCCCGATGAGTATTATAATGAAGGTAAGGCGTTCAAACTTACTTGTAGAGACAAGAGCGGCGTTGCTGTGACTTTAATTGCTGACAATTACTTTGGATACTCAAAAAAGGAGATTAAAACGCAAATAAGTTTTGCAGCCAATCTCTTTGGCGGTGTCGAAGAGGAGCACGCTGGTGGCACAATCGTTCATCCTCAGAAAAACGTCGGCGAAAACTACAATGGCAATGAAGATAAAAGTCTTGATGGCTATTCGTTTGATGATGTGATCAGCAGATACGGTGCGTTTGTGGATGTTCAGGCCGACCATTACGGCATTGATAAAATAAACCCTGAAGTAATTTATCTGCCTGAGACGGTGGAAATCGATCTACACAAAACCGAAATCAAGTGGCTGTATGAGTCCGTGGAGAGACGGTTGAAACTCAGACCTAATATGTATTATGTACTCCCAAATGGGGAGCGTCTTCACATGGAGAAGCATCCTGCAACACCGGCTTGGAAACTTGTCAGTACAGAGGCTGAAGGCACATTTTGCCATAAACCATGTACCGTTTCGGGTGGCGGCAAATCCGAAATATCCAAGTCTATTAACAACTCCATCATTTATGGCACCTATTATGTATTTGATTTGGCAAAAGATCTCGACACTTTGGAACAAATTCTGACGTATGATTATAGGAAAAGATGGAGAGATTATCCGGATCGAACACGACCTTCTAGACCGATTCTTTCTAAAGACCGTACCTTAGGTTCGGTTATTAAACTGCTGTCCTTTTCACCTGCTTATTCAGATGCCTTCAATGCGTATCTTGAAACAATCCCAAATCACGTCTTGTCGTTGGTTTTAATGGTGAAGCGCTTTTATCAACAGACCTGGGGAGATGATTGGCGCAAACATTTTACAGTGGACCTTATAAATGGCAAACCAGGCAACGAGATCAACTTTAATGGTCGTAAGATTAGACCAAGCTTTTTGCGCGTTGGATTTGGAGAAGATGGCTCATGGCGTATTTTCAAATTGCGTATCGATTTCATGCCAAGCGAAAAAATCCAGATGGAAGACGACGTTACGGCATCCGTATTAGTACCAACCACACAACTTCAGCACCTTAGTCCAGAATATAAAAACAGCAGTTATAAATTTGCCACCAATTGTGAATATCGCTTCTTCCAAAGGCCGGATGATGCCGTTCATAAAGGTTACGACAAACGCGCCGAGCTCGATTTGTCTAGCAACAACCTGTTTGTGACGAATTTTGAGCCGCTTAAAAAAGCAGATGTTTTAGCAATAAAAGATGATGTCATGGAATATATCGCCTATACGGAGCCTGTCAAAGCACATATTGAAGCGTTCTTAAAAGGTGAGGACACCTATTGTATCGTTTCCTCTGAACCTAGAATCGTCGATGGGTTGCCGAGTAAGAACCCAAGATATCTCGAGCACAGATCTGACTTTCTCGACCCACTTAAAACGTATCTTTCCGAGTTAGGTGTTAGACTCTCGAGAAAAGTACCACTGGATCAACCCGTTTTACAACCGGTGAACGCCATATTAGCAGGACGAAGAAATAACCCGCCAGATATGGAAAATGGAAAGAAAATTTTGCCGCTCAGCGTGTATAATCCGATTCATTATCAGGAACTTCCAGAACTCTTTATGGACTTTATCAGCAGTTTGACTGGAAAATCGCCGTCTACTACTGGGGCAGGGTCTGAAGGTGCGCTTACCAAATCACCGTTTAACATGCTTCTTCCAATCTATGATTTGAACAATGCCCTGTTGTCGTATATACTTGGCGATTATGTTGCCTTCACAACACCTGCTGGCCACATTGGGCCGCATATGCGGGTAGATCACGACATCTCGATTCTCGTGCCTGAACTTTGGTCTAGACTTGATGAGAGCGAACGCAATCCCACTACATTGATCGAAGAAGGTTCGCTTGAAAAACTCGTCGATTTTGAATACGAGGGGGTTAACATTCCAGCAAGTTTATTGGGTTACCGCATGACAAATGTCTTTTCTTATAAATATTTAGGCAAGATTTTTGATGAACCTCAGAGTGTGTTCAGTGAGGAAATTTTAAAACCCGAAAAGCAAAGTATGGAAGCCTTTGTCGATGGGGTCCTCAATATTGCAGCAGGACATAAAAAAGCAGCGCTCGATTATTTTAAAGACGGAAGCATAGACGCAGCAATTCCGCCAATAAAGGCGCTACTTAATATCATGGTTGAGGGCACATTTGAAGGTGAGACAATCGACGCCAAATCTATTCGGTATCTGTTCTCTAAAGAAGCGGTTCTTAAAAGTGATTGGTATATGGCAAGACTCAGAAACAAGCAGCAAATCGATGTGGCACTCATCCAGAAAAAAATTGCAAACTTGAAAGCCTTTATCGCGAATTCAATGAACCGAAGCCTTATCAAGGAATTTAAATACCTTGAACGCCTTCAAGACGCAGAGGAAACCCTAATTTACTATCAATCAGAAGCTTATTTACGCGTCCTCTATGGAACGCTTGGTGCAGAAGATATTGCATTGATATGATTTTATGCGTAAATTCACATGATGCGATTGTTTAAAAATCATAAATACTGTACAATTATATTTGGTGTTTTTTAAAACTAAACAAATTAATGGAGGCTTGCAGTATATGAATAGCAGAAAAATTCTCGCATTTATGTTGGCTCTTATCATGATCTTAGGGTTAGTTTCAGGGTGTAGTATTCAAAGTAATGACGATTCAAATGGAAAAGTATTTGACGTAATTGTAGTCGGTGGCGGTGCAGCTGGACTTTCAGCCGCAATAGAAGCAGCTGAAGCAGGTGCAAAAGTAGCAGTCATTGAAAAAATGCCTGTTCTTGGTGGAAGCACACTGCTTTCGGAAGGTATTGTTTACGCAACGGGCTCTAAAATTCAGACTGAATATCCAGTAAATGACTCAAAAGAAACATTAGTTAATTTTTGGATCGATAAAGCTGACGGACAAAACGATGTCCCTTCACTTCAGCTTGTCGCTGACAAATCAGGTGCGACGATAGACTGGTTGGTAAACCTTGGCGTTGTATTTGGTGATCCAATCGCAACGGGTACAAGCCCAGTACTCAGGGGCCACGTCGCTGAAAATAAAGGCGCTGGTATCATAGCTGCATTGAAAGCACGTGCTGAAAAGAAAAAAGTAACCTTTATTATGGAAACACGTGTGACAGAACTTTTAACAAATGAAAATTCAGAAATAATCGGATTAAAAGCGACAGATAAAGACGGTCAAGACGTATCTTATGATGCCAAAGCCGTTGTTTTAGCAACCGGTGGATTTGATAAAAATGAAGCACTTGTAGACACCTATGCTCCAGTGGCAAAAGGTCAGACTAGTTTTTCAAGTGAGGGTAGCACAGGCGATGGCTTGACTATGGCGATTGCACTTGGAGCAGACGTCATTACAAAAGGTGGCGTATTTGGTACTAAAACCGTTGCTGGCGAACCAGCCTACAAAACGGAAATTAACCAGTTGATTGAAATGCCACTTTTGGCAGTCAACACAAAAGGTGAACGCTTCGTCGATGAATCGGATGATTTCGCCATTTACTATCAAGAACTCGTCAAACAAGAAGGGGCTGTTTCGTATATGATTTTTGACCAGACAACGTATGTGGCAGCTTTGGATGCTGCCGTTAAAAATGGTTCGGCTTTTGTTGCCGATTCATTGGATGCGTTGGCCACACTTGCAGGCATAGACCCAGAGGGCCTAACGGCAACGGTTGCATTTTATAATGACATGATCGCATTTGGAAAAGACACACAATTCGGGAAAAATCTCAAAGAACTCACGCCACTTGAATCACCTAAGTACTATGCGTTAAAAGTAGTGCCTGCTATATTGGGTACAATGTCAGGACTTAAAACCGATTTAGAGGCGCGAGTCCTAAATGTGGAAGGTGTTGCGATTTCAGGATTATACGCCGCAGGTGAACTTGCAACGGCAAACTTCTATAATACAATTTATCCAGCCATGGGTACATCGCTACAAGTAAGTTTGACTTTTGGCCGTATTGCAGGCACCAATGCTGCTAACTTTGCTAATCAATAATTAACTTTAGAAAACTGTAAAGAGCATTCAACCGTCATTTTAACTGGTTGAGTGCTCTTGTTTTGTTTATGTACATAAAATCTTCACATCTTTATGAGAACATTTACTTAGGAAGCAAGGAGGCAATTTATGACACAAAACTTAAACATAACCATCGATCCAGAGGTGCATGCCTATCTGAACAAAAAAAAGAGAACCATTCTCGCTCTTGACCTATTAATAAGTGGCGGAGGGTGTTGCCCTACTTTCGAAGTTGCAGACATCGCATACAAAAAACCAGAAAATGAAGCACTATATAATAGCTATAATATAGAAGAAATCGAAATTTATATATCAAAGAAAGTGATCGTTCGTGCACCTGTTCTAAGATTTTCTCTTGAAAAAATGGGCATGATAAAGCAAATTGTTCCAAAAGGTTTGAGTTTGAAAAAGTAACCGAGAAATCGGTGCTTTTTTTTTCTATACATACGCAATAATAACAATTGTTTTAATAGCGACGTTCGGTATCAAAAAATCATTTCAAAATTTAAATAATAAGCATTTTGTTCATTTAGTATAGTAATTAAGTCCTATATCCTTGCATTGGCTTTTATTATGAAGTTCAAAAGGCAAAAACACTTAAATGTTAATAGTGAACAATCCTTTATAAACTTGTTAACAAATTGAAAACAATTGACACGCTGTAATGAGAATGTTACAATTAGTTAACTGTTTAGGGTCATATACTATATGCAGTAGTGTTTAAAATTTTTAAATACAAGGAGGAGTAGTAGATGGAGGGTTTATTAAATTTATCGGCAACGCTTGATAATTTCTTTTGGGGACAAATAATGATCGTTCTTTGTCTTGCAGCCGGCATTTATTTTTCAGTGCTCATGAAATTTCCACAGTTAAGACTTGTTAAGGACATGGTAAAATTGTTACTTGGCGGTAAAGCGTCTGAAACTGGCGTATCATCTTTCCAAGGTTTCGCAATGGCACTAGGTGGTCGTGTTGGTACTGGTAATATCACAGGTGTTGCATCTGCTATATTCTTTGGCGGTCCTGGTGCCGTATTCTGGATGTGGGCTATCGCATTCTTAGGCGCAGGTTCTGCATATATCGAATCAGCACTTGCACAAGTATGGAAAGAAGAGATTCATGGCGAATATCGCGGTGGTCCAGCTTACTATATTGAAAAAGGTTTAAAATCAAGACCGTTAGGTATCGCGTTTGCTATTTTAACGATTGTATCTTGTGGCATCATGCTTCCTGGTATTCAAACAAATGCATTTGCTCAAGCGGGCAAATTATCATTTGGTATTGATACTTGGATTATCGGACTTATATATACAGCTATTACAGCATACGTAATCTTTGGTGGTGGTAAGAGAATCGCGAAGGTTGCTGGTTTAATCGTTCCTTTCATGGCGATTGCTTATATTATCCTTGCTCTTGTTATTTTAGCAGTTAACTTCGGAAAAATCGGCGAAGTTTTCGGCATGATCTTCTCTTCAGCATTCAACATGAACGCAGTATACGGCGCAGTATTTGGCCAAGCGATTGCTTGGGGCGTTAAAAGAGGTATCTTCTCAAATGAAGCTGGTCAAGGTACTGGCGCTCAAGCAGCTGGTGCTGCTGAAGTATCTCACCCTGCTAAACAAGGTCTTGTTCAAGCGTTTTCAGTTTACGTAGATACATTATTCGTATGTACGGCAACTGCAGTCATGATCTTATCTACAGGCGCATTCAACGTAGTCGATACAGCAGGTAATTTCATCACTCAAAACTTACCTGGCGTTGAAAAATCTAACTTTACGCAAGAAGCAGTAAACTCATTTATACCTGGTATAGGCGGCGGATTCGTTGCAGTTGCATTATTCTTCTTCACACTTACAACGGTATTTGCATATGCATTCTATACTGACTCAAGTATCGGATATATCTTTAAGAAAAACACAACTGGCAATGGCTACAAATACTCAATTATGGGTTCAAGATTCCTTTTGTCAACGATGGTATTTGTCGGCGCGGTTTCTTCAGTAGACGTTGTTTGGAACTTAGGTTCTGCAGCAGTTGGCGCTATGGCATGGTTTAACGTTATCGTTATTATCTTCTTAACAAAACCAGGTCTCGCAACACTTAAAGACTATGAAGCTCAAAAGAAACTCGGCCTCGATCCAGTATTCGTACCTTCAAGAATTGGTATCAAAGGTGCTGAACTTTGGGATACAATTGCTAAAAGACAATATCCAGAGCAATTAGAAGCTTTAAACAAAGCGACTAAAAAATAGAGGGAAACCTTAAAAACCTTCATCTTAGCGGATGAAGGTTTTTTTTGTTTAATGAATGGTTTTTTTTTGGTATAATCAATAGGGTCGAGTCAAATAGCGTACACAAGGAGAGATTATGAAACAATTTAAGGGTGACCTAATTCTATTAGTTACTGCCATCATCTGGGGGACGTCATTTGTCTCACAAAAGCTCGGAATGAATTATATTGAACCCTTTACGTTTGGGGCATCGCGGTTTTTACTTGGCGCAGTTGTTTTGATACCTGTTATTTTATTTTTTGAAAAAATGAATAAAAATTCAACCAAAATGCAAAAGTCCAATAAATTTAAAACGAAAGACCTCGTTGTTGGTGGTATTCTCTGTGGGAGCGCCCTTTTTCTTGGTGCATCGTTTCAACAATGGGGTATCTTGGGGACGACTGCCGGTAAAGCAGGATTTATTACGGCACTTTACATCGTTCTAGTTCCAATATTTGGGATTTTTATGAATAAAAAGGTCAATCTATTGACTTGGTTTGGTGTTGCACTCGCTATATTTGGACTCTATCTTTTAACGATACAAGAAGGTTTTGTACTTGAGAAGGGTGATGCTCTTGTACTCGTCGGTACTGTGTTTTGGGCATTACAAATCATATTTGTAGATATGTTCGTCGATAAAGTAGAAGGCCTTAAGCTTTCCTGTATTCAATTTGTGACGGCGGGTGTTTTGTCTGCTATTGCGGCATTTATCTTTGAAACGCCTGAAATAGGCGCTATCATTGAGGGGAGCGCCGTCATTATTTATACGGCAGTCATGGTTGTGGGTGTCGCCTATACGTTGCAAATCATCGGCCAGAAGTATACAAGCCCAACAGCTGCGGCAATTATATTGAGTTTGGAGTCCGTTTTCGCTGTCATTAGTGGTGCGATTTTTTTAAACGAGTCCATGAGTACAAAG
The DNA here is from genome assembly GCA_038246775.1 of Peptostreptococcales bacterium. Classification (GTDB taxonomy): domain Bacteria; phylum Bacillota; class Clostridia; order Peptostreptococcales; family Acidaminobacteraceae; genus Fusibacter_C. The sequence continues at coordinate 2,097 of JBBRVO010000068.1, read as the reverse complement.
GAGACGATTGGATGCTTGATCATGTTCGTGGCGGTGGTCATCACACAGCTCAAGCCTGAAGATCTTTCAAGCATACTAAGAAAAGTCGTGAAAAGGTAACCTCTTATTTATTTTTGTAGTCATTTAACATTTTAGCATCTTTTACTTCAAGACCTCTTAGGCCTGCTCGGTATTCAAGATGGTGCGTAAATTCATGGATTAAAGTGTTTTTAAGTAATTCTCTGAGGTGTTTTACAGAAGCAGTTGGATAAATCGCCTTAAATGAGCCATAGTAGATTTTTATTTGAGAGCCTAAGTTATTCCTAACGTATTCGCCCATGATATATAGGGGGCGTCCTACTTGGCTGTTTGGGTGCATTTTTGGAGGATCAACCAAAATGATGCCACCGTGTAGCTCATCGAAGAAAGCACTGGGTATTTCGTCGGCAATTTCACTGAGCATCGCACCAACTTCTTCAACAGATAAAAATTCGGTCATGCAGTTGTGCCTCCATTTTTTTGAAAGTGATGGGAATCGATTGGTTTGGATTGTTTCGTTTAGCGCGTACATTTTAGTAGTATTAATATACCCTTGTTCAGGTTTAACTAAACGACGCATACCAATTGACCAGATTATAGGTACAGTGATATGATAGACTTATTAAAGATGAGGTGAAAGACATGACGAAAATTGTCGCTTATACAACACAGACCTGTACCTATTGCAAACAAGCGAAAAAATTTTTAAATGACAAAGGCTATACGTTTGAAGAGCGCGATGTGAATACTGACCTAAAAGCAAATCGAGAATATCAAACATTAAAGCTCTCAGGTGTGCCCGCTTTTTTAATTGGTGACCAACTTGTCGTTGGTTTCGATCCTAAGCGTATTGAAGCACTGCTTGATTATTTTATTGAGCCATGTCCATCTTGTGGCAAACGCTTTAAATTTCCTAAAAATAAAGGGATGCTTCGCGTTACGTGTAAATCATGTGCCCAGCATTATGAATTGGATAGTGATAAAAGGTGATGCCATGCTAAATAAACAAAAATTTAACGATAAAAACTATATCATGGATTGTGATATGCCATCAGAGCTATTTACAGTCAAAGGCATTAAGCGCGAATATAGAGTGCTCGCCAAAATTTGGCATCCAGATGTGTCCAGTGTGCGTGAGGCGCTTTTTATAATGAGCAAAATCAACGCCTTATATAATGAAGGACAGGTGCTGATTCTTCAAAATAAGTTCTATGAGAAAGAACGCATTATCGATAGGAATCGAAAAAAAAGTCGTGAAAAAGCATACGAATTTAGAGCAGATTCAGATAATCGTGACGAAACAAATGAAACCTATGGCAAAGAAGTTGACTATGCAGAATTTGCAGAGACGCTTAAGCGCAGTAAGAGAAAACGTAGCATTGAGCTTAAAAGTTCAGAAGGGAAAACAGTTAGGTTTAAGTACCTCAAGCGCATGTTGATAGAACTTGGTTATATGTATGTGTCTGAAGAACACATTCTACTTGAAATCACCAAACTCAAGCGTAAAATCTATCTAGACTCTATCGAGCTAATTAGTCAAAGTGAAGAGGGCTATTTTAAGGTCGATATACCACAGATTATCGACACTTTTGAAACAGAGTCACATGGATATATTGTGTTTAAGAAAGAAAGAGGCGTCGAACCTATCGCAATGCTTGAGTCTGTTCTTGGCTATTTGAAGCCGCTTGGCTCTAGAAAGATATGTGAAGGCATTTTTTACGATTTGACGGCTTTGAAATATAGAGGGCTTACCTCTACGGCCCTTGATAAAGATTTGTGGTTTATTGATGTCAACACGGGCAAACTGCACAACTATGGGCTTTTTTTCTACCTGCATGAATTCAGCTCGAAACTAAGTAGAGCACCTAAGGCTATTACGGAATCTTTAAGTCAATTGAGTCCAAAGGACAATGAATCGTTAATTATCGATCTCGTGAAAGAGACAATCGTCAAACTCAACAACTCAAATGGTCTTAAGGTAGATGACTTTCATCATTGGATCAGTGATTTAAACAATGATTCACTTGAAAGATCGCTTGCAGAAAGTCAAGTTTTCAATCGATCGATTGCTTCAGTTAC
>JBBRVO010000067.1:0-12627 GCA_038246775.1 Peptostreptococcales bacterium | reverse complement strand
GTTTCCATGAAAGCCACATCGCTGTCCGTGAAATAATAAGGCCCATAAAATGCGATGGTGACATTTCCCATAACCTTTCCATTTTGTATTAAGGGATAATCCGATTCAATGACTTCTCCTTGCCAATTGGGTACCTTTTGCATCATACTTACAGACATATGGCTGATCATCGATTCACATAGGCCGTTATTATGTACTTTGGCATCCCAAATCGAAATGCCATTTACCGCTTCAACGCGCAAGATCATACCTTGTTCGAGCGCTGTGATGCCTATGGTTTCTACGGCATCATTATTGAACGTGCCCTCATTATCCATTTGACTTTGAAGTTGCTCGACGATGGCTTCGTTTTTTAGCGTTTGGTTTTTTATAACATAACTAATAAAGCTCTTTTCTAAAAACACATTTGAAAAGACCGTAATGATTAATAGGCACAAAAGTCCTATCAAAAGATAGGACATAGATAATTTTGTTCTGAGTTTGAGTTTCATCATTTAACCGCCATATCTGTAACCGATGCCATGAACCGTTACGATGCGTTTTGGATTCTTAGGGTCGATTTCTATTTTTTGCCTTAGGTTCTTAATGTGAGTATCCACCGTACGGTCAAAACCGTCATAATCAGCACCAAAGACCAGGCTCACGAGTTCTTCTCTTGTAAACGTCTTTTCAGGGTATTTCATCATCGTTGTGAGAATTTTAAATTCAATCGGCGTCAAATTGACGGATAGCCCGTTATTGAGGACTTCGTGTTTGTCACTCAAAATGACGAGTCCCTCTGATACCGAGGGCTTGATACCTCGGCGCAACACCGCTTCAATCCTTGCAATCAATTGCCTTGGACTGAACGGTTTAGCAATATAATCGTCTGCTCCGAGCTTAAGCCCACCGATGATGGTGTCTTCGTCGCTTTTGGCGGTAAGCATGATAATGGGAACATCTGAAGTCTTACGAATCGTTTCGCAAACCTGTTCACCGGAAATTCCAGGAAGCATCAGGTCGAGAATGATCAACTCGGGTTGATGTTCAGAATACAGAGCGAGCGCCTCTTCACCGGTACCAGCAACAATCGCATGATAGCCACTATTTTCCAGATAGGATACGATGACTTCTGCGATTTTCACTTCATCTTCTACGACTAAAATTTTTCGATCAAGGTGCACTTAAGCCTCCTCTTGGACTTTCGCCCGGCATCTTCAAAGTCTATTTATTTTCAGAAGAAGGTGCGTCGATCGCCGATAAATCGTCAACCACTTTTATCTGACCACTGATCATACCCATCCAACACGAATAATAGAAACTTCCCGATTCAGTAGGTGTAAATTCTATGACGTTTTCACCCGTATATAGGGGGATTTCAGGCTGATCAAATTTATTGAGGTTGATGCGGTTGTTGCACCCATTTAATTGAGTTGCTTCTGCCTCAATCACCCATCTCACCGGAATGCCCTTTTGAACGACGATTGCTGGATATTCGCGTCCCTCGAGTGGCGTCACAATATTTTGAACCCCACCATCGATCTGTGCCATATTCCAGCCATCTACTTGCGCATAACTGACACCCGTGCCATTTAGGGCAAACCCTCGGCCGATCATGACAAATCCAAGAAGAATGACAAGTGCCGCGGATACTTTTAACATTGATTTGGTAAATTTGCGACTAAGCAAACTACTTAAAGCGCCAAAGCTAAACATGAGAGGCATTGTGCCTAAGCTGAAAGCAAGCATGGACAAAGCACCTGTCAGTGCACTACCCGTTCCAAGTGCATAGAGTTGCATCGCTTGAAGTGGACCACACGGCATCAGGCCATTAAGTAGTCCAACATAGAAGGGTCTTTTGCTGTTCTTTGGATTGAGCTGCATATTTGCGAATACTTTTGGCATTTTAGGGTTAAGTTTTCTAAGCCACGGGAACAACGATAGCATATTGAGACCCATGATAATCATAAAAATGCCCGTTGCAATGGTAATCATGCCTTTTGCCATTCCAGAGAATGTCACCACACTGCCTAATGCGCCCACAAGACCCCCGATGATCGTATAAGAAATTACTCTACCGCCGTTATATAGAAGACTCGGTTTAACTTTTTGTATTAAGCGCTTCGTACGATTGCTTTCGAGCGGCTGAATATCCGTTACGAGGCACTGTGACAAGTTGATGCCACCGCACATGCTAATGCAGTGAAGCGAAGTCAATAAGCCTATGACAAATAAGACGCCATAGCCTACGCCTGGCTTGATTTCAGGGATAAAATTAAATCCAATGGTATTGCTGATTAACAGATAGAGGCCTACAATTGCTATGCCTATGCCCACTAAATGAAGTGGCGACAATTTTTCTGTATCTTTCGCCGGTTGAGAAATAGTTTCAGCGGATTCATTTTTTACATCGACAACTATATAACCGTCACTTTCTAGTGCAGCTTTGATTTCTTTAATTGCCACTTTTCCCTTATCCGATTTGACGACGGCCACTGAACGGCTATAAGACGCTTTCACTTCAAGGGTGGGATCTATAGATTTAATTATTTGTTCCACTTTAATCTCGCAGTGTGCACATGTCATATTTTCTATTTTAAGCTGCCATTTGTTCTGTTTCGCCATCTCCACTCTCTCCTGTAACTTTTTTAATTCATTTTATCATGCATTTGTGTGTATTTTATGAAGATGATGCGCTAGTCTTTCAATAAGTCGCCTATTTTGTTCTCACTTCTATATATTTGTTTTGTGAATCAATTCATAAACTTTGGGTATATAACCGTTATCTTTTAATTTTTTATTATGTGCTAAGGAGGTTATTATGGACAACAACCCGAATAATGCCAACAAAGATGTAGAAGACAACAAAGTAATTGCAGCACTAGCCTACATTATTTTCTTTTTACCTTTAATCGTTGCAAAGGATTCAGCATTCGGAAAATTCCATGCAAATCAGGGACTTATTTTACTTATTCTCGGTTTTGCAGTGAGTGTCGTCGGCAGTATTATTCCATTTTTAGGATGGTTTATCATTGCACCAATTGGTGGCTTAGTGGTTTTTGTCCTCGCCATCTTAGGCATTGTCAATGCCCTCAATGGCGTTGAAAAAGAACTCCCTATCATTGGGAGCATAAAATTGCTTAAATAGTCAATGAGACACTTGAAGTCGCCAGCAGTTCAACTGCATAGCGACTTCTTTTTATTAGACTCTATATCTGCATCCTATTCTTTTCCCAAACGCCTTTGAGATCCGCATGGTCCCAATGAATCGTCTGATTTGCCCATACAATTGCTTTATTTATCTCATCAAGTGTTAGCGTGCTTTCTGTTGATTGGGGCTTAAAGTAGAGAAACATCTCCATCTCGTCTATTTCTGTTGGCAGATGGTATTTGATGGGCAGTCTTTTTGCACCCAGCCTCTCATAGTAAGCGATGCGCCTTAATTGATTGACATTATCACCCGAAGGAATTTCAATTTCAATATACATGCCCTTGCGACTTTGCCATCTCTCCATCATCTCTCGAAAAAAAATTGACCCATAGCCTTTACTCTGATAAGCCCTTTCAATCACGAGATAATCGAGCCATACAAAATTTTCATTGTCAGGCACATAGAGGCATGAGAATCCAATACGATTGATGCTACTTTCCATCTGCTCTTCTGCAATCAACATCGTGTAGGCACCCCGTATCATCAACTGCTCTAGTTGACCTTTAGTCTTTCTTTCATTTTCTGGAAATTCTAAAGCATAACTTGCATAAATTGCGTCTACATCGGTAACTGTACCTAACCTATATTGTATCATCACACCCTCCAACTGTTTATTCGGTTTGTCTCAATGCATTTTGGTCTGTTTTTTTACGACATAAGCCACACCTAAATTGAGCATAATAAATCCAAGTACGATCCAAAATATTGCTTTGATGCCAAATACAATTGACACATAGGTACCCATGACGGGTGATACCATCCATCCTAAACTACCAACTAGTCCTTGTATACCAAAGAGCGTCCCGCGACGTTCAGGATGTGTCATCTCAGCAGTCGTTGATGTGATTAAAGGTTCAATACCCCCGATGATAAAAAATAGTACTGTATAGAATAGTACAAACGGTACAAGACCCGTTGTCAAATTGATGATAAGTACATCGACCAGTCCGATTATCAGCATGATGCGAATCAAGAGCATCTTGTCATATTTGTCGCCCAAACGGCTAATAAGTATGGCTGATAGCGCCGAAACAAATCCTACGAGGCCGTTGATATTGCCTGTTGTTGAAGCTGCGCCTACGATAGTATTCGTGGTCTCTTGTATGAAAAGTGGAATAAATGGATTGAAAACCGTACGAATGATGCGCTGAAGGAAAAGCATGACTAATAACATGATCATACTCACAGTGAAGAGTTCCGAATAACTACCCTTTCCTCTAACGACTGATGTTCTTGCAGATGTCGGTTTTTTATCGCCCTTAAGAAAGAAAGTGACGATGAAGAAACCTAGTAACATCAGTAAGCCACCGACATAGAAACTGACGCGATAACCGAAATGTTCAGCGACTTTTCCGCCCAATAACGGGCCAAGTGAATACCCGACAAATGTAGCCGAAGATAAAAAACCAAGTGCGTAAGAGAGTTTATTGTTTGGCGTATTGACTGCGACAAAAGCAGAAGAAGCCGTTATCGTGCCTGTGAATAAGCCTTGTAAAAATCTCAAAATAATCAACTGCCAGACATTTGCCGCCATGCCCATACCGCCAATAATAACAACAGCGGCGAGCATCGCCCTTTGAATCATTAATTTTTGGCCAAAGCGATCCGATAGAATGCCCCAAATCGGTGACATGATTGCCATTGTAATGGCAGGGGCAGCCGTTAAGACCCCCGTAAATATTTTGAGCTGATCGGGGTCCGTAACACCAAGTTCTTGAATAAAGAATGGGATGAACGGCAGTCCAAAACCGAAACTAGTCAAAGAGATCACTTGTGATATCCAAAGGATATATAAATTCTTTTTCCATCTTTCCATGAAGTGGTCCTTTCAGATGTCATTTTTTCAATATTATTTCGTTACACTATCTATTTTATATTGTACTGCTTTTTTTCAAAATTCGCCATGTTTCAAACGCATTTTTTATATTATTTTCTAATCTGCTAAAAACCACACGAGTGACGCAATAATCCCCTATCCAGTGGCATTTAACCACTGGTAGGGGATTTATTTTGAATATTTTCAGGCTTTCAGTACTTTAGAAAGAAAGGACTGCGTCCTAACCTCTTGTGGGTTATTGAAAATCTGCTGCGGACTACCTACTTCAACGATTTGTCCTTCATCCATAAAGATGACGCGATCTGCGACTTCCTTTGCAAAGCCCATTTCATGGGTGACGATGACCATGGTCATGCCATTTTGAGCGAGTCCTTTCATGATGTCAAGTACCTCACCCACCATCTCTGGATCAAGGGCGGAAGTCGGTTCATCAAAGAGCATGACATCTGGGGTCATAGCCAGCGCACGGGCTATGGCGATACGCTGCTTCTGACCACCTGATAGCTGGTTGGGATAAACGTCGCGTTTGTCGATGAGCCCCACGCTTTTGAGTAAATCTTCCCCTTTTTCATAGGCTTCCGCTTTGCTTAATCCGTTTAGCTTTATAGGTGCCAACGTAATATTTTCAATCACCGACTTATGGGGGAACAAGTTGAACTGCTGAAACACCATCCCTATTTTGCGCCTGTGACGATCGAGATCCACCGATGGGTCTGTCAGCGTGATGCCTTCAAAGATGATGTCACCACTTGTTGGCTTTTCCAGTAAATTGATGCACCTAAGTAGCGTGCTCTTTCCCGAACCACTCGGACCGATGATGACGACGACTTCACCCTGCTTTACAGTATGCGTCACATTTTTGAGGACTTCGAGTTTTCCAAAAAACTTGCCTAAGTTTTTAATTTCAATCACTGACCGTCATCCTCCTTTCAATTTTTCCAAGCACTTTTGAAAGTGTGAACGTGAGTACAAAGTAGATAAACGCGGCAACCACAAGTGGCTCAAAAGCGATAAACGTATTGCCTCTCACGACGTCGGTATTGTACATGAGGTCGTGTATGCCGATGACTGAAACGATGGCAGATTCTTTGATGAGTACAATAAATTCATTGCCGAGCGCTGGTAAGATGTTTTTCATCGCCTGTGGAATTATGATTTCCTTATAGGTTAGAAAGGTTGGCATGCCAAGTGATCTAGCAGCTTCCTTTTGTCCTTTATCTACCGAACCTATGCCTGCGCGGATGATCTCTGCGATATAGGCCGCACTGTTAAGGCTCATTGCCACAACACCTGCTGCCAACATGGGGATATCCTGGATGCCATAGTAGACGATGTAAAGTTGAATGAGGAGCGGCGTACCGCGCACAAATTCGATATAACTTACGGCAAACGCCTTCAGTAGTTTATTGTTCGAAGTCTTCATCAAGGAGAGGGCTAAACCGCCAATCAGGCCAAATATGACGGTCAGCGCCGATAGTAAAAGCGTATAGCCAGTCCCCGAGATGAAGAACCCTAGATATTTGGGTAAGAAACTAAAATTCATTATTTATCTTCACTGAGCAACATTGCGTCTGAGATGATTTGATCCATTTCACCGCTGTCCATAAGGCCTTTGATTGTCGCATCAATCGCCTCTAGGAATGTGCCAGAGTCTTTTTGTACAGCTATAGCAGAGCCGCCTTCACTGCCTAGATCCAAACCGTTAAGTGACAAATCAGGATTTGCCGTCGCATATTGTTTTGCAACCGGTTCAGCTAAAATCAAACCGTCTACTTTACCTGTTTTAAGTTCCATGATCAAGTTTGGAATCTTGTCGATTGCTTTTGCTTCTGAGCTTGTGAACATTGTCTTTGCAAGGTCTTCTTGGATGGATGATTTTTGTACGCCTAGGATTTTACCATCAAACGCTTCAAGTGTGTTGAGTGTGCCAACCGATTCTGTTAAGACGAGCATAGTTTGTCGTGCATCATAGTAAGTGAGGGAAAAATCGACAGATTGCTTACGTTCATCTGTTGGCGTCATCCCTGATACGATGAGGTCAATTTTGCCTGCAGTCAGTGCTGGGAGAAGGCCTTCAAATTTCATATCGACGATTTCAAGGTCAACACCGATATTTTCTGCTATTTTTTTCGCAATGTCTATATCGAATCCAACGATTGTATCTTTGCCATCCACTTCGATGTGGAATTCAAAAGGTGGGTAATCTGCTGAGGTGCCCAGTACTAAGACGCCCTTGTCTTTAATTCCTTGTAATTTGTCTGCTGGAATTGCTACCGTCGTTTCAGCATTTGCTGCTGTTGTATCTGAAGCCACAGTAGTCTCTTCTGTAGAAGCTGTTTCCGCTGGTGCCGTACAACCTGTGAACATAAACGTCACCAAGGTGATCATCATCATGATTGAAAGAAATTTTTTCATATATATTGCCTCCTATTTTCTCTTTTTTTTATTTTTTGCTTCATTTTACGACACATCCAACGCCTCAATAAATGCCTTGCCATTCTCAATACTCGTTAAGACTGATTTTTTTGACGTCGAGCCATACGATTTTTTATTCTCGACGACCGTTTCAATATCTAGTGTCTGGTAGATATCGGCTTCAATCATTGGACACCACTTCTGAAAATCTTCCAGTGGCAGGTCTTCAAGTGCTAACCCGCTTTCGATGCAGTGCCCCACAAGCTTACCCGCAATTTCATGACACGCTCTAAATGGAATTCCTTTGAGCACCAAGTAGTCGGCAAGATCTGTCGCATTGAGAAATCCCGCTTTCACCGCTTTTTTCATGTTGCTTGTCAGAAAAGTCGTTTCCTTAAGCATCTCCACGAAGACGTTTAAACACATCTCAATCGTTTCTGCTGTGTCAAATAGACTTTCCTTGTCCTCTTGCATGTCTTTATTATAAGCGAGTGGTAAACCCTTCATCACAGTTAAAATACCCATGAGGTTGCCGTACACTCTGCCCGTCTTCCCCCGCACAAGTTCAGCGGCATCGGGATTTTTCTTTTGAGGCATAATACTGCTGCCCGTTGTAAAGGTGTCGCTAATCTCTATAAATTTAAATTCTGAGCTACTCCAAAGGATCAATTCTTCTGAAAATCGACTGAGATGCATCATGAGCATTGCGCCAGCGCTACCAAATTCTATCGCAAAGTCTCGATCGCTTACAGCGTCCATGGCATTCTCTGTGATGCCTTTAAAACCCAGTGCTTCCTTTAAAAACACGCGATCCGATTCATAATTAACGCCTGCTAAGGCACCTGAGCCAAGTGGCATTTCGTTCATCCGATCAAAGAGATCGGCGTATCTGCTATAATCTCTCTTTAGCATTTGAAAATAGGCCATCAGATGAAAGGACAACCTGATTGGCTGCGCTCTCTGAAGATGTGTATACCCAGGCATAATGTCATCCACATAGGCTTCTCCAAGTTCTAAAAGGAGTGACATAAGTCCTTTGATCTGTGTCATGATCGCTTTGGTCTTCACTAGGGTATACATTTTGAGATCTAGTGACACTTGATCATTTCTACTACGCCCAGTATGCAGCTTTTTACCTAACGGTCCGATTATAGAAACGAGGCGCGCTTCAATGTTCATGTGTATGTCTTCGTTTCCAATGTTAAACACTTGGCTCATATCACCTGACACTATCGCCGCTTCGATCTCAGCTTCTATGGTTAAGAGCCCTTGCTCAATCAATAAGGTTTCATCCTCGGTTAAAATGCCAATCTTATGAAGCATTTTTCCATGGGCGATGGACCCTTTGATATCTTCATGATAGAGCTTGTAGTCGAAGCCTATAGATGCATTGAAGCGCTCCAGTAAGCCGCTGCTCTGTGACTTAAACCTGCCACCCCAACCTTTCATACGGCTATATCCTCCACTTTGTAGACACTCAGTTTGATTGATTCATCGTCAAGCATGCTTTTAGTCAGTTCATTTTGACCAATACCCTCTTGCATCATCAGCGCCTTGATCTTGATTGGCAAGGTAAAGAGGTTGATAAAGCCTTCAGCATCTTTTTGGTTATACACTGCGTCTTCACCAAATGTGACAAACGCTTCATTGTAAAGTGAGTACGGCGATTGTGAGGCGATGGCCGTACATGACCCTTTGAATAATTTAAGTTTCACTTCACCTGTTACGTTGACTTGCGTTGCATCTATAAAGGCATCAAGTGCCGTTTTGAGTGACGTAAACCATTGACCGTCATAAACGAGTTCACTGTATTTTTGTGCGACGATTTTTTTGAAGGCCATCGTCTGTCGGTCGAGCACAAGCTTTTCAATCGCTTTGTGAGCGTTAAAGATAACTGTGCCACCTGGCGTTTCATAGACACCTCTGGATTTCATACCGACAAGTCGGTTTTCAACGATGTCCAATATGCCAACGCCATGTTTTCCAGCGATTTGGTTGAGTGTTTCAATGAGTGTCACCGGACTTAGACTTTCACCGTTTAACTGCGTTGGTATGCCGCTTTCAAAAGTTAGAACGACCACCTCTGCCTCATCTGGAGCTTTATCTGGAGACACACACCATTTGTAGACATCTTCTGAGTGTGCATTCCAAGGGTCTTCCAAGTTGCCACCTTCATGGCTGATATGCCATAGGTTTTCATCCCGTGAGTAGATGTCTTTCTTCGTCACTGACAATGGGATGTGATGCTTCTCAGCATAGTCGATACAATCCTCACGAGATTTCAAATCCCAGATTCGCCATGGTGCGATGACTTTAAGTTCAGGAGCAAGTGCTTTAATGCCCGCTTCAAAACGGACTTGGTCATTGCCTTTTCCAGTAGCGCCGTGTGAGATGGCAACCGCACCCTCTTTGATGGCGATATCCACGAGCATCTTTGCGATCAACGGTCTTGCATAAGCCGTTCCAAGTAAGTAGTCATCTTCGTAAAGGGCACCTGATTTAATGCCATTGAATAGATAGTCTTTTACGAATGCCTCTTTGGCATCGACGATGTAAACTTTACTCGCCCCAGTATCAAGTGCCTTTTTCCATACGGCTTCATAATCGTCTTTTTGACCGACATCAATACAAGCGGCGATGACATCATAACCCATTTCTACATTTAACCACTTTAGAATGACGGATGTATCCAATCCACCAGAATACGCTAAAACAACTTTCTTATTCATCTCATACCTCCATATTTATACATTTATTTGGTTTATTATACATTTTTGAGTAAAAAAAATAACCCTTGCCTAGGATTCATCGTTTCTGCTTAAGCGTTATTGGCATAAAAATAGTCTACTTTACGTAGACTGATCATTTACCTAGATAAGCGGAATATAATCAATCCTGTCTGGGACGAATTTCTCCGCGGTACCACCCAACTTAGCTCTAAGCTCTCTTTTATCAGTACGGACACATGTCGATACCTATTCCTGTTAACGGGGAAAAACCGGCTTGCCTTACTCAATTCTTGCAAGCTGCTCAAAAAAGTTCTCAATAGTTTTGTCTTGTATAGGCTCACACCAAACCCTATATCGCTGGACCAACGCCACAATATTTTCTTTTTCTCAAACGCATTAAAATGATTAACTTGTGGTTAATTATACATAACCAACAAATGCGTGTCAATAGTATTTTTAAAATTTTATACGTTTTTTTTATAAACATGCAAAGAGGCACTCTTTGAGGTGGCCTTCTTTGAGAATCCGAGCTTTATCATAACACGCTCAGAACTAAAGTTCTCTTTCACGCAACCTGTTACTATTTTATGAAGGCCAAGCGTGCAAAATGCGAACTTGAGAACCGCTTTACGATATTTTGACATAGTATGAATCCTTAGAATTTTTTCGGTCGTTGTGGACTTTTTAGAAACTTTTTATAAGCACTATTGGACAACAAACTTAGACCCGTTAAAATCGCTAAAAATATAAATGACAAAATCGCGAAAAATGTTACGATTGCTTGGATGATACTTTTAGCACCTTCTATACCGCGTTTAGATATGTTCATTTGACTACCCCTCATTTAACTAATATTTTTAATGAAGCAATCTGAATGCATCCCTTCAACTTTGAATATAATTAATGCTCACCCTTGTCATTAAACGAAGATAAAACACTTTTGAATGCCTCCATATCTTCTGCTGTTGCAAACACTTTTTTAGGCACGATATAAGCCATCACTTGACTGACGTAAACAAATAAATGTGCACGCGATTCGACGACCTTTTCAATGTGTTCATAACGTGTAATGTCTGCTGATGTTTTATCAGATAGGACACCTTGTGCGATGAAGAGTTCATGTGGTCCGACAACACCAGGTGCTTTTCCAGAAGCGATTAACGCCTCTGATCTACGTGCGATTCTATACTTAAACCATTTGATGTAAAACAATACCCACGCGAGTGCCAATGCGCCAAATAGTGTCATCAAAACCTGAAAAGGCACGTTAAATAAATTGCTCAAAGTCGCTGGGGACGCCAATAAAAGGACAGGAAACAAAAACCGCTGTATCAACAGGGATCGCTTCATAGCAGGTGATGTCTCTATAAAATTGATGTTGAAATCAATAAAATCCTGCTTGGTTAATTCGTATTGCAATTTCATATCATCCTCCACAGTTAGGTTTTCGACTACATTTGAGTGCTATTTTGAGCAATACCATGTGGGTATCACACACTTCATATTATTATACCACTCAAGTACTAACTGTGTCTGCTCAACCATCACATCGACTTCGCTTTGTCCGAAAGGGATTGCCCATGGAATAGAAGACAATTGGTTGCTTGAGATATAGAGTGCCATGAGTTTGAAGAAAAGGTTAGGGACATTATTTTCGAAATAGCCATCTATTAAGCCAGTGGCAAATCTTGGACTGGCCATCGCACACCATGTGATGCGGTTGAATTCTTCCCAAGGGTCACCAAAATCCATACGGTTAAAGTCGATGATACCAAGTTCTCCTGAAGGTGTAATAATCATATTGCCAATGTGAAAATCGCCATGATGTAGCGTTTGCGGCCGATTTTCAAGCAGTGTTCGATTGGCTTCGATATAGGTGATCAAATGCTGAGCCCCATTAACTTTAATTGAACATGCGTGATACATGGCAACTTTGTGATCCATCTTTCTGTTAAAACGGCACTTCCAGTCTTCTTGCATGATCGGTGCCTCAATGCTATGGATTTTTCGGAGCGCCTCCCCGGCTGCAATGCCATGTGCATACTGCGTTTCCTCAGGCAAATAGTCGATTACTTCACTAGCATCCACACCTTCTAGCCATGTAAACAGCAGATAGCATGAACGACCATTATCACATAGTCCAATAGATACAGGTATCGTCATCTTTAAATCAAATGCCTTAACACGACTTAGAAATTCAAATTCTCTCTTTTTCGTTTGATAGCTTTCAACGGGTGAAATTCTTAAAAGATAGGTGCTTAGATCTCTAGACTTAACCTTGAATTTCTCATCCGTTGACCACCCTTTATCTATTGGTTCAATGTCAACCCATTCGTTTGACCGCTCTATATCTCTAAACATTGGGTACCTCATATTGTGAAATATTCATATTTGCACGCCATTTTTCTTCACAAGTTAGCTATAATATTAGTGAAGGTGGGTATGTTTAAAATAAG
>JBBRVO010000066.1:0-12649 GCA_038246775.1 Peptostreptococcales bacterium | reverse complement strand
TTCACAATGTCTGTAACGCCAGGGTTATTACCCTCACTTAGTTTTTTAAAATCATAAAGTATTTTTGTATCATAAAATCCAAACCCGTTGTTCATTTCGTTCAGAGTGACCAAAGCCAATCGATACTCAAAATTGCCTTTTCTTGAATCTGAACTAAGATTTAGAATTTCAACGGTTCCATAATAGGCGGGTTCGCTCCATTCCAGAGCGGGTATCACGCCGAGCGGTTCACTAAATGTATCCGTTGGTGTTTTCACCACTAAGGTCAACTGATAATTTTTTCCGGTAGCGAAGACCATCTCAGATGTATATTGATTGAGGCCATCGAGCCTAAATTCAGCCGATTGTGCCTTATCATAAGTCATGTCTTTATTAGCCATCTCAAGACTCGTACTGGGCTCGCCATTCATAGGGGGGTAGTGGTCCAGTGAGCCTTGATAGTCAATAAAAACCTTAGCGTCAGCTGGCAATTTGGTAAAAGACAGATTCATTTTCATCGTTAATATCCCAACTTTTGAATTGAGTATTTCATTTTCAAATGTGAGGCCATAAAACCGATAATCGGCCTTTTCCTCGGAGACCAAATTGTTTTGTTGGCTGACGAGGCCACTGACGCTGTTGATATCATTTCTCATCATACTCAGCTGATTCTCCACATTTACGAGTTTCTGTGACGTATTGACCTGAAAATAGATCACGGAAAACGCCAGAAGGAGTAAGAGTACATTTTTTACAGTGAATGGTTTAGATGAATTCATGCGATTTCTCCTTTTACAATTTTGTATACCATTTGTTTAACATTGGTATCTTTATTTAATTTAGTTGTTGTCTTTAATATATCACAAATTATATGTTGTTAATGATTTATCATTAACCTTTAATACAATTATAATCATTCTTAATTGCGATGCTTTAATTGAGTCGTTTTAAATAGGCATTGACTCCGGACTTATTGTTAAGGCGCTTTAAAAAGTACATTTTGATCTAACTTATATGGGAAGATAACAAGATAGATTTAATACCGATTTAATAATTTGCGCATATTTTCTTAATGTGATAGAAATATGATAGAGATGTGTAGATTATCCTTACACTGCGAGTGTTTCGCAGGTTTTATAACAAGCACTTAAAAAATACGGATTAAATAAAAATGGAGGTTTAATATGGGCTTTGCTATAGCTGGTATACTTGGAATTTTATTACTTCTCTTGATCACGACAAACGTCCGAATTGTCCCACAATCAGATGCCTATGTCATTGAGCGCCTTGGCGCCTACCTAACGACATGGCATACGGGCATTCACTTTAAAATTCCGCTCATCGACCGCATCTCGAAAAAGGTTTCCTTAAAAGAAATCGTTGCGGATTTTCCACCACAACCCGTCATCACAAAGGACAACGTTACAATGAAGATTGACACGGTCCTATTCTTTCAGATCACAGACCCTAAGCTATATACCTACGGTGTAACTCAGCCGATGTTCGCCATAGAAAGCATCACGGCGACGACGCTGAGAAATCTCATCGGCGAACTGGAACTGGACGAATCGCTTTCATCTAGGGATATCATCAACACACAAATGCGACTTATCCTTGACGTAGCAACCGATCCATGGGGCATAAGAGTTAACCGTGTTGAACTTAAAAACATATTACCACCTAAAGATATCCAGGACGCTATGGAAAAACAAATGCGTGCTGAAAGAGAGCGAAGAGAATCCATCCTACGTGCGGAAGGCGAGAAGAGTTCTACCATCCTCATCGCTGAAGGTCAAAAGGAAGCTGTCATCTTGAGAGCTGAAGCCGAAAAACAATCGGCTATCCTTTATGCAGAATCTAGAAAAATTCAACAGATTCGCGAAGCAGAAGGTGAAGGCGAGGCCATTATGTTGATCCAAAAGGCCACTGCAGAAGGCCTTGAGATGATAAAAGCCATCGATGTCGATCAATCCGTTATTACCTTGAAAGGGCTCGACGCATTTGTAGCACTATCTAATGGCGCATCAACAAAAATGATCATCCCAACCAATTTAACACAAGTTGGTCAAAAGTCACCGAATACTCAGATTTTAAGAAATGGTCAAGAGGCACAAGTCATAGAGAACGCTCAGTAGAAGTTAAGATTTGTAGTTGCCTTATGTCTGCTTATCACGTATAATGAGCAAGAGTAAAACAGATGATCGCGTGCTTCGGCACGAGGAAAGTCCGAGCTCCGCAGAGCAGGGTGCTGGGTAATCCCCAGTGGAGGCGACTCCAAGGCAAGTGCAACAGAAATAGACCGCCTCGTAAGAGGTAAGGATGGAAAGGTGAGGTAAGAGCTCACCAGCGCATAGGCGACTATGCGGCTCTGTAAACCCCATCTGGAGCAAGACCAAGTAGGGTGTAAAAGGAGACGGCTCGTCTCTCCCAAAGGTAGGTCGCTTGAGCGTATCGGTAACGTTACGCCTAGATAGATGATCATCTAATACAGAACTCGGCTTATAGTTTTACTCAACAAAGAACCCGCATCCCGCAAAGGATTGCGGGTTTTTTGTTTTATTGCCGTTATAGTTTTTTAGTTTACTTGCATTTATATGAAAAATTATATAATATATACAATATGGCATAAATACTTAATGGAGGACCCTTTATGAATCCAAAAATCGTAATTAAAAAAACGGAGGACGCAAATTTACTTGCGCAACTCAATCGAGATGTACAGAGCCTTCATCATGAAATAGAACCTGACATATTTAAGCCATTTGTTCATGAGAATATGGCAAAACTATTTCAAATGGCACTTAAATCAGATCATACGATGGCATATATCGCCGAAGTAGATGGTGTCGCCGCAGGCTACATGATGTTAGCTAAAAGTATTGTTGAAGAGAATGGCTTCAAATTTAGCTATACCGTGCTTCATATCGACCAAATTTGTGTCGAATCTGAGTATAAGGGGAACGGCATTGGTAAAGCCTTAGTCAATTTTGCAAAACATTATGCAAAGGAAAATCAAATCAGCAGAATCGAGATGAACTTTTGGACTAAAAACTCAAACTCTGGTGAATTCTTTAGAAGCCAAGGGTTCGAAAATTATAATGAAAGACTTTTTACAATCGTTTAGTAGTCAAACACTCACAGTCACTTCTGTGGGTGTTTTTTTTGTGCGTTTTTTTGTGTATTTATTTAAGCCCAAACCTTTACGGTCTTGCACAAAATAAAACTTGACAATGTGAAACCGGTTTCCTAAAATAAAGATAACAGATGGAGGTGCTCAAATGAACAAATTAACGAAACAAGAGGTAAGGGATACTCTGGACTTAATGGATCAAGATCTCTCAGTTGATTATTATAGATTGTATCCAAATGAACAGGGCGCATTTGAGCAGTTAAAGGAAATAATGGCCACAGCAATCTATCAACGCAATAAGGCGCTTAAATTACAAGATGAACAGGGCGTTAACTGGGTCAATGATGGCAATACAGTAGGCATGATGCTCTATGTTGATTTGTTTTCAGAGGACTTATCTCAATTAATGGATAAGGTATGGTACTTTAAAAATCTAGGCATCACATTGATTCATCTCATGCCTGTTTTAGAAAAACGCGTCGGTGAAAATGATGGCGGATATGCCGTTAAAAATTATCTGGAAATTGACCCTTCATTGGGCAATATGGCGATTTTTGAAAAGTTAATTGCAAAGTATCACCTTAGTGGCATCAGAATTTGCATTGACTATGTGATCAACCATACCTCAAATGATCACACTTGGGCGCTTAACGCCATAAAAGGGGAAACAAAGTATCAAGATTATTTTTATATGTATGATACCGATGAGCGCCCTAAAGCATTTGAAAAAACAATGAATCAAGTGTTTCCCAATGTAGCGCCAGGCAATTTCACTTTTTTAAACGCACTTCAAAAGTGGGTAATGACGACTTTTTATCCCTTTCAATGGGACTTGAACTACTCAAACCCTCAAGTGTTAAACGAGATGATCACTATTTTATTAAACCTCGCCAATAAAGGGGTTGATATGATTCGATTAGATGCCATTCCTTATGTATGGAAATCCTTAGGCTCGGATTGTAGGAACTTGCCTGAAGTCCATACCGTATTGGCGATTTTTAGAAAAATTATTAGTGTCTGTGCACCGTCTGTTGCACTTTTAGGGGAAGCAATCGTTGAACCTCAAACAATTATTACTTATTTCGGTTCAGAGGAATCCTCTGAATGTCATAGCCTTTATAACGCAAGTTATATGGTTGAGATCTGGAATAGCATTGCTACAAGAGACGCAAGACATATTTCACATATGCCCCAATATAGAGTGCCTTCTAAAAGTGTGTGGATTAACTATGCAAGATGTCACGATGATATTGGGTGGGGCCTCGATAATGGCCATCTACGTTCACTGGGATTTGACCCGCATGCGCATAAAATGTACCTCATAGACTTCTATCTTGGAAGCCTTAAAGATAGTTTTTCAAGAGGTGAACTCTATGAATATAACCCTCAATCACTGGATGCTAGAAACTCTGGCACCCTCGCTAGTTTGGCGGGGCTTGAACGCGCCCTTAAGGAGAAAGACCGTTATCAACTTGAACTGGCTTTAAAAAGAATAGAACTTATTCACGCATTATTCATCTTGAAATCGGGGATTCCCATGATCTATTCAGGCGATGAGCTAGGCACTTTAAATGATTACACCTATAAAACTGATTCTCATAAAAGTCATGATTCTAGGTGGCTTCACAGAAGCAAGTTCGCATGGAACGACGTCGAAAAACTTAATGAAGTGAGTAATCCTGTAGCTTTAGTTTATAAAGGCGTCAAAGCGCTTATTGCCTTACGTAAATTAATCTATGGCAATCATCCTGTTGTACAAGAAGAAACGATGCACTTTGGCAACTCGCATTTATTGGGATTTCTGCAACATCTTAAAAGTGAAGAAACACCCACTTTATTGATTTACAATTTTTCTGAAGACAGACAATGGCTATATACTTCAGATTTAAAACGCTATGGTCTTAACGGTAAATGGTTGGAAATGTTACAAGGCAAACGGCTTGATTTTGCAGAAAACACACTAATTTTGGGTCCTTATGAATTTTTTTTGCTAAAATTCGAAAATTAGTATTGCATTTATGAAACCGGTTTCCTATAATAGAATTAACAGATTATTTAATTGCTATCTGGATATGTTAACAAATGGTGAACTTAATAAAATCCAAAGGGGGATTAAAATGAGAAAGAATTTAGCTTTACTACTGGTTATGATGCTAGTTGTTTCAATGTTCGCAGGTTGTGCAAAAAAAGAGGATCCACAAGAAGTCGTTATTTATCAAAACAAAGTTGAGATCAACGATCAACTGACTGCCTTTGCAGCGGCTTATGAAGCTGAAACGGGTGTTAAGGTAACTGTAAAAACTGCCGGTGGAGACTCTCCCTATGCAGAAGCTTTAAAAGCAGAATTTCAATCAGACCGTCAACCAGATATCTTCGTCATTGAAGGAATGGGCGGCTACAAAATTTGGGAAACTAAACTTACACCGTTTGAAGGCGATGCATGGATCGATTTAACAGATCTTGAATTCAAAGTGGATAACAAAGTTTTTGGCTTCCCAGTTGCAGTTGAAGCCTGGGGTATGGCATACAATATTGACTTACTAGCTAAAGCTGGCGTTGACCCTGCGACATTAAACTCGCAAGAAGGGTATCGTGCTGCTTTTGAAAAAATCGATAGCATGAAAGACGAACTGGGCATCGATTCTGTTGTAGCTATGGCAGCTGGACCTGATATGAGATGGGTTACTGGCCTTCATAACTTTAATGGTTATTTATCGGCAGGTCTTGCATACGGAGATACGACTGTACTTGATAAATTACTTAAAGGTGAAGCTGATATGCAAAGGTTAACTGAATATGCTAATTGGGTAGAACTTTTATTTCAATACTCAGACAAATCAGTTCTATTAACTGGTAACTATGATGCACAAGTTGGACAATATGCAACTCAAAAGTCCGTATTCATTCATCAAGGTAACTGGATTGATCCATGGTTAGTGGATAATGGCGTGGATTTCCCTATGGCATTTGCACCACATGCATCTGTAGAAGGCACAATGGATAGTATCTTTATTGGCGCACCTTCATTCTATGTTATCAATAAAGATAGCAAGTATTCACAAGCTGCAAAAGATTTCTTGAACTACATGGCGACAAATGTTAAAGGACATGAGTATATGGTCAATGAAGCTAAGATGGTACCTGCCTTTACTAATGTCACTTTAAAACCTAGCACACCTCTTTCAGCTAATGTAGCTGAATGGTTGGCAAAAGGAAAATCATATACTTGGTTACAAAATGACATGCCAGATGGATTTGGTATGGGCACTATTGCACCGCTCTATGAAAGCTTTGCAAAAGGAGACCTTTCAAAGCAAGAATTCATAGATCAATTGGCTGCAAAAATTGCTGAACTTAAGTAATTAACGATTGTATTCAATTAAAAAGGGTGTTTTTTTCACCCTTTTTTTTATAAAAATTTGTTAGTTATGGAGATGTTTTGTATTCTATCGTGTGAAGGAGAAGCCATGAAAAAACAAGCTAAAGATAAACTGGTATTTTGGTTGTTTCTAGCTCCAGCTCTCATTTCATTTATCATCGTTGTAATTTTGCCGTTTTTTATGGGGTTATTTTATTCGATGACAGATTGGACTGCCGTTGCAGGGGTTAAGGCAAATTGGGTTGGATTCCAAAACTATAAGGCGATGTTTTCCAACATAGCATTTAGATATTCATTCATAAGGACTTTTATCTTTACATTAATAAGCGTGTTATCTATTAACCTCGTTGCGCTTACTTTTGCTTTTTTAGTGACACGAGAGATTAAATTCAAGAATTTTTATAGAGCCGGATTTTTTATTCCTAACTTAATTGGCGGCTTGGTTTTAGGCTATATCTGGCAGTTTATATTCAAGAGTGTCATACCTGAAATTGGAGCCCTGTTTGGCATCAATTTCTTAGAAGAATTACTCTTATTAGCGGACCCGACACTTACTTTGTTTGGTCTTATCCTTGCCTTTACATGGCAGTATGCCGGTTATATTATGATGATTTATGTTGCCGCACTGCTCAATGTGCCTCAAGAACTTTTAGAAGCTAGTGAAATCGATGGTGCTAATTTCTGGCAAAAATTGTGGAGTATCACAATACCTATGATTGCACAAGCCTTTACCATCACATCTTTCTTAACGTTAGTGAACTCTTTTAAACAATATGATATCATCGTTGCTTTAACAAGTGGAGGACCGACAGACCTATATCAAGGGACGGTTGTAAATTCCACAGAACTTTTAGCGATGCATATCTACAATGTCGCCTTCAAATACAACAAGATGGCTGAAGGCCAAGCAAGAGCCATTATCTTTTTCTTAGTGCTTTCAGTTGTATCCATCGCACAGGTTTATTATAATAAGAAGAAGGAGGTGGAGATGTAATGGCATCTAAAAAAAATATAACGAAATGGTTGTTAACATTTATTACGTTAGTTTTGTTTTTGTTTACAATATTTCCATTTTTCATCGTCATAATAAACTCTGCTAAATCATCATTAGAGATTATAACCGATCCAATATCATTCCCACAAAAATGGTCTCAGATTTTTGTAAACATCAAGACGATTTGGACAAGTCCAAGTGTAAAATATGCTTCAAGTGTCTATAATTCCGCAATTGTCACAATTTTTTCACTACTCACTATATCCGTATTTTCTGCTATGGCAGCTTGGGTGCTAGTCAGAAGAAAATCGAGAAGTTCAACATTTATTTTGTTACTTTTTATTAGCGGACTAATTATTCCCTTCCAAGTGGTTATGTTCCCACTGGTCTCGCTTTTTAGAACCATTTATGAAGTGACTGGGATCAAGATGCTCAGAACGTTATACGGGATGGTATTTGCTTATATTGGTTTCGGCGCACCACTTGCCGTTTTTATGTTTCATGGGTTTATTAAATCAATTCCGTTTGAGTTAGAAGAAGCAGCTTTAATTGATGGTTGTACAAAACCTCAAATTTTTTTCAGAATCATTTTACCGATTCTCAAACCGATTTTTGTAACCATCAGTATATTAAATGCGATATGGATTTGGAATGACTTCCTCTTACCTTCATTAATTCTCGGAATCGGTCAGGATGTTCAGACAATTCCCCTTGCTATTGCAGGATTTGCAGGTTCATTTGTTAAAAAATGGGACTTAATTATGACCGCCGTTCTCATGGCAGCAGCACCTATCGTCGTGGGGTTCTTACTCGGACAAAAACACATTATCAAAGGCATGGTTTCAGGCTCCATCAAGTGATTTAAGAATTATGGAGGTTTACGTGAAAGTTACGATCAATGAGATTGCAAAGAGGGCCGGTGTTTCTAAAGCAACGGTTTCAAGAGTATTAAACAACTCTAAACCCGTCAGTGATGATGTGAAAAAAAGAGTTCTTATGGTGATTGAAGACGCTAATTTCAAGCCAAATGCTGTGGCTAGAAGTCTGTCGCTCAAAAAATCTCATTTGATCGGTATCATCATCCCAGATTTATCAAACCCAGTTTTTTCCAGAATAATTGCAGGGATTGAATCGTACATTCGTAGTCTAGATTATTCTTTGCTCATTACTGCGACTGATTTTGACAGTGAGATGAAGATTCAACATATGCGCATTCTCAAAGACAAAGGCGTCGACGGACTGATTTTAGTGACGGATCATGGCAACGCTGAATTTTACCAAGCGATGTTAGATTTTGAAAAACCCATCATTATGATTGGTTCAGATAGCTATATAGATTCTATCCCCGTCATCAGAATTGATAACTATAAAGCGGCTTGTGAAGCCACACAATATCTTATTGATCTTGGTCACAAGAAAATCGGTATGATTCGCGGTCCCCTTACGGATCCACAATCAGGTAAGCAGCGCTTTGAAGGTTTCAAAGATACTTTAATTAAAGCGACTCTTTACCAAGAAAATCTCATCACTGAGGGCTGGTATTCTTTTGATGATGGGTATCATGGCATGGAGACGTTGCTATCAAAGACTCAAAATGTAACTGCCGTGTTCTGTGCCTGTGATTTAATGGCGGTTGGCGCTATCAAATATGTGACGCAACAAGGCTTAAATGTACCGTCTGATATATCCGTATTAGGATTCGATGACGTGGATATTGCTAGAATGTACGCACCTTCAATTACCACAGTCAAACAACCCTTTGAAGAAAATGGACGCTTAGCCATTGAAACACTGGTAACTATGATTGAGGATAAGGAACATCTGATTCCATTTAAGCACCAAATTTTAGAACATCAACTCGTGGTTAGAGAGAGTACACGTATTAATAAACATGAGGTGTAATAATGGAAAAAGTTTTATGTATTGGCGAATTGCTCATTGATTTTATTGGCGAGGCAAAAGATAAAAACATTGAAGGACAAAGTCGATTTTTGATGAAAGCAGGTGGGGCTCCGGCAAATGTCGCATGTACTATAGCCGCATTAGGTGGTGAAAGTGTATTTTGTGGCAGTGTAGGACGTGATGGCTTTGGTGATTTTTTGGAGAATACTTTAAAGGCTTATCATGTGAATACAGGTTATTTAAAGCGTTCAGAACAACCAACCACTCTTGCGTTTGTTTCTGTAGAAGCAAATGGGGAAAGAGACTTTATATTCGTCAGAGGGGCCGATGCAGATCTTCAAAACGTCGATTTACCTAGAAACATTAATTCGCAAGACAAAACAATTGTCCATTTTGGCGCTGCAACTGGTTTTCTAGAGGGTGACTTAAAAAACACCTATGAAACATTGTTGGTTCAATGTATTGAAAATGGACATTGTATAAGTTTTGACCCAAATTATAGAAGTGCCTTTTGGCAAGATAAGAAAAGAGAATTTGTTTCAGAAACAGAGCCGTTTATGCGACGCGCCGATTTGATTAAGTTAAGTGATGAAGAAGCCCTTTTATTAACAGGCCAAAGTACTATTGATGCAATGGCGTTACAGTTAAAAAACAAATACGAAGCGACATTTGTAATCACGTTAGGCGCAAATGGTGCCTTAATTTTCAATCGCCAGTGGCAAGTCCATATCTCTGCAGTAAAAGGGGACGTAGTGGATACAACGGGTGCGGGTGATGCCTTTATAGGTGCGATACTTTATCAATTAAGTCTTGCTAGTTCGTCTAAAGAAAAAGTGCAAAATGAACTTTTTATGGAAAGTGCGGCTACTTTTGCAGCAGGTATTGCGACAAAAGTTTGTTCAAAGTACGGTGCGTTAACTGCACTGGAAGATTTATAACAAGATTTTGGAGGGTTAAGAATGGCTAACGTGAAAATTAGTAACTTAAATAAAAAATACCCCAATGGATTTCATGCCGTTAAAGATGTAAACCTTGAAATAGTTGATAAAGAATTCATGGTGCTTGTTGGCCCTTCTGGTTGTGGAAAAACGACAACACTTCGTATGATTGCAGGCCTTGAAGAGATCACTAGTGGCGAGATGCAGATCGGTGATGTCGTCGTAAACGACGTTTCACCTAAAGACAGAAATATTGCCATGGTGTTTCAAAACTATGCGTTATACCCACATATGACCGTTTATGACAATATGGCCTTTGGTTTGAAACTTAAAAAAACGCCAAAAGCAGAAATAAATGAACGCATCACCAAAGCTGCTAAAATTTTGGACATTGAAGTGCTCTTGAAACGCAAGCCAAAAGAATTGTCTGGTGGACAAAGACAACGTGTCGCACTTGGAAGAGCCATCGTTAGGAAACCTGAAGTCTTTTTAATGGATGAACCGCTTTCAAATTTAGATGCAAAACTTAGAGTTCAGATGCGCGCAGAGCTAATCAAACTCCATAACGATTTAAAAACGACCTTTATTTATGTAACACATGATCAGACAGAGGCGATGACTATGGGCTCTAGAATCTGTGTCATGAATAACGGTCTCGTACAACAAGTTGCCGATCCAAGAACCATCTACAATGCACCTGTCAATTTATTTGTAGCAGGCTTTATCGGTGCCCCTCAAATGAATTTTTTCCCTGGTAAAATCGTTAATGGCACGCATGTTGAAGTGGAATTGCATACGTTTAAACTCAGTGACGAAATGATTGAAATCGTAAAAGAAAAAGGCAAAGAATCTGCGGCTGTTACGGTTGGTATTAGACCAGAGAACATCAAGATTACAACTAGTCCAGAAGGTATACTCGCGAAAGTTGATGTTACCGAGCTTTTAGGTAGCGATCTCAACGTGTATTTCAAAATTGGACAAAGAAATTATATTTTAAAGACAGATGCCTCAAGTGGTATAAAACTTGGCGATGACATCTATACGGTATTTGATACTGAAAAATTACACTTATTTGATAGTGAGACAGAGATGTCACTGCGCTATTAATGACGTTATTAGGAGAACCAAATGTGGCAATTACAATCCAAAAGCTATAATGTTTCAAAACAAGCGCTAGAAGAAAGCCTTTATATGATCGGCAATGGTTATCTTGGCGTTAGGGGTAGCTTTGAAGAAGGATATGTCTCTGGTGCAAGTATTAGAGGCACTTATATCAATGGTCTATATGATCGTGTCCCTATGGTACATGCCGAAATGGCTTATGGTTTTCCCACACAACAAGACAGACAACCAAGGGTTCTTGATACACAAACGTGTGACATTTGGTTAGATGGTGAACAAGTAACGCTTACCGAAGGTAAATTTACCAACTACCTAAGAACCCTTGATTTTCAAACGGGCGAGGCAACACGGACTTATAGATATATAGTGCGTTCTGGTAAATCTGCCCAGATAAGCTTTAAAAGACTTGCTTCGCTTGAGCATGTCAATTTTTTACTATATAAGATAGAGGTTGAATTTGATGGCGACATAGAACTCATCAGCCTCTGTGACACCGAAATCGAAAATTATAGCAACCCTCATGATCCTAGAGTGGGGCAGGGCCATTCAAAATTAATGTCTCTGCTATCTCTAGTTGGTGATGGTCAAGTGGTCTATGCCTCAATGCGTACGCAAACCACCGACATAGAACAATCTGTTGCAATATCACATAAAATTTTGCACACATCTAATAGCTCTTTCGTCCACGAAAAGCAGGAAGGCAAGTTGTTTACCCATGTTAAAGCTTATGGCAAAGTAGGCCTTGAAAAAAAATGTGTGTTTACAGATAGCTTGAGAGTTTCGTCGCCTTTAGACCGTGCAAGGGAACTCGTTGAAAACTATGCGTCCTATGATTATGATGCCTTTTTAGAATTTCAAAAGGAATTTTTAGATGACTTTTGGTATAAATCCGGAATTGAGATTAAAGGGGACCCTGATACGCAATTGGCTTTAAGAATGATGCAATTTCATCTCCTGCAGTCTGTCGGTGTCGATCGCTTTTCAAATGTCGCTGCAAAGGGCTTATCTGGCGAAGGCTATGAAGGCCATTATTTCTGGGATACTGAAATTTACATTCTACCAGTGCTCCAGATGAATCAACCGGAAAAAGCGAAAGATCTTTTAAGTTATCGACATAGCATCTTGCCGTTTGCCAAAGAACGCGCCAAGCAGCTCGGTCATCAAAAGGGTGCCGCTTTTGCCTGGCGCACCATTTCA
The DNA here is from genome assembly GCA_038246775.1 of Peptostreptococcales bacterium. Lineage (GTDB taxonomy): Bacteria > Bacillota > Clostridia > Peptostreptococcales > Acidaminobacteraceae > Fusibacter_C. Next base: position 8 of record JBBRVO010000066.1, on the reverse strand, counting down.
GGGATTGA
>JBBRVO010000065.1:0-12865 GCA_038246775.1 Peptostreptococcales bacterium | reverse complement strand
TCATGATTCAATCAGTCAAAAGGGTCACTTTAACCGAAATACAACGGTTAGGGAGATTCAGACGACATTGATTGGTCGGCAAATTTATAAGATTATTGGCAAGCAAGTCGATAAAATGTTCGGCGATGTAGACGCTAGACAGGTCGCTATGATTATCGCCATGCTCAACGAACTACCGCTTAGAAATCTCTCGATGACTACGGGTGGAAACGTGACGTCAAAACACGTGGATGCGCTAATAGAGCTACTCAACGGTCATTTGATTGGCGCAGTAAAAAAGCTCATGCCAAATAAATAGAAAAAAGCCAGAGGCCTCAATAAAATTGAACTGAATAATGGCTAACTATTACTAGACAACAAATCGTATGACGCGGTATAATTTAATATTAAAAGATATATTTGAGTTTTCAACAAATAAAAAATGTTTCGAGTGAGAAAAAAATTTTTAACCAATAGGTTAAAAAAATAACAAATCTACAAATAAATTGATAAGACAGTGGATATATTCAAATACCAAGTTACGTAAAAATCAATAGAGTCAAAATTATATTGAAAAGGGGGTAAAGAGATGAAAAGTGGAATGACGAGAAAAGTGACGCTATTAATTGTGATGTTCGCAGTTTTTATTTGTGTCATAGTGGGTGGAATTTCAGTATTTATAAGTAACCAAAGCATGACAAGCGCAGCAGAAAACGCATTGGTTGATGCAACGCGGCTCAGTACAGAAAAAATTAATATCATCGTCAATGATCGATTGCTTCTCCTCCAGGAAATTGCCAATCGTGCTAGAACGCAATCGATGGACTTCAAAATTCAGCAAGAGTCACTCGTAGGAGATGTTGAAAGATTGGGATACCTTGACATGGCAATCGTTACGCCCACTGGACAGGCGACCTATGTAACAAGCGGTGATACAGCAGATTTGTCTGATCGAGCGTATATTAAAAAGGCACTTGCGGGTGAAATGAATGTATCTGACGTGTTAATTAGTAAAGTGACCAATTCTGCGGTTTTAATGTATGCGGTACCTATTGTGAAAGACTCTCGCGTGATTGGTGCTCTGATCGGCAGACGCGATGGCAATTCTTTATCTGAAATCACAGACGAAATGGGATTTGGCGATAAAGGGTATGCTTACATTATCAATGATAAAGGCATCGTTGTGGCGCACGAGAATAGAGAGTTTGTCATGACCCAGTTTCAACCAATTGAAGCCGTTAAGACAGATGAAACACTGGCTCCAGTAGCGAAGGCGTTTGAAGAAATGCTACAAAACAAGAGTGGCATAGGTTCTTATTCGTATAAAGGCGATGATCTTTATAATGCCTATGAACCCATAGTTGGCACCAACTGGACTTTGGTAAATACAGCCTTTAAGAGTGAGGTATTAGCGGGTGTAAAAAGCTTGGTTTTCACACTTATGATTGTCATTATAGCCGTTATTGTCATTGCAAGTATTGTCGCCTTCTTCCTTGCAAGGTCTATTGCAACTCCGATTGTCGCATTAACTCAAATTGTCAACCGACAGGCAGCCCTTGATTTTACTAAAGATGAAACGCATGACTTCTCTAAAATTGAGAAACGAAAAGACGAGATTGGTTTGATGACGACCGCGTTATTCTCAATGTCAAGCAATGTGCGTGAACTACTTATCAATGTCTCTAGTACGGCTGAGCAGGTTTCGGCGACTTCAGAAGAATTGACGGCAACCTCGCATCAATCCGCGACGGCTTCAGAAGAAGTGGCGCAAACGGTCAACGAAATTGCAAAAGGGGCTACCGACCAAGCGAAAAATACTATGGATGCTGCTATGGCACTTGAACGATTGAGTAAAGAAATTGAAAACAACCAAAAGGGCACTCAAGATTTGGCAAGTGCTTCCGCGAAGATAAGCCAGCTAGTAAAAACTGGATTGACGGTCGTTTCGGATCTGGCACAAAAGACAAAAGAAAATGCGCTTGCTTCGGATGTGGTCTTTAGCAGCATTCAAAAGACAAATGAAAGTTCTGCAAAAATAAGTGAAGCAAGTGGCATGATAACAACGATCTCTGAACAGACAAATTTACTCGCTCTAAATGCGTCTATTGAAGCGGCGAGAGCGGGAGAGCATGGTCGTGGGTTTGCAGTCGTCGCCGATGAAATTAGAAAGCTTGCTGAGCAATCGAGAATCACGACAACGACCATTGATGAAATGGTATCTAGACTCCAAAAAGATGCAGAAACGGCCGTTCAAAAGATGCATGAATCCGGCATCATCGTCAAAGAAGAAGAAAAATCTGTGGAATTGACGAAAGAGACGTTTGATCAGATTGCTCAGGCGATTGGACAGTCTGAAAAAATGGTGACCCTTATCAATCAGACCAGTATCAAAATGGAAGAAAACAAAGCCAATGTCATGGTAAACATAGATACGCTTTCAGCGGTAGCGCAAGAAAATGCAGCCTCAACGGAAGAGGCTTCGGCAGCGATCGAAGAACAAACCGCTTCTGCGGAACAAATCGCCGATGCCAGTGAAGACTTGTCAGAAATGGCCCAAAACCTTCAAGCGATGATCCGCAAATTTAAAGTCTAAAAATAGAGGTTGATTATTTTCACAAAATATGGGAATATATATACAAATAGTTGTAGGGCTTGATGTCGTTGATTTTGGAGGCTTTTATGAATCGATTTAATCCAGATTCTAGTTTGTCTAACATGTGGAAGGCATTTAACAGCATGCCCTCTAAAACCACGGCGCTAGACAGGATTACTGAAAAGGCTAAATCCGAACAGAAATCATATATTGACAACGCCATCAGGCAGGCGACGAGTCCCGAATACATTCAGTCGAAGAAAGTAGACGGAGGTTTTTTCAGACGCTTTGACCGTGCCAAAGCTGAAAGACGCAGCACACTCAAGAGTCTATAGCAGAGCTCAGACGATTCGTTGGGAAAGGTATGAAGATGGATGCCTATATATAAAATTGAGTTATAACAAAAGCAAAGGATCAAGTTAGCGTATAGTCGCTGCTTGATCCTTTATTTATTTTGGAAATTCAAATAATTCGAAAGCGTCTAAAATATTCTCATTGAATAAGCGATGTATTTAATGTTAAAATGTAAATGAAATTACTTGCAGTCATCACAAGAATTTCAAGATTTTAAAGACTACGATTTATCAAAATACATAATGAGATCAAAGCCGATAGACTCAATTAAGTGGAGGGGCTCAGATGAATGAAGTAAAGTTGAAAGACAGTGGAAAATTACCCTTAAATTTTTATAAATCAATTGTAGAGAATTCTCCAACGGGATATGCCTTTCACAAAATAATACTGGATGAAAATAAACAGCCATGTGACTACATCTTTGTTGAAGTAAATAAGGCTTTTGAAAATCTTACTGGGCTTAAAGCAATCGATATTATTGACAGAAAAATAACAGAAGTGTTACCCGATATCATTAAAGATCCATTTGACTGGATTCATTTTTATGGCGACATCGCAATGAATGGCGGCGGAAAAGAAATAGAACAATTTTCTGAGCCTTTAAATAAATGGTATCGAGTGACTGTATATTCACCTGAAACGTCGTATTTTGTAACACAATTTACTGACATCACCGAGATCAAGGTCTATCAAAATGAGTTGGTTGAAGCGGAATGGAAATTCAAAGCGCTTTTTGAAAAAGGCCCTATTGGTGTTGCTTATCATTCGATGGTTTATGATCAATCAGGCAAACCCATAGATTACTTTTTCATAGATGCCAATGAAAGTTATCAGGAACTAACCGGTGTTAACCCAATAGGTAAGCTGGTTACAGAGGCTTTTCCGGGGATAGAAAAAGACGTTTTTGATTGGATCGGCACATTTGGAAAAGTGGCTAAAACTGGGGAAGCTTTTCAATTTGAACAATACTTAGAGGCAAATGATAGATGGTATGATTGTGTGGGATACCAGTATAAACCGGATCATTTTGTTGCGGCCTTTACTGAAATTACTGCACGCAAGAAATTGGAAGTGCTACTTAAACAGAATGTTGACGATTTATTGGCATCACAGCGAACAGCACATCTAGGCACATGGCGATTAAATGTTGTGACGAATGAAGTGGTATGGTCCGAGGAACTTTATAGAATGTATGGTTTTGATCCAACAGTTCCACCACCACCTTACACTGAGCATATGAAGTTATTCACATCGAAAAGTTGGAATGACCTATCGACAGCCCTTGAACAAACGAGACTATCGGGAATACCATACGAGCTGGAACTAGAAACTGTCACAAAAGATGGTTCGAATGGATGGATGTGGGTAATGGGAGAGGCTGTCAAGGATTCAATAGGCAATATCACTGGCCTTTGGGGAGCAGCCCAGGATATTACGGAACGTATCCTATCAAAAGAAGCGCTGCGAATAAGCAATGATGAACTGACTGCCAGCAGTGAAGAACTCGAAGCGATGAATGAAGAACTCGAGGCAATGAATGAAGAATTAAGGGCAACCTTAGAAGATCTTGAGACAATGAATCATGAACTCGCCACTTCAAAACAGATGGCGGAGGAAGCCAATATCGCTAAAAGTCAGTTTCTTTCAAATATGAGTCATGAAATAAGAACGCCAATGAATGGCTTTATGGGCATGTTGCAGCTCTTAGAAACTACGGATCTCAATGAAGAGCAACATGGACTCATGCAAATAGCCAGCACTTCGGCAAATTCGCTTTTAGTGCTTGTCAATGATATTCTAGATCATTCTAGGATAGAATCAGGTAAAATTCAGCTTGACAATAAGACCTTTAATCTTAAAGCGTTAATCAACGAAGTAATCACGCTATTTAAAGTTTCTGCTGATGCAGCTGGTCTGTTGATAGAAGCAGATTTCGGGGAAGACGTACCGGATCGATTGTTAGGTGATTCTTTTAAATTAAAACAGATTATTTCAAACCTAGTAGGAAATGCTATAAAATTCACCCAAAAGGGTAGCGTAATCATCTTTGTTAAGACGGTAACAGGACAAAACAGCGAAGCAATGACATTGGAATTTTTAGTAAAAGATACAGGTATTGGCATACCCCATGATAAAGTAGACCTTCTTTTCAAAAGATTCAGTCAAGTAGATAACTCAAATACGCGTATGTATGCTGGAAGTGGGTTGGGACTTTCTATTTGTAAGGGTCTCGTCGAGAAAATGGGTGGCGAGATTTGGGTACAAACCCAAGAAGGAAAAGGAAGTAGCTTCTATTTTACTTGTGTAATGGGGAAAGCTATGGAAGCACTTAAAATCAATCAACCGCTACTAGAAAAAGAAGGTGTCGATCAAAGGCGCGTCAATATGCTTCTTGCTGAAGATGATGAGACAAGTCGAATCATTATTGAAAAGATTGCAATCAAGAAAGGCTGGCAGGTAACACTGACTAGGAATGGTGAAGAAGCCATTGAACGTTTCAAACAGAACCATTTTGATCTCGTTTTTATGGATATTCAGATGCCGATCATGAATGGTTATGTGGCTACAGGTTTGATTAGAGCCTTTGAACGTTCTAGCAAACAAAGGACACCGATTATAGCCTTAACTGCTAATTTAGTAAAAGGCGACAGAGAAAAGTGCTTAGAGGCAGGCATGGACGATTATTTATCAAAACCTTTAAACCTAAATGCGTTTTATGAAATGGTTTTGAAGTGGACAGAGAAGCCTATTTATAAGTGACGAGTTAACAAAAAAAGACATGCCTTCAAACTTTGAAAGCACGTCTTTTTATCTGTTTAAAACCGTTGCACAAATCTGTGCAGCTATATACAACTCTATTTAATTTTACCTGAAATTATAAGTTTTTTAAGTGAATTCACAACGCCAAGATCATATGATTTTCCTGCAAGTGTTGTTAATTCATTTATCACAAGATCTAGAGGAGAGGCAGTTCTATAGGAGCGGTTTGATGTCATGGCATCAAATGAGTCGGCCACTGCAATAATTTTTGCTTCAATTAGGATTTCATTTTCCGTCAAACCCTTAGGATAACCGGACCCATCATTTCTTTCATGGTGTTGCATGATAATTTCGGCGATGTCTAAATTTTTTACAGGTTCTAATAATGAGATGCAATTTTCAACATGTAATTTTATGGCCTCATATTCCTCGTCTGTAAGTTTACTTGGTTTAGCAAGTATTTCAGACGTAATATGTATTTTGCCAATATCATGAAACATAGCTGAATAATAAGTCCGTGTTATGATTTCTGGTGAAAGCGCCATATCTTCTGCGATCAAAACCGATATTTTACAGACGCGGCTGCTGTGTTCTCGTGTATAAACATCTTTTTCTTCAACTTTTGAAACCATGTCAATTAATTCTTGGTATTCTAAACCCATAGACTCGAATACGGGAGATGAGCTAAAATACATGAGCTTTACATCCGATACCGCCTGAAAGACGTAAGAATTTTTACAGTTATTAAAATAGAAATAATCGCCTTCAGAATATGCCACAGGACTTGCATCCTCAATAAGGTAGCTTACCTTTCCCGATAGGATATAAAAAAATTCAAACAAATTATTTGCAATTTCTGGCGGTGACACACCAAATAGATCATCTGCATGTATGTCTTGAATCATGACTTCACAGTTGTTGCCACTTGCAATTAGAGAAAGGGTTTGTCCTCCTAAAGAGACTACACCAATTCTGTCAGAATGTCGTTTGAAATAGGCTTCTTTATTCATAAAACCACCTTACTCGAATGTCTTTATGATAGTTTACCATAACCTGTCTTATAATGGGATAATATTCATTACAAATAAATTGTTGACAACTATTAAATTAATGTTACAATAGTTATAATATGGCAACCACATCGAAAGGTGTGTACGCAAAGTTACAGATCTAAGGGGAAACCTATGATGGCTGAATTGCTGAATATACTTGTTTTTTATAGTATTTGGTGATTCGAATACTTTTTTTGTTGGGGGAGGCGAGTATATGAAAAAGATTTTTCTAATGTTACTTGTAGTATTATTGATCGGCAATATTTCATTTGCAGATAACATTTCGGATGTACAAAAGGCGGTAGACAAAACAAATATCAAAATTGAAAAAGAGATTGATAAGGCAGTAACAAAATCATTGAAAGAGACATCACTAGAAAAAATCGAGCAAATTATTAATAAGTTACTTGATAAAACGAATGACATGTCAGCTAAAATGGTAGAAAAAGCAGCTGAAAGTGGTGTTGTTGTTGTTTGCGAATGGGTACCGGTAGAAATTAATGGACAAATCATTATGGTTGACCCATTACGCGTGTTTTCAATTCATAGAGTTAATTAAAAATAACAAATAATTATAAATAATTACAAATAATTATAAACATAGACAAACCCCACTTTCATTAGAACGTGGGGTTTTTTAAGGTGCCACAAGTAGTTAAGTCCCGCAAGTAGTTCTATAACTTGTCGGCCAGCTTTTATTCGGGGAACCTTCTTTCAGCTGTTCCTCTGTATAAAGATATGGATTTTCAAGTAGCTTTAATAATGTTTTAAAAGGTTTGTCATTGTCGTGAACGGTCCATTCATTCAAAACGTGTTCAACGTTATGATTGCGTGGTATAATCGCGGGGTTATTCATTTGCATCAATGTCTTTTGCGCTTTGGCATCAACCGCTTCCTGTGCGCTGCGCAGTGTCCATCTCTCGTGCCATGTGTGAAAAGTCTCCGATGGCCAAATGCCTTCTGCTTTATAAGTACCAAGTGTGAGTTTTATAAAGGTATCATGGTAATCCAGTTGGTCCTTTGCCATGCACTCAAGTAAATCGTCGATTAAAAAGCGGTCTTCATCGTGAGGATTGAGCAGGCCTAATTTACTTTGCATATTGATCAGCCACTGGGCTTCAAAGAGTGTATCATAATGATCTAAAGAGGCATTGGCAATGCGCTCACCATCTTTTTTAAAAAGTGGCAGTAACGTCTCGGCAAATCGCGCAAGATTCCATTTGCCTATTAATGGTTGGTTTTTAAAGCGATACCTTCCTCCTGTATCAATTGAACTGAATACTGTGTCTGGATGATACTGGTCCATAAAGGCACAAGGTCCGTAATCGATGGTTTCACCGGCTAAAGAAACATTGTCCGTATTCATGACGCCGTGAATGAATCCTATGCTCTGCCATTTAGCGATGAGCTTGGCTTGTCGCTCTGCAAAATTGAAAAGTAAGCACTGTATTGGGTTGTCTTCATTTAAACACTGCGAATAATGTCGCTCTAGGGTATAGTTAAACAGTGCCTCTAAGACTTGATCGCCACGTGAAGCGGCATACTGAAAAGTCCCCACCCGAATATGACTGGATGCCACACGCGTAAGGATAGCGCCCTTTTGAATCGTTTCTCTATAGACCGGTTCTCCAGTACTTACAAGAGCAAGGCTTCTGGTTGTAGGTACACCAAGGCCCGCCATAGCTTCACTGATTAAATACTCCCTGAGCATGGGGCTTAGACCCGCTCTGCCATCGCCACGCCTTGAATAAGGCGTGGGACCTGAGCCTTTTAACTGTATATCGACGCGTTTCCCATCAGGTGTAAGATGTTCGCCAACCATCAAAGCCCTTCCGTCTCCAAGATGGGTGAAATGACCAAATTGATGCCCGGAATAGGCTTGAGCAAAGGACGTTACACCTGGGAGCGACTGATTGCCCGATAGGATCGCAGCCCCTTCTAAAGAGCCAATTGAAGCCACATCTAATCCAAGGTCACGTGCCAAGCCGTCGTTAATCAAAATAGTGTGAGGGTCTTTTACAGGGTTTGCGGCTTGAAGGGTGTAAAGGGTAGCGGGCAAATTTAAATACGTGTTATCTATGTGAAATCCGATTTTATTTTTGTTGGTTGTCATCTGTCACCTCTTTCAGTGGGTTTGGTTTGATTTGATTTGAGCGGAACATTAATGGTATACTAATTTAGTTGGTAAAAGCATCTTTTATTTAGGAGGTTACATATGAAAACGAATCAAGACAAACTCGTCATTCAGTCCGTACAAGGCATGATCAGACACCCCTTATTTTCTGGATACAGGGTAGATATCGACGGCAATCCGTTCGTAATCCCAGCAACGGGTGGTATCACTTACAATGTAAAAATCGGAGATTCTGCTTTTGGTCTAGCAGGGGATCACGTCGAGCCAGGGGTATCCTTATACCATACGGACACAGCAACTTCGGCGGGGTTAAATGTTTTTAGCTGCATCGGCAACACAGCTAAGGTTGTTACTGGCGAAGCCAAAGGAAAAACAGGTTTTGTAACGGGTACACACGGAGGTGTCGAACATGTCCTCATCTATTTTGATGACGAGACATTAGAGCAATTAACACTTGATGACAAAATTCTCATCAAATGCCATGGACAAGGGTTAGCATTATATGACTATCCAGACGTAAAAGTGATGAGTATTGATCCAAATTTGTTTTTAAAACTTGGCATCACTGAAAAAGATGGCAAATTATGCGTTCCAGTGGCTAAAAAAATCCCACAAAGGTTTATGGGATCTGGTGTCGGTGCGCCTTTTAGTCAAAAGGGTGATTATGACATCCTCACATCTGATGAGGAGGCGGTTAAAGAATTAGGCTTAGACGCTCTTAAATTCGGTGATCTCGTACTCCTTGAAGACAGCGATAACACTTATGGCCTTGGTGCCATGAAGAAAGGCGCGTCTTCCATTGGCGTCATCATCCATTCTGACTGCATCAAATCTGGCCACGGGCCTGGTGTGACTATCATCATGAGTTGCAAAAAACCAATCATTGAAGGCGTCATTGATGCAAAGGCTAACATAGCAAACTATTTGTTATAAACTCATGGAGCGGATAAAAATCTTAAATAAATAGATTTTCGCCAGCTCCTTTTTATTTGATTTTTATTCAACCCTAACGAGAATCTCGTTTCTTTTAAACATAGAAGGGATAAACGGACCATTGTAATTAGCCACCATAAAATTGGAAAGTGGCGTTAGCTTTTTTTCATTAATCCAAGCCTGCAGCAGCTGAATTTGTTTGTGCTCTTTATTAGATGTCGAAGACCCTGAGAAGGAAATAGTAGCAAAAATGCCTTTTTCGAATTTTGTAATTTTGAGCCGTTTGTCTGTAGGGTGTGGTATATTGTCCCATTTGCTTTGTGGCACGACAAAAGCCATCTTCATGCCACTTGAGGTAACCTCTCTAATAACGGGTATAGTCATGCTAATGCTTTCATTTTGATCATTTTCTTTGCCAATGTACTTGAAAAGCGTTCCAAAACCATAGGACAAATCTGGATCGTTTGGGTTTTCATATTCAACTATATAAAAATCTTTATATTCTCGTATTTCATAGGTGTCTTCTTTAGACTTAACTTCATATTCAGGTGATTCGTAATGGCTCATAGGGCCCTCCTTGCGATAGATAATAAATAATTGATACCCATTTTAACCTTAAAAAAACGAAACACAAATAGCCGCCAACGTAAAAAAAATCATTTAATAATTGACTTGTCTAAAATGGTTATTGTCTTTTCATCGAATAATATAAGACCGTCATTTTTCATCTTTTGAAGCGCTCTAGAAAGTGACGTTCTCTGGATCCCCATTTTTTCAGCCAATGCTTTTTTAGTGCATTCTAATTGAATTTGAGCTACATTTTGCTTTTTAGCTTCATATTTTAGAAAACTTATGAGGCTTTCACGAATTGAGCGGTTGACATAATGTTTGATTTTATCGCCTAGGAGAAGCGCATGATCAGAAATGAATTCAAGATAACGGATTAAAAAATCTCGATTGCTAAAACATAACTCTATAAGCAACGACTTTTTTATTTGAAGCAGGATGGAAGGCTGCTGAGTCGTCACCGTCCATGGATAATGAGAATTTTTTGAGAATACCAAATTGCCGCCTAACAAATCATCCGGATATAATTCAGTAATAGTGAGCAGATTTCCGGATTCATCAATTCTATCAATGACGACTTTTCCTGCAAGAATGATTTCTATTTGGTCGCAACCTTCGCCCTCAAAGTGTATGACTCTATTTTTTACATAATTTATAATTTTAAACTGACCATTTGAAATAAACTCTAATATTTGATCATGAGGTAGAGCGCTCAGAAGTGTTGAGGCTTCTATTAATGGCAGATAACTTGACATGTAAACCTCCTAGTTGTGTTACTTTGGTAACACCATATGGTTTATTATAAGATTATAATAGCGTTATATCAATCACGCAGAGACTTTTATTTAGTTTAGAGGGAGGGCATGATGAAATACATTGCACCATTAATACGAATCGTTTCTTTAGGGATATTCGCATATGTAATCGCTTCAGGAAAAATGATGCTTTGGTTGGGCATTTTCGCATTTAGCTTAGTGATAGGGCTAATGTGGGGGCGTTTATATTGTGGCTATGTATGCCCTATGAATACACTCATGATACCCACGCAGTGGTTATCCCGAAAATTAAAGAGTCAAACCAGCAAGGTTCCGAAATGGCTATTGTCAGAGAAAATCGCATGGATTTTGTTAAGTGTATCCGTTGGTACGATGCTGATCTTCAAAAAAGTATTATCGGTTAATTTTCCTATACTTTTGTTCTTTTTAGTTTTATCTATTTTAGTCACGCTAAGGTATGAACCCTATGTGTTTCACAATAAAATTTGTCCGTTTGGCGCCTTACAAGAGTTAACGGGGAGATTTGCTAGATATTCAAAAAAAGTAGATGATAATGCCTGTATTGGATGTAGAAAATGCGAAAAAGTGTGTCCATCACAAGCCATAATTGTTTCAAATATTGATAAAAAAGCAAAGATAGATCCAAAATTATGTCATCAATGTGAGAACTGCCAATTAGTGTGTCCGAAGGATGCCATAGACTTTAGAATTAAAAAATGAGATAATATCAAAAAAAGAAAGAGGTAAACCTATGATTGAAAAAGTATATCAAATGACACAAAGTAAAGAGAAAATAGTAGAAAAAATTATACAAGATGAAAATATTCATTACATTCATATGGTGTTTAATTTGAATGAAGCTTTGCCAGAGCACATTTCAAACGCCATAGTTTACATGACTGTAATAAAAGGAATATTATCCATCGGTTTAAATGACCAGATTGTAAACACGTATGATGCGGGTAGCGTCTTAAAGATTCCAGAAGGTATAAAAATGAATGTGAAGAATCTCCATCAAGAAATGCTAGAGCTGATCATAGTAAAAGCGCCAGCACCTACAAAGTAATTAACCAAACTAAAACCCCGATTTTTATAAGCCTATTGCCTATATGATTGGGATTTTTAATATTGGATAAAAGAGCATTACTAATAAAAATTTAAGAGTCTTATAAGTAATTTAAAAGAGTTTCATGATATTTTTAAAGTAGTGATCAGCATTTGACAAATCCATATTTGATTTGTGATAATTTAGGAGGGTGTTATGGCAAAATTTGAAAAAACGGTAGTGGGTGATTTTGATACGATTGTGTCTGAACTCAATCAGGCAATCTTAGGTGGTGGCGTGTCCATGAACCTAGTGGACGAGAATACTTATGAATCTGGCGATATGAAGGTGCTCGTCCGCGTTTACGACAAGTATTTTATGAGAAATAGCTCACGAGCTAGTTTGAGCCTTACGGTTGTAGATGATGGCAGTACAGTGTATGTTTCGGCAATCGGTGCAGGTGGTGGACAAGGGGCGATCTTTAATTTTAGTTGGGGCGCTGAAGATGAACTTGTGGATATCGTCAGCGACCGTTTGAATCAATTGCGGCTTTGAAGTGCGCTTGAAATCAGAATTTATTGCTTCTATAAACACAAGTAAATGACTGAAAGAAATAGCTTATCATGGATGCATTCGAAGAAGAAAACATACGGAATAGTCTTTTGTTAGAAG
>JBBRVO010000064.1:0-12931 GCA_038246775.1 Peptostreptococcales bacterium | reverse complement strand
GGAGGGTACTCAGTAAGATTCACGAGATGAAACATACAGAATTTGCCCGACGTAGGCAACGCAGTTGCCAGGAGGGTACTCAGTAAGATTCACGAGATGAAACATACAGAATTTGCCCGACGTAGGCAACGCAGTTGCCAGGAGGGTACTCAGTAAGATTCACGAGATGAAACATACAGAATTTGCCCGACGTATTGATACTCTGTTTCATATAAAAGTGAAATTGGTATAGACTTAAAAGACTTTAAACATTAAACTGCCCCTCCTAGAAAACATTGTTTTCCTATGTCGGGTGAGACAAAATGCCTCGCATTTTGCTCATTAATGCGGAAGTGGCTCAGTGGTAGAGCATCGCCTTGCCAAGGCGAGGGTCGCGAGTTCGAATCTCGTCTTCCGCTCCATTTTATTTACATTACAGGCGTTCATAGCTCAACTGGATAGAGCACCGCCCTTCTAAGGCGGGGGTTAGGGGTTCGAGTCCCTTTGGACGCACCAATCACGGAGAGGTACCGAAGCGGTCACAACGGGGCGGTCTTGAAAACCGTTAGGGTGTAAGCCCACGTGGGTTCGAATCCCACCCTCTCCGCCATTTTTTCACCATTTATTACTGTGGGCGTATAGCTCAGCTGGTTAGAGCGCACGCCTGATAAGCGTGAGGCCGGTGGTTCGAGTCCACTTATGCCCACCACTTTAGGAAATCTAAGATTTCCAGAGAAACTGAAATACGTTTCTCATTATGCCTCGATAGCTCAGTCGGTAGAGCAGGGGACTGAAAATCCCCGTGTCGGTGGTTCGATTCCGCCTCGAGGCACCACATTAGATCAATGATTAAGATTTCTTAATCGTTGGTCTTTTACTTTTTTGATAAAAGTCAAAATTTTGATATAATGATTAATAAGATTGATTAAGGGTTAATAAGATAATGATACAATAAGCATATTCAGGTATGCCAAAATAATGGAGGCTATTATGGACGAAAAAGAAACGGATGATTATCAGAGAAAGTTACTCGAGCTAAGAATGCTCTTGAACGCCGTTGATAAAAATCTCATAAACCTTTTAATTTCCAGATTTTCAATAACGGATGAAATTGGAAGATTAAAACAGGTGAGTAATAAACCTATATATGATTCTAAGAGAGAATCATCCGTAATTCATGATTTAACAGAATTAATTCGTGAAAATAGGGACAATGTAGAATCGGATCTACTTGTGCCCTGTATTATTGAAATATATCTTGAAATCATGAAGCAAAGTAAATTAAGCCAATCAAATGTCACACTATAAAAAAGTCAGTGGCATTTATATAGCTTTTAAAGTTGTCAGGACTATTGGTATTTTTTATAGTTGCTTATAATATTTGATGTTGTAATAACAATTGCTCAAATTTATATAAAGAAATTCAGTTGGATCAAAAAAATTACAAATATATTAAGAATAAAATAAGTAGAATACAAATAGTCAAAATTAATAGTATACTGTTAAGTAGACTACGAAATAATTCCAAGGGGTGTACAATGGAACTTCTTAACGCGTTTTTTGAATCGATTTTGGCATTTGTATCTGAAATAAAAATAACCTATATCATTGATATTGGTATAATTGCCTTTGTTTTTTATAAACTCTTAGGTTTAATCAAAGAAACACGCGCCGAGCAATTGGTTAAAGGGTTTTTGATTATTTTGATTATTTCGAAATTAAGTGAATGGGCAAAATTATATGCAATCAATTATATTTTGGAGAGCACTTTTACAATAGGGCTAATTGCACTCGTTATTATTTTTCAACCTGAACTCAGAAAAGCGCTTGAGCATTTGGGAAGAAGCCAGTGGTTATTATCGAATAATAAAAAAGGTTCTATTGAAGAACAAACGCGTTCTATAAACGAGATTGTTGACGCAGTTAGTGTTATGTCTAGAAAGAAGATTGGCGCATTGATTGTTATTGAACGTCTTATTGGCATTAATGACATTATTGAAACAGGGACAACACTGGATGCAAATATTACAGCAGATTTGCTCATGAATGTATTTTATCCTAAATCACCACTTCACGATGGCGCAGTTATTATTAAAAATAATCGGTTGATGGCTGCAGGGTGTCTTTTGCCATTATCCTCCAATAAATATATCAGTAAAGAGTTGGGAACACGTCACCGTGCCGCTATGGGCATGACGGAAAGTTCAGATGCACTCATTGTCATTGTATCTGAAGAAACTGGTGCTATTTCTATGGCAGTTGAAGGCAAGTTACAAAGATTTTTGGATACGACAACATTAAGGGATTTAATGATTAATACCCTTGAAACTGAAAAGGACGGGGGGGATAAGAATGTTTCAAAAAAATAAACCCCAAAAAATAAAAATGAAAACAGAACATAAATCGATCATTAAACATGCGGCAAAATGGTTATTTAACTTGCCGAAATCCATCTTTGAAACTAAACTCTCACACAATTCTGGAACAAAATTACTTTCTTTGGCTCTGGCCGTTTTGTTTTGGTTTTTTGTCATGGATCAAGTTGATCCGGAAATTACAAGGGTTTTTGAAAATATACCTGTTCAACTTACCAATACTCAAGAACTGGATCAAAACAATTTAAAGATTATGAACCAGACGGATTTCTTTGTAAATGTTGAAGTTTCTGGTCGTAGAAACAATGTACTTGGTCTTAATTCAAAATCTATCTATCTTTGGGCAGATATGCGCTCGGTGAGAAGTGGCCTCAATAACGTGTTCATCAATAGTACTATCAATTCTGAATCAGTTAGTATAAAAGGCGTTCTGCCAGTTGAAATTGCTTTAACGGTTGACCGTGTAGTTTCATTACCAAAGCCAGTTAAGATCATTCTTTCGGATGATTTCCAAGAGTCGCTTTTTCAAGAATCTCTTGAAGTAAATCCTGTCGAGATAAAAGTATCTGGACCTGAAAGCCTTGTTAACTCAGTATCCTATCTTGGTGGTACAATTTCGGTCAATACGATAACCAGTAATCATGAACGAGAAGTTTCATTGGTACCTTATTCATTTGACGGGGAAGTTGTAAACGGTGTGAGCTTAGATCGAAACTATGCAAAGCTGAACTTGAAAATAGGAAAGACAAAGCCAGTGCCAATCATAGCCGATGTTCAAGGTGAATCCATGACGGGCTATAAGATTGTGAGTGTGAAGACGATACCAGAAACAATCTCCCTTAGTGGTGAAATTAGCATTATTGATAAACTTGAAAATATTTATACGGAAGCAATACAGCTAAATGGGGACGAAGCGGGTTCTTTCATCGTAGAGAAAGATTTGATTTTGCCTGAAGGTTTGAAAACGATAGGGCAGGATGGTCCAATTCAAGTGGAAATTAAAATTGAACAAATTCAAACAAAAGAATTCCTGTTTGATGTCGGCGAAATACCTAAAGTAAACTTGGACGAGAAATTTGCGATTGATCTAACTGGCAATCCGCCGACGATTTCTGTGAAAGTCATGGATATTGAGTCAATCATTACGAATTTAACGAAAAATGACATCCGTATTGATGTGAATTTTAGCAAGGTTACCGCTGCAGGTATTTATAGGTTGCAGATTAATCCTTCGGATATCGCCAAATTTGGACAGATCGAAATCAATCCTAATTATATTGATGTCATCGTAACGGAGGGTACACCAGTCGTTCCGAATCCTTAATAGATGCATAAAGTTAATAAAGGACGGGTGCATAAATGCGTAAAGATATTCAAAAAATATTAGATGCAACGCATGACGCTATGATCGCTGTTGATAGTCATGGCATCGTGACATTATTCAATAAATCAGCTGAGCGATTAACTGGAAAATGGGCAATGGATGTTTTGGGTCAGAAAGTTGAAACGGTTATAGAGAACACGAGGCTGCCCATTATTTTAAAAACAGGCAAATCGGAACTCAATCAACAACAGCCACTCAATGATATTGTGATTATCACAAATAGGATGCCTGTTCTAGATGATAATGGTAAGATAATCGGTGCAATTGCAGTGTTTAGAGATATTTCGGACTTGATTGAACTTGCGGAGAAGATTACAAATCTCAGTGAAGTTAGAGAAACACTTGAAGCCACTATCAATGCGACGCAAGATGCTATTTCCGTCGTTGATGAACACGGGATTGGTATACTTATCAATCCTGCTTACACTAAAATGACAGGCTACACCGAGAAAGACGTTATCGGCCAAGACTGTACCTTTGATCTCGCTGAAGGTGAAAGTGTACACAAAGAAGTCATCAAAACAGGTAAACCAGTGAAAGGCAAAAGATTGAAAGTCGGTCTTATGAAAAAAGAAGTCATTGCTGAGGCGGCACCAATCATTGTCAAAGGGGTTCTTAAAGGTTCTGTTGCAATTATACATGATTTGACTGAGATTAATGCCATCTATGAAAGGCTTGACCAAGCGAAACAGATTATCAGAAATCTTGAGGCTAAGTATACTTTCGACGATATTGTTGGTACGAGTGAAATTCTTCTAAATGCCATTGAGAAAGCCAAAATCGCGGCCGAGACGCCCGCAACAGTTATTATTCGTGGCGAAAGTGGGACAGGTAAAGAACTTTTCGCACATGCTATTCACAATGCATCAAATCGTAGATATTCGCAGTTTGTCAGAGTCAATTGCGCGGCGATAAGTGAAAACTTGCTTGAGAGTGAATTGTTCGGTTATGAAGAAGGCGCATTTACCGGTGCATCTAAGGGTGGTAAAGTCGGTTTGTTTGAGAAGGCCAATGGTGGTACAATCTTTCTAGATGAAATTGGTGAACTCAGTTTAAATACGCAAGCTAAATTATTGCGTGTGCTACAGGAAAAAGAAATTCTGCGGGTTGGTAGCAATAAGCCCAAGACCATAGATGTTAGGATTATCTCAGCTACTAATGTAGACCTTGAAAATGCCATTCTAGAAAAGAAATTCAGACAGGATCTCTACTATCGATTAAACGTAGTACCAATCGATATTCCACCACTTAGAAAACACAAGTCGGATATCCCAGATATGGTCAAACATCTGATCAATAAATACAATCAAGAATACGGTCGTAATGTTTCAGATATTTCGACAGCTGCGATGGAACGCGTTATTGCTTATGACTGGGCTGGTAATGTTCGAGAACTCGAAAACTTTATCGGTCGCGCTATGATCAATATCAAAATGCACGAGCATCTTTTGACGCTCAGTCATATGCCACCTATCTTGTATAATGCAGTGGAAACTGCGCCTCAAGAGGATCTCGTTTTGATATCTGAAGATACTACCCTAGACAACACGATTAAAAACTATGAAAAGGTGTTTATTAAGTCCGTTTTGCTCAAATATGAAAATAGCCGTGAAGAAACAGCTAAATCCCTTGGAATTTCATTAAGGACGCTATATTATAAGATCAAAAGTTTAGATATCTAACTATATTTGTGATATTATATTGAATGATGACGTGCAATTTATTGCACTAAATAAAAATGTGTGCAATAAATTGCATGCATTTTTTTGCGTTTTACGATTGCTAAATGAATCTACTTTTGCTCAAGCATTGGAAAGATGACTATCTAGACAATGAAAGCATTTGGCATAGAACTTGCGTATCAATAGTATGGACAATTAATTTGGAGGTTATGCATGGAAAGAGAACTCGTGTTAGTTATTAATCCTGGTTCAACATCGACGAAAATAGCAGTCTACAATGGAACAACAAAAATTGGTCAAGAAAATTTAGACCATGATACTGCAAAATTGGATCAATTTGAAAAAATAACAGATCAATATGATTACCGAAAAGAAATGATTCTTAACTGGATGGCACAAAACGATATTTCCTCAAAGCAATTAAAAGCTGTCGTAGGACGTGGGGGGCTATTAAGGCCAATGCCAAGCGGCACTTATAGAGTAACTGAGGCCATGGTAAAGGACCTCATTATTGGCATCCAAGGCGAGCATGCATCTAACCTAGGCGGCATGATTGCAGATGCAATCGCCAAAGAGGAAGGCCTAGATGCCTTTATCGTCGATCCAGTGGCAGTAGACGAATTTGAACCACTTGCCAGAATATCTGGATTACCACAAATTAAAAGAAAATCATTGGTTCACGCTTTAAATATAAGAGCAATTGCTATTAGTGTTGCTAAGGATAAAAACGTACCACTTGAGTCATTGAATCTCGTAATGGCGCATCTCGGCGGGGGCATATCTATTGTGCCAATGAAACATGGCAAAATGATTGATGCCAATAATGCCAATGAAATGGGACCGTTTTCTCCAGAGCGTGCAGGTGGATTACCGGTTGGTGATATCGCAAAAATGTGTTTTTCAGGACTCTATACGCCTGATGAACTCAAAAAGAAAATGCGTGGAAAAGGTGGCATGACTGCTTATCTTGGAACAAATGACGGTAGAGAAGTGATAAAGCGTATTGAACAAGGTGACGAAAAAGCTAAGCTGATATTTGAAGCGATGGGTTATCAAATCGCCAAGGAAATAGGGGCTATGGCCACTGTTCTTGAAGGCAAAGTGGATGCAGTTGTTTTAACGGGCGGCGTCGCGTATTCTAAATATTTGACGGATCTTATTACGGAACGTGTAAGTTTCATCGCACCGGTGATTATCAAAGCTGGAGAAGACGAGATGGAAGCACTGAATCTTGGGGTTCTTCGGGTACTCAGTGGTGAAGAAGCTGCAAAAATATATGAAAATGAGGTAACTTTCAATGATTAAGAATTTCGACGAATTACTTGAACTTGCCGTAAAAAAAGGACCAAAACGTATTTCCGTTGCCTGTGCACAAGATGATGATGTATTAAAAGCGATTAAAACGGCTTACGACAAAGGCATTGTCAATGGTTACCTAATAGGCAATGAAGCAGAAATCAGAACGATTGCTTCAGAAATTGATTTGGATTTAAGCGGATTTGAAATCATCAATATACTTGATCTTGCAGAGGCATCACTCAAAGCGGTTGAACTCGTATCTTCTGGAAAAGCAGATTTGGTAATGAAAGGACTAGTAGATACAGGGATCATACTGAAAGCGGTACTCAACAAAGAAATTGGCTTGAGAACAGGTAACGTTTTAAGCCATGTTGCCGTATTCGATGTGCCGACTTATCATAAGATTCTACTGGTAACAGATGCAGCAATGAACATTGCACCTGATTTAAATGCAAAGAAACAAATTATAGAAAACACTTTATTTGTAACACGCGCTCTTAATATCGACATGCCTAATGTTGGTGTTATCGCTGCAAAAGAAAAAGTGACTGAATCCATGATCGCAACAGTGGATGCAGGTGAACTTGTAAAAATGAACAAAGAAGGATTGATCACAGGCTGTATCGTTGGCGGTCCATTTGCACTTGACAACGCGGTTTCTAAAGAAGCGGCAGAAATTAAAGGCATCAAGGACCCGATGGCAGGCGATGTGGATGTACTACTTTGTCCGACTATTGAAGCTGGAAATGTACTCTATAAAGCACTCAACTTTTTGGCGAACGCAAAATCTGCGGGCATCATCGTTGGAGCTAAAGCGCCAATCGTCTTGACTTCTAGAGCGGATTCAGACGATTCAAAACTCAATTCAATCGCACTCGGCGTACTTATGGCGTCTCTGTAAACGAAAAACATAAAAATGATTAAGATAAAGTTGTAAAGGTTAAATAAAAAAAGTTATGGAGGTTTTATGGAAGTGTTTAGAATACTTGCAATCAATCCAGGTTCTACTTCGACTAAGATTGCAATCTATGACAACGAGAAGGAAGTCTTTGAAACAACTTTGAGACATTCAAACGATGAACTTCACCCGTATGAAAAAGTTTCAGATCAGTATGATTTTAGAAAAAACGTTATTCTAAAAGCGCTTAATGACAATGGTATAAACCTCACGAAATTAAGTGCTGTCGTTGGACGTGGTGGCCTTCTCAAGCCGATTAAAGGTGGCACATATGCTGTCAACGCTGAGATGATTGAAGCGCTCAAAGAAGCAAATAGAGGCGAACACGCTTCTAATCTCGGTGGCATGATAGCAAATGAGATTGCACATCAACTTAACATCCCCGCATTTATCGTAGATCCTGTCGTCGTGGATGAATTCGATCCAATCGCAAGAATCTCGGGCATGCCAGAAATTGAAAGAATTTCGATTTTCCATGCACTCAATCAAAAGGCAGTTGCTAGAAGATATGCCATTGAAAACAATAAACCCTATGACACACTCAATTTGATTGTCGCCCATTTAGGGGGTGGTATTTCTGTTGGTGCACATAAGGATGGCCGCGTGATAGAAGTCAACAATGCACTTGATGGTGAAGGCCCATTCTCACCAGAGCGTACTGGTGGCCTTCCTGTTGGAGATCTTGCTAAAATGTGCTTTTCAGGAAAATATACGCATGCCGAGATCAAAAAGATGATTACTGGCAAAGGTGGTCTTGTAGCTTATCTTGGAACGAATGATGGCAGAGAGGTTGTCAAAATGATTGAAGAAGGCGATGAAAATGCAAAACGCGTCTTTGAAGCAATGGCCTATCAAGTGGCTAAAGATATTGGCAGCTGTGCAACGGTACTCAAAGGAAACGTTGATGCCATCATCTTAACGGGTGGTTTGGCTTATGGTGAAATGCTGATCAATTGGATTAAAGCACGTGTTGAATTTATCGGCGATGTTGTCGTATATCCAGGAGAAGATGAGATGATTGCTCTCGCTCAAGGGGGTCTTCGCGTACTCAGAAAAGAAGAAGACGCACAAATTTACGCATAAGCGCAATGAGCGTTTGGTTGCGAACAAATAAAGGAATGGTGAAAAAATGTCATTAGATTTAATGCAGGATGCGAGAATAAGAATATTCATTGGACACTATGGAAGCGGTAAAACAGAATTTGCTGTCAATTATGCGATGGCACTTAGTAAGCTGACTTCAAATGTCTCGTTATGTGATTTAGATATTGTCAATCCATACTTTAGATCTAGAGAGAAAGCTGTTCTATTAGAAGAAAATGGTATCCATGTAATCTCAGGAGCAAGAGGACACGACGCAAATCTCGACTTGCCAATGGTTTCCCCAAGCGTATTGGCGCCGCTACAAAATGAGTTGATGCAAGTGATCCTAGATGTTGGTGGCGATTCAGTGGGCGCTAGAGTACTCGCAAGATTTGCAGCCTATTTTAAACCAGGTGCCTATGATATGTTTTTCGTACTCAATGCAAACCGTACAGAAACACAAGATGTGGCACATGTAATTTCTCACATTAGAAACATAGAAGACACAGTTGGCGTAAAGATCACTGGCATTGTGAACAATACACATATGCTTAGAGATACGAGTAAAGAAGACGTTTTAAAAGGTCAAACATTAGCGATGGAAGTATCTCGCGCAGTCAATGTTCCGATAAAATACATCACCGTACTGGAAAAGGTTACCCGCCATTTGCCAACGGATCTTGAGGGACAAATCTTCCCGATCCATATGTATATGCGTGAAGATTGGATGTAGAGGCTTTCAAAGTAAAATTGATTATTGTATAGGAGGCGTTAAGGTGGCTAAAGGTAAAGTTATATTTAATGAAGATATTTGTAAAGGTTGTGGGCTATGTACAACAAACTGCCCTGTTAAAATCGTGACTATGGATACATCGAAGATCAATATTAAAGGGTTCCATCCTGCTACAGTATTTGAAATGGAAAAATGCATCGGTTGTGCTAACTGCGCAATTATGTGTCCCGATTCAGTAATTACAGTAGAAAGATTCTAGGGAGGTAAGTTAATGGCAAAGGTACTTATGAAAGGAAATGAGGCTATTGGTGCAGCAGCGATTAAAGCAGGTTGCAAATTCTTCTTTGGATACCCAATAACCCCACAAAATGAAATACCTGAATATATGTCAAAAGAAATGCCAAAAGTTGGCGGCGTGTTCTTACAAGCAGAAAGTGAAGTTGCAGCGATCCATATGGTATATGGCGCAGCAGGTGCAGGCGCTCGCGTTATGACATCTTCTTCTTCACCAGGCATCGCACTTAAACAAGAGGGCATCACATACATCGCAGGTGCTGAACTTCCTTGTGTTATCGTAAATATCGTTCGTGGTGGTCCAGGTCTTGGCGGTATTCAACCCGCTCAATCTGACTATAATCAAGTAACGCGCGGCGGTGGAAATGGCGATTATAAGTTACTCGTCTATGCACCAGCAAATCTTCAAGAAATGGTTGATTTAATGCAAGAAGCGTTTGATGCAGCCGACTTTTATAGAAATCCAGTTATGATGGTTGGCGATGGTATGATCGGCCAAATGATGGAACCGATCGAATTCAACGATATCAAATCAAGATTTGAACTTCCAGGTAAAGACTGGGCGACTGTTGGTACAAAAGGCACTAGAAAGCCCAATATCATCAATTCACTATTCCTTGACCCACAGGGTCTTGAAGATCACAACATCAGACTTCAGGCAAAATATGACGCTATGAAGGCTAATGAAACGAGATGCGAAACTTACAACCTAGAAAATGCAGAGGTAGTGATTGTGGCATACGGTACGACATCGCGTATTGTTAGAAATGCGATCATCGACCTTAAAGCGCAAGGCATCAATGTTGGTTTAATAAGACCGATTACATTATGGCCTTTCCCAGAAAAAGCATTTGACCTCGTACCTGAAAACTGTAAAGCATTATTGTCTGTAGAAATGTCTATGGGACAAATGGTAGATGATATTAAGATTGCATCAAATGGCAGATGGCCAGTTCATTTCTACGGTAGATCAGGCGGTATGATTCCTTCGCCAGAAGGTATTATGGACAAAGTGAAAGAATTGGTTGGGGGTGTAAAATAATGGCTATAGTCGCTCAAAAATCAAAAGGCTTAACAGATAAAGAAACACACTATTGCCCTGGTTGTACACACGGCATTATTCATAAATTAGTTGCAGAAGTGCTTGAAGAACTCGATGTGCTCGGCGAAACAATTGGTGTTGCACCAGTTGGTTGTTCAGTACTTGCTTATGATTATTTCAACTGCGACATGCAAGAAGCGTCACACGGTAGAGCACCTGCTGTAGCAACTGGCATCAAACGCGTTCTCCCTGATAAAGTGGTATTTTCTTACCAAGGCGATGGCGATTTGGCTTCAATTGGAACTGCTGAAATCGTTCACGTTGCACACAGAGGTGAAAAAATCACAACGATATTCGTCAACAATGCCATCTACGGTATGACAGGCGGTCAAATGGCGCCAACGACTTTGATTGGACAACGTGCGACAACTGCACCACTCGGTAGAACGGTGGAGCATTCAGGTATGCCGCTTCGCGTTTCTGAAATGTTAGCAACAATAGACGGTGCGGCATTTGTAGAGCGTGTATCTGTGGATACACCTGCTAATATTAGAAAAGCTAAAAAAGCGATTAAAGAAGCTTTCCAATGTCAAATTGACAGAAAAGGATTCTCTATCGTTGAAGTGCTTTCAACTTGCCCAACAAACTGGGGACTTACACCAATCGACTCACTTAAGTGGTTAGCTGATAATTTGATCCCTTACTATCCACTTGGTAACTTAAGACGTCCAGGGGAGGTAAAGTAAATGCTAAATGAAAGAGTAATTTGCGCGGGATTTGGTGGACAAGGTGTTATGTTAATCGGTCAATTGATTGCCTACGCTGGCATGATTGAAAATAAAGAAGTATCTTGGTTGCCTTCATATGGCCCAGAGATGCGTGGTGGTACGGCGAACTGTAGCGTTATGGTATCTGAACGTCCAATTGGATCACCAGTTATTACGGATGATGCAACCTCTGCAATTATCTTAAATTTACCATCATTGGCCAAATTTGAAATGGATATTGAAAAAGGTGGCAAAATTATCATCAATAGCTCATTGATAGACAAAAAAACGTCGAGATCAGACTTAATCGCTTACTACGTGCCAGCGAACGAAATTGCCAATGAAATTGGCAATGCAAAAGTTGCAAACATGGTCATGCTAGGTGCCTATCTTGAACTCACAAAATCAGTTAGCATCCCTTCTGTTATGAGTGCGCTTAAGAAAATCTTCGGAGAATCAAAATCACATCTGATGCCAATCAATGAAACGGCTATGAATCGTGGTGCCGAAGCTGTAAGAGGTTAATCTACTATAATGTTCAGAAGTCAATAACTATTAAATAACTATCGCAAAAGGCTTAATGGGTCTAATGAACCCATTAAGCCTTTTGTATACATAGCCATTGAAGGCATCTGAAAAATATGAGATAATAGATTGTTAAGTTTTATTTTGGGGGAGAGGCAGCATGAATGATTATATACAAGCCCTAGCGCTGATTTTTATCGCAGAGATGGGTGATAAGACACAAATTATGGCGATGGCTTTTGCAACGCAATATAAAATAAAACAAATATTGATTGGTGTTGCCATTGGTGCTTTTCTAAATCATGGTCTTGCGATACTCCTTGGTTCAATGTTGACACAATTTGTTCCTTTAGAAGCGTTGCAACTAATAGCGGGGGTCATGTTTATCACATTCGACCTTTTATCATTATCCATTGCAGAAAAAGAAGAAGATGAGCTCTCAGGCAAAAAATTCGGTGCAATTGCCACAGTTGCGTTTGCATTTTTTTTAGGTGAACTTGGAGACAAGACACAGCTTACGGCGCTCACGTTGTCTACTCAAGCGACATTTCCATTTTTGACACTGATGGGTACAGTGACTGGTATGGTTTTAGTGAGTTCGCTCGGTATATTTGTAGGGGCTAAATTAGGCAATAAAATTCCCGAACCAGTGATAAAAATGAGTGCATTCGTTATATTCATGTTTTTTGGATTAAGCAAAATTTTCACATCAAGCTATGTGCTCAGTATGGGAACGACCTTTGTTGTCCTACTAACTGGAATTATTCTAGTTTTAACCGTGTTTAGAGCGCTGATTTTCAGACGTCAACT